>DAOTXM010000303.1:0-5789 GCA_034435215.1 Anaerolineales bacterium
GGCATAACCCGTCCGAATCACCCCACGCCCCATTTTTTGAAAAGTACTATCCTGTGAACTGGGTAGTTTAAATGAAGATGATTTCAGCGCCTTCGGTCATGTCCATGAAGTCGCCAGCGGTGACGATATCCAAAACACCATCTACGAAGTCATCCATCTTCAAGCCCATCATATCCACAGACATCTTGCAAGCATAGAGCTTTGCGCCGCCGTCCACCAGCATTTGCAGGTATTCGTCCACCGGAGGCGCGCCGACGCCAGCAATTTTCTTTTTCATGAACCAGGATGTGAAGGCCGTCATGCCAGGGATGATCGCCATCCAGTTCGGGATGCCCAGGTTGCCGGTCGGTAAACCCATCATGCTCATCTTCATGCTGGTTCTACCGACAGGGGAAATCTCCAGGTGTTTCTGGCGCTTCTTATTGATGATATCCATGCCCCAGAAAGTGAAGAAGATGGTCACGTCGATCCCATTCCCAAGCGCAGCCCAGCCCATCACCAGGGCAGGGTAGGCCATATCCAGGTCGCCTTTCGAACAAATGAACGCGATGTGGCGGTTTTTCTCAGTCATGTCATATCTCCTCATTGACGGTAACAGATTTTAGGTTCAGTTCGATGCGTTTCTAGACACAGCCTTCAGGCTTGCCCAATCCGGCAATTTTGGCCACTTTCTT
This sequence comes from Anaerolineales bacterium, assembly GCA_034435215.1. Taxonomy (GTDB): domain Bacteria; phylum Chloroflexota; class Anaerolineae; order Anaerolineales; family Villigracilaceae; genus JAABUE01. The sequence goes on from DAOTXM010000303.1 coordinate 675, forward strand.
GGCCGGACCTTTGGGAAAGAGCGTAAACAGGTCCTTGGTGGAAATGCCGGTTCCCGTCGTAATTTGGCGCATGGTGGGAGCTTTGCCGGTTTCCTCACCCTGCTTACGGGAAAAGTCGATGATTTTCCAGTGTTCAGGGGTTAACACGTCGATCCCTTCCTGCCTGGCAAGGACCTCGGCAATTTCCCTGGTCCATTCCTTTGGGTTGGTCATGAAGCCTTCTTCGTTGAAAGCAACATTCTCGAGTACGGCGGTCATATTTTTGTCTCCTTACTATTTTTTGTTTTGTGTTTATTGATTTTTGATTTTGTTTTATGTGACTCGTCAGTCACCAATTGCCTTGAGTAAGTTCAGCGAGCGATACAGACCACGGCGGACTTTTGGATCGCCCAGGGCGTGCAACAGCGCAAATAGCGAGATCTTTTCTGGAACATCTTCCTTGAGTGCATCGACCAGGCGATTGCCGGCTGTTTCCAGCTTCTCGGCATCGAACGTTTTGACGGCTCGCCCTGCCACGCTCCAGCCTGCGCGCGCAAACCCAAAATATCCTTCGCGCTCCAGGCGGTCCAGCTCCATCGTGACCTGGTGGAAGATGCGTTTTCCCATCACCTGGCCCTCTTCCGCCAGTTCCGCCACGGCTTCCACCTGGTCGAGCAGTCCAACCAGCAGGCGCGTATCGCGCAACACGCGCTTGAGCAGGAACGTCAGGTCTTCGAGCTGGAAATCGGTGCCGATCTCAGCCAATTCATCGATCGAGAGCTTGATCATGTGGTTGACGACCGGGATGGCATCTTGTACCAGTTCATTGATCGTTTCCTGCTGCTCGCGTTGGGCTTCCAGTTGCCGGGTCAGGTAATCCAGCTTTTGGTGGATAAGAGAAAGTTCGTTTTCCATTACAGCTCCTATAGCCATTTGCCCGCCATGGACATCTGCGACTCGAAGGGCAATTCACCACCCTTGAGCAGCACGTTCCAGTAAGTCCATTTGAACATCATCTTCCCCCAGTGGTTGGCAGCCGATTCTTTCAGGAGCGAGAAAGGACCAAACCCGGGTAAAGGATATTTACCGGGTAGCGGTTCGACTTCGTAGTTGAAATCGATCAGCACGCCCTTTTCGAAGCCCGATTCGATGAAGCAGTTGGCATGCCCGTCGAACTTCGGAAGCGGTTCCAGACCCTCCATGTGGCGCAGGACATTTTCGACCACCACATCCAACATGAAATGGGCGACTGAGCCAGCCTTGGAAGCGGGGACGTTGCTGGCGTCACCGATCAACCAGACATTGGCCCATTTTTCGCTTTGCAGCGTATGCTTATTGACCGGCACAAAGTTCAGTTCATCCCCCATACCGGATGCTTCGATCGCTTCCGCACCCATGTTCGTGGGGATCGTAATCAACAAGTCATAGGGGATTTCGCGTTCGTCATAGGAGCGGATGACCTGGTTTGTATTGTCCACCTCCATGATCATGAATTCAGATTCCAGCTTGATATTTTTACTTTCGAGCATGCCACCCAAAATGGAAGAGGCGCGCGGTTTGGTGAACGCGCCTGGCAGCGGCGTGACAAAGGTGATATCCACCTTGTCGCGGATGCCGCGCTCGTGGAAGAACCAATCAGCCAGGAACAAATACTCCAGCGGTGCCACCGGACATTTGATGGGCATTTCAGCCACATTCAACACCATGCGTCCACCTTTCCAGAACTTCAAAAAGCGCGCCAGGGCAGCAGCGCCGTCCGGGGTATAGAAGTCGAAGATATTCTCGCGCCAGCCACCGCCATCCAGCAGGCCAGCGGTCTGGTCTGGTCGGATGTAACTCCCCGTTGCGATCACCAGGTAATCATAATTGATCGCTTTCCTGCCGCTTACCTTAACCCGATTCTTGTCAGGTTCGATCAATTCGATTTCACCAAAGACGACCTCCACCGTAGGAGGCAGGAAATTACGCTTCGGCTTGACCACATCAGCCGGGGAATAAATCCCAAAGGGAATGAACAGGAAACCCGGCTGGTAATAGTGATTCTCGTCTTTGTCGATGACCACGATACGCCACTCTTGTAAATCCAGGGCTTCGGCCATTTTGTTGGCCATCATGGTCCCGCCGGTCCCGGCACCCAGAATAAGAAACGTTTTCATCAAAGTTCTCCTATTTCAATCTACGAAATGACATCGATCAATTCGGCGCGTTTTGCTATTCCGTCACGCAGTACTGCGCGCAGCAAATCCAGGGCTTCGATCAGACGTCTGTCCGCCAGGCTATATTGCATAACCGTGCCCTGCCGTTCCACCGTTACCATACGACGCTCACGTAAAATTTTCAAATGGCGGGAAACGGACGGCTGAGGCATGCCAAGCGCTTTGCAGATTTCCGTCACACTCCGCGGGCCATCAGACAGCGCGTACAAGATCATGATGCGGCTCGGATCAGCCAATCCAGCACAGATTTCGGCATGCAGTTGCAGGACTTCATTTTCCAGGACAGAATTCATCGTATTACTCCGTAACAATATCCGAATATATACATATATTTGTGAACATAATAACAATCGCCCCAGCGAACGTAAAGTAGTTACTGTCATCTGAGTGACAGACAAATGTCACTATTTGTGATTTTATTCACAATTCAACTTGTACACGTTGTCATAAATAAAGGACAATCCCGTCTATCCAATCGGCGCGCATCTTGTATAATTGTCCTGGAACTTCCAAACACATTCCCATGGAGCAACCATGATCACAAATTACCACCGTCCTCAAACACTTGTTGAAGCACTGACCTTACTCGCCCAACCAGGCACCCTGCCGCTCGGCGGCGGGACGCTTCTTTCCCAACCCGGACCTGCCCCCATTGAAGTGGTGGACTTGCAAGCCTTGGGGCTGGACACCATCCATAAAAAGGGGAATTTCTTGGAAATCGGGGCAACGGTTACCCTCCAAAACCTGCTCGAGAACGACCACACCCTCGCGGCGTTAAAAGCCGCCATAAAATTGGAGGCCCCCCTCAACCTCCGCAACGCGGCTACAATCGCCGGGACGCTGGTTGCCGCGGACGGAAGATCGACATTTACAACCGCACTGCTGGCGTTGGATGCCAGATTGACCATTCAGCCAAAAGATGAGGAAATCGAAATCGGGAATTTCCTGCCCTTACGGGGTGACAAACTGGGCGGCAAATTGATTACAAAAGTTGCCATTCCGCTCAACCCAAAACTGGCGTTCGAAACCGTCGCCCGCACCCCCGCCGATAAACCCATCGTCTGCGTAGCGCTGGCGCAATGGACATCAGGCCGGACGCGGCTTGCGCTCGGTGGCTATGGGAGCACCCCCCTTCTGGCAATGGATGGCACCGAAGCTGAAGGCGTGGAAGCTGCTGCCCGCAACGCTTTCCACGAAGCCAAGGATGAATGGGCCAGCGCGGAGTATCGCATGGATGTGGCCGCCACGCTGGCAAGGCGCTGTCTGGAACAATTCGACTGAAGCACATGAAATCGTATCGCTGGGTCATCTCGGGCATTCTCGGCTGTCTGCTCATTTCTGCGCTTGGATACTTCTGGGCGACCGGCTTGATGGATTCGCTCTACGCCTTCCGCTCGCCGCTGGCTTGGAATCCGCCAACACCCGGCGAACCTCTCGGGCAGCCACTTACGGATCGTGTCGTGCTGGTCCTGATCGATGCGTTACGCGAAGATACATCGCTCAAACCCGAAGTGATGCCTTATCTCAACGAGTTGCGTCAACAGGGAGCCTGGTCCACCATGCACTCGCGCCCGCCATCTTATTCCGCACCTGGCTATTCAGTCTTGATGACAGGCGCATGGCCTGACCTTTCCGATGGTCCAGCTATGAACCCGGACGGCGGCGAGTTGCCCCGCACCTGGACCCAGGACAACCTTTTCAGCGCTGTCCATCGCGCGGGATTGAAAACAGCCGTTTCTGCCTACTTCTGGTTCGAAGGTCTGATTCCGCAGGCCAATGTTGACACCAGTTTCTATACGATTGGCGAGGACCGTCACGCCGACCGAGAAGTGGTGGATGCAGCCATCCCCTGGCTCGAGAGCGGAGAATATCATTTCATCCTGATCCATATCGACCAGGTGGATTACGCCGGACACCATGAAGGTGGTCCGCGCTCTCCAAATTGGGATGCCGCCGCCTCCCGCGCCGATGACCTGCTGCGTGAGATCGCTTCGTACCTGGACTTCCAGCAGGATACCCTGATCATGTTCTCCGACCACGGGCAGATCGATGCCGGCGGTCACGGGGGACAGGATCCGATTGTATTAATTGAGCCGTTCGTGGCCGTTGGTGCGGGCATCAGACCAGTCCAAATTAAAGACATTCAAATGGTGGACATTGCGCCAACGGTCTCCACATTGCTCGGAACGAATATTCCCGCGACCAGCCAGGGACGTCCGTTGATTGAGATGCTGGCGCTGAGAAATGAGCAAAAAACCATTATTCATCAAGCCTTGAGCCTGCAACAAGCACTACTGCTCAAAGCGTACCTACCGGCTCTCGCTGCGCCGCCAAAAGATATCCGCGTCGAAGCCGGCGATGATCCGGTAGTGGCCTTCCAGGCCGCCATACAGCAGGCCAGAGAAGCGCGTTTAGGTCGTGAACGCCTGCCGCGCTTCATATTGGCTTTTATACTGGTTTCCATCCCGGCCTATATCCTCTACCGCAAGCGCGGGCGGACGGTCACCTGGTTGCTTGCTGGCGGGCTGGCATTCATTATTTTGTTCAACCTGCGTTATGCCATCCTTGATGGGCGCACATACTCGCTTAGTTCCGTCGCCAGCGCGGAGGATATCATTGGTTACACTGCCAGCACCACGCTCATCACATTTGGGCTGGTATGGCTGGGCGCGATGTTCGGATTACGCGTTTTCAAGAAAAATCCCCTGCAGGCAGCAGAGACCTCCCTGGCGCTGACCTTTGTCACGCTCTACCTCGTCTCCCTGCCCGCGCTGTGGGGTTTCGCCTTGAACGGCGCGCTCGTCACCTGGACTTTGCCGGATTTCGGCAGCATGTTTTTAGGTTTTCTGTCCATCCTGCAAGGCCTGGTTCTAGCCGCAGGCGGATTGATTTTAGCCGGGTTGATCGCACTGATTACAAA
>DAOTXM010000304.1:0-17287 GCA_034435215.1 Anaerolineales bacterium
CCCCCCCACTTCCCCATTCTTGTAGAGAAGACAAGTTTACTCGAACGATTTCAGCGCATCCTCCAATGTGGGATAGAAGGGGATATTATGCAAGAAGCCAGCCAGGTTGAGCACGTAGTACACATCCGGTGAAGCCCCGGCCAGTTTGAAATAAGGGGATTTATAAGGCTCGCCGCCTTCACGCGCCGCTTCGATTTCCTGCATGGGTGTGCACATTTTGAAGATGTTATGCAGCGCACGCAAACCTGCGCTGGAGATATGCTTCAGGTTTTGCATATCGAGCAAAAGGAAATGGACGCCGCTTTCGAAGGCCTGACGGGCGTGTTTGCACAATTCGTCCTCGCTGGCAGCATCCAGGGAACCACTCAGGTGGAACACGGTCACATTTGCCTTGCCCTCGGCTGGTGAACTCGTGATCGACAGACCATCTGTTGTCACCCGACACCTCCTTTACGCGTCAACCCATAGCAAAAAAGCCCATCTATTGAGAGTATTATACTCCAATTCAGTGGGCTTGATTCTGGTTAGCCAGACTTTGCTATGAAAAGGGCTATATCTACTGCGAAAATTCCCAAAGAGCCTTGATGCTCTGCAAATGGAATCAAAACAACGGCAGGCGCATCCCATTGACCTTCCCGGCTTCGTCGGAGCACAGATATAGCATCGCCGAAATGATCTCTGCAGGGGATGTCCCCTTGCCCGTGCCTTTCACGTCGATGGACTTGACCTGGATGACGTTAGCAGTCATGTCCGTGCCCTTGCATTCATCTGCCAGGGTCAGCAATAATGTTTCTTGTGCTGCTTTACCGACCGCATACGGTCCCATCTTGGCGGACGGATTGGTTGCCAGCGGCGACGTGACTGCGATCACCCTGCCCCAGCCATTGGCGGCCAATTTGGGCGAAAAGGCACGTAGCAGGTGGATGGTTGTCCACGCATGTTGGTCGAGCATGGATTTGAACTCCTCCGCCTCGGACTCGGCGATGGTCCTGCCCCCGGTCCAGCCACCGACCAGGTGGATCAGGGCATCGACCCGTCCAAATTTGGCGGAAACAGCCTCGGCTGCGCCCTGGACCGCATCCGGGTTTAACAAGTTCGCAGCGTGGGTCAGGATTCTATCCGAGGGCAGATTCAGGCCGTGAGCCAGGGCATTCAGTTTTTCCTGATCAGTGCTTAACAAGGCTAGCGACGCGCCCTGCTTCGCAAAAGCATGTGCAACCTGCTGCCCCAGCCCGCCGGTTGCGCCGGTAATGACGAATACGCGATTTTCGAACATACTTCCTCCATCTCAAAAAGTAGGGCAAAGTGGGCGTTACTCCACTCCTCCTATGGTTGAAAAGATACATTTTTATGGCACTGCCGTTTTTGCCCGAATTTCGGACCTCCATCCCGGCATAACTGGTAGACCCATTTTTACTTACTTTTTATCTTCAAGGATCATTTGCGCGGCAACCTTGCCGGAGAGCGTGACCATGGGCACACCGCCGCCCGGGTGGGTGGTGCCGCCGGCAAAATACAGGCCATCCACCTGCCGGGAACGGTTGTGCGGGCGCCGGAAGGCTGCCAGGCGTTTGTTGGAAGAGGCTCCATAGAGGGCACCGCGATATGCCCCGCTGAGACGTTCGAGGTCGACCGGCGTCAGGATCTTTTCGTATTCCACACACGGACGGACATCGTATCCGTACCAGGCCAGTTTGTCGAGGACGAGATCCCGGTAGGATTGCGCCCGCTTCCTCCAGTCCCAGCTCGGCTCTATGGCAGGAACATTGACGAGCACGAACCAGTTTTCCTTACCAGCGGGGGCATGCTCCGGGTCGGTTTTGGCGGTGATGGCCAGGTATACTGTCGGATCGCGCGGTGGGACGCCGTACGAGAAGATTTCCTCGAATTCGGCCTTGTAATTGCGGCTGAAGAAGATATTGTGATGCGCCAGTTCGGGATGTGTGCCGTTCACCCCCAACAACAGGACAAAGCCCGAGCAGGAGAGCTCGCATTTTTTCAGGCGCCGGGCCGTGCGCTGGAGGGCAGGCTCGTGCGGCAGCAACTTGTCATAAACGGTGGCCACATCCACGTTGGCAATGACGGCTGAGGCAGGGACGAATTCTCCACCTGCCATCACGCCTGTCGTCCGCCCGCCAGTGACATAGATCTGCGAGACGCGCGCACCGGTGTGGATTTCCACACCCAGCTCGCGCGCCAGGCGTTCATAGGCGCGGGCAATGGCGTAGATGCCGCCCTGCGGATACCACACGCCGCCTGCCATCTCGACATAGGCGATCAGATTGAGCGTGGCCGGAGCCAGGTAGGGCGAGGCCCCTACGTAGGTCGCAAAACGTCCCAGCAGTTGCCGTAGATGCGGCGACTTGACATAGGTTCGGATAGCCTTGTCCATCGTGCGGAAGGGATCGATCTTGAAGTAGTCCAAGGGCGAAACTCTGGCGAAGGAGGCCAGCGAAGGGGGCGGGCCGGAAACGAACACATCCGAGGTGAGGCGCTGGATACGGGAAGCATAGATCAGGAATGATAGGTATCCTTCTACATCGCCGGGTTCCAAAATACCAATTTGGCCCAGGAACTCCGGCAACCCCCGGCTGGCATCCAGGCGCAGTCCATCGGGGTAGAAGTAACGCGTCTGAGGGTCAACCGGCAGCAGGGTCAGGTAATCACTGAGGCGACGGCCAGCCACATGGAACAGTTCCTCGAAAACATGTCGCATGGTGATGACCGAAGGACCGGTGTCGAAGCGGAAGCCCTGGGCATGCACCTCGGACATCTTCCCGCCCACCTGCGCATTCTGTTCGAACACCAGCACGCGTTTCCCACGCGCAGCCAGGCGAATGGCCGCAGACAATCCACCGATCCCGGCGCCAACGATGACGATCTGGTTTTCTTTCATGGCTGCCTCATTCACCTAGATTTTAATCGCTCTCCCGCGCCAACGAGGGCCGCCGAAGCGGAGTTTCCAGTAGGCAGCGTGGCAGGCGATCAAAGTCATCAGCAGGACCGACACCGGCATCATCATCCCGTCCAGGATGCGCTGGCGGGTGGCGGCCGCCGAGAGCATACGGATACCCAACCCGAGCAGGATCAAGATCAACGCTCTGAACGGGTCGAAGAACATCCAGATCCAGGGAAAGACGAAGAGCGACAGGTGAAAGATGGTGGAAAAGGACAGGAAAAGCAGGTTGCCATGTCCCGGGAGGATGTTCTTGGCGAATCCATCGCGGACCTCGGACCAGCTCCCGTACATCCGGCAGGACACCAGTCCCGCACCATCCACCATGCGCAGGCGCAAGCTGAGTCTTTTGGCACGACGGGCCAGGCTGACATCTTCGATGATCGATGTTTTCACAGACTCATGCCCGCCCAGTCTCTCGTAGGCGGCGCGGCTGAACAGCAAGCATTGTCCGTTGGCGGCGGCAAAGGATGCCCAGGGAATATGATGCACAGCCAGCGCGGGCAGGTAGCCGAGGACTGCCACAGCCATAAGCGGGATGACCAATCGTTCGTTCCATGTGATCGTCTTTTGAGTTGGCCAGACGGTGAGCATGTCCGCCTGGCTGGCCTGAAAGTGGCCGACCAGCGCGATTAGTGCACCGGATTCCCAGCGCACATCGGCATCGCTGAAGAGCAACAAATCGCCCCGGGCATGTTGGGAGAGCTGCTGGCAGGCCCAGTTCTTACCGATCCAGCCTTCGGGTAAGTCAGCACCGGGGAGTAAAAGCAGGCGTGGGTCAGAGTCCGAGGCGCGGTGGACGATTTCTGCAGTCCTGTCGGTGGAATGGTCATCCAGCACGATCACCTCGAGGTCCGGATAATCCTGATCCAGCAACTGTTGGATAGTCTGACCGATCACCTTTGCTTCATCCCGCGCCGGGATGAGGATGGAGAGAAGGGGGTTATAGGAATTGCGGGCTTTGAAATGACTCAGTCGTGGAAACGTCAGTGTATTTAGGATGGTGACCAGCGCGATCCCAACCAGACAAAGGGCAAGAAAACCGAGCAGCAGATTCATCTCTTTAGCAGTTTCTGTAGCCAAGGGCGCATGGACGGGCACTGGCGCAGATCCGAGATATGCCTGTAGATGACGAAGGCCGTTTGAAAGAGGACGATGCCGATGAAGAGCAGATCGGGGTGGAAGAAGATCAGGTAGGTAAACGCGCTAAGGATAGTCAGAAGTGCGGCCCAGCCGCTCAAAGTCTGGATTAGGAACCAGAAGGTGATGAAAAATAACAAGATGATGGGGACTTCGAAAAGCGTCAGGCCGATCCAGACGCCCAGGATGGTAGCCAGCGCCTTGCCCCCCTTGAACTCCAGGAAGGGCGAGAACGCGTGCCCGAGGCTGGGTGCGACCGCAATGAAGAAGACCGGCCAACCGCGCAATGCATAAACCTGGTACGCCAGCCCGACCGGGAAGGCGGCTTTCGAAACGTCCAGCATCAAGGCAGCCAGGCCAACCCGCCAGCCGCCGGCTTTCAGGGCGTTGGTCGCGCCGGGGTTGCCATCGCCCACCGCACGGACGTCGGCGTGACCAAACCAGCGCGTGAGCCAGACGGAGAAGGGCAGGGAACCAAGAAAGAAGCCAAGGACTGTGAGAAGGAAAGCAGTCATTTGGTTGCTGGTTTTGCGCGCCAGGCCCACAGGACCATCGCGCCCATGCCGAGGAATCCAAAGGCAGCCGGCCCGGGCTGCGACCAGAAGAGTCCCTGCCCGACTGTTTGCAGCAGCCAGGTGATGGCGTAAACGCCGATCAACGGGACTATTGGCAGATCGCGCGGCCCGGCAATCCAGGTGATCAATCCTGATATGAGGAGCCAACCCAGGAAATTCACCAACGGAATGCCGAAAAACTGCCCCGGGATCTCCCAGACCCAGAAATTCCAGCCCACCATCTGCGGATCGAGGAACAGGTCCCAGGCGGTGAATGCCAGGGCAGAAAGCAGGACAAAACGAGGACTGCGCCCATCTCTCCCGCTGATGCGGCTTGCCATGGCCCAGGCGGGGGGCAGCATCATCATCCACGCCAGCGGGATCAGCAGGGGCACGCCTGCCAGTTGCGGCTGGAGCACATCGGTGTAGTGATATTTCCCAAAGGGAATGCCGGTCTGGCTGCCGAGGTATTCCGCCGCATACGAACTGACTCCGACAACGACCAAAAGGGATACTGTCCGTTTGAAGCCCCAGGCCTGCCCCAGAATCACGAGCACAGTCAATGCCTGGATGAGCACCGCCAGCGACATGCCGCGCTGCAAGGCCGCCTGTCCCCAGGTCCACAGCACGATGGGCTGGACGATCATGGTCAGCACCCAAACGACAATCAAAACCAGGATAGGGCGGGAAATTGGCAGGCGCATCATTTCGCGATTAAACCGGGGGAGTCCCATCATATCCTATCGAAAAACCTCCCCGCAACGGGGAGGTCCAATTTCACTCGTATAAGGCTGTGATCTGTTCTTTGCTCATCCCTTGCACGATTGGCCGGTCGGTCTGCTCGACCAGATGGGGTTTGCCGGCAAAATCGATGAAGTGTCCGGATTTGGCCGCCTTGGTTTCGAGATAAAAGCGGTTGTGTTCGTTTGGCTCCATGATGTGCGGGATGCGGCCGCTGATTTGAATCCCGTGCTGGGTCAGTTGCTCGATCTTCTTCGGGTTGTTGGTGATCAACTGGATGGATTTGACCTTGAGCGACATCAGCATGTGCGCAGCCACTGCATAATCACGTTCATCGTCGCGGAAACCAAGCGCGAGATTGGCCTCGACTGTATCCAACCCCTGGTCTTGCAGGCTGTAGGCGCGAATCTTGTTGATCAGGCCGATGCCGCGTCCCTCCTGGCGCAGGTAAAGCACAATGCCTCTTTCCATCTGGCCGATCCTGCGCAGGGCGGTTTCGAGTTGGTCGCGGCAGTCGCAACGCAGGGAACCGATCGCGTCACCGGTCAGGCACTCGGAATGCAGGCGGACAGGGACATCCTCCCCGCCAATGATTTCGCCCTTGACGATGGCGACATGCTCTTTCGCATCCCGGTTGTTCCAGAAGGCTACGATGTGGAAATCTCCAAAGCGGGAGGGCAATTCGGCAATCGCCTCAATCCGCACGCAGATTTTGTCCTTGCCCACCCCCTCGCATTCGTGGCAACAATTTTCCTCGATCAGTTCTTCGATTACTTCATGGGTGAAAGTTGTCATATTGACCTCGTTATCACTTTGTCTTGAGCGGAGCGACTGAAAGGAGCGTAATCGAAGGGCGCTTCGACTGCACTGCGTTCTGCTCAGCGCGAAAAATTGATTTTATATCTCAACAGAACCCCGCCATCCTCCCAAACCTCGGCATCCACCAGTTTCAAGGGGATGGCAGCGCTGCGGACCAGGCCCGGTCCGGCTGCCAGTGTGGGAGCGGACTCGCCCCCAAACACCAGCGGCGCGACGTAAGCGGTCAGTTCGTCCACCAGTCCCAGGCGCAGCAGTTCGAAGTTGAGCGTACCACCGCCTTCGACCAGCAGATGGTCGATGCCGATCTCTTTGAGCGTGTGCAGGGCTTTGGGCAAATCCACGCGCTCCGTGTCATGGACGTAGACGTCCACTCCCCGCCCGCGCAGGAAATCCAACTGTTGATTAGATGTTTGCTGCGTGGTGAATATTACCATGCGGGCCGGGCCAGTCGTCAGGAAACCGGACTCAGGCTTCAGGTCCGCGTTGGAGGCGAGACCCACTTTGACGGGATTCGGCGGCATGCCGCGCGCTTCACGTCCCGCGCGCAGGTCCACCGATTTGACCGTCAGCTTCGGGTTTTCCTCCAGCAGCGTGCGCCCGCCGACCATGACAGCGTCCGCTTCGGCGCGCAGCCGGTCCACGCGCGCTTTATCCCGCGGGGAAGAAATGGCCGCACCGCGCCGCTCGAAGGTGTCGATCTTGCCGTCGGCGCTCATGGCCACATTGATATGCACGTAGGGTCGGTCCACGAGTTTTTGGAGAGCGTGAATGCCCAATATCTTACATTACAACCCGGCTTCCGATAGCCACTGATCGGCCACGCGGACGGTGATGGCGTGATGGCGCTCGCGCACCTGCTCGAAAATGCGGCGGACGTGGCCTCTGGCCCAGTCTGAAGCGAGCATGGCGCGAAAGATGGGAGCGATGTAGAGCATGCGACCGACCTGGCCGAGGAACTGCTCGACGCGCGGCAGGATCTCCTGGTAGCCGCTGGCAATGCAAGTGGCATAGAAATACGAATAGTGGCCGGCGTCGTTCTTGGCTCTCAGTTCGAGAATCTCTTCGAAATATTTGCAGTCCTCGATTGGAATCTGCTTTGGCAGCGCCTGTAAAAACGACAGGATCTGATAACGGTGCCAGCCCGCGACTTGTTCCTTGATCGGGCGTACCCCCTGCCTGTAGGCCGCCAGGACAGCCTGCACTACATCGTACAGGGCAGATTGCGGACGAATGCGGTTTTCCGTCAGTCCCGGTTCGTAGATCCACTCAAAGACATCCACTTTCTCGAAGACCTCCGGGAGTTCCTGCTTGAAAAAGTCCAAAAATGCTTCTGTGGTCAACGACTGGAACTGATACTTGCCGGTGTATTTCTGGATGAAAGCATCGAAACGTTCCCGTCCAACAGCATATTCGCATTCCTTGAGAAGGAAACTGCCCTTGTAGTAAGGGATGATGGTGGAGGTTGCATCCGGGTCGCGGCCTTCCGAAGGGACTTTCAAGCAGGTCAGAGGGGAGTCCAGTCCAACGCGTTCCATGACCTCGAGCAGCCGCTGTTCATCATAAACCGCCATCAGGTCGACGATCTCCTTCCCTTCCAGCACCTCGGTGATGCGCGTTTCGGCATAGGTGGTCCAGCCCTCGTTCAGCCAGAAATCCTCCCAGGTGGCGTTGGTGACCAGATTACCGGTCCAGGCGTGCGCCAGTTCGTGCGTGATCAGGGCGGTCTGCCCGCGGTTGCCCAGGATGGCAGTCGGCGTCAGGAAGGTCAGGCGCGGGTTCTCCATCCCGCCATAGGGGAAGGACGGCGGCAGAATCAGCAGGTCGTAGCGCCCCCACAGGTATGGTCCCAGCAGCTTTTCCGCCTCCACGATTTTCGATTCGTTTTCGACAAATTCCCAGGCAGCCGCTTCGATGAGTTCCGGTTCAGCATAGACGCCGGTACGCGGTCCCAGTTCGCGGAAAGCCAGGTCCCCCGCACCAAGCGCAAATAAATAGGAGGGGATGGGCTGCGGCATCTGGAAGCGAAAGACGCGACTCGCGCCTCTTGACTCGACCCCGATCTGCTCGGCCGCCATGACCGCGGTCAGCGCCGCGGGCACTTCCACCTCCGCGCTGAAGGTGAAGCGCACCGAGGGCGTGTCCTGGCAGGGGAAGATGCTGCGCGCATGGATGGCCTGGCACTGGCTGTACAGGAACGGATGGCGTCCGCCGGCAGTCTGGACGCCCGGCAGCCATTGCAGGGCGCGTGCTTCGGGCGAGGTGTTGAAAGCCAACGTGAAGGATGGAACGTTATTCAGATTCTTCAGGTGCAGGCGTTCTCCTAAGAGTTCATCCTGCTGGTCGAATTCCCATTCCAATTCCTGACCATCCGCGGCGGCTCGCACGAGGCCGATCCCGACCGAATCCAGATACAACGAACCGTTTACGGGCTCCGCAAGCCGGTAATCCGCCTCGATTTGCAACGTGTGCGCCTCGAAATCGGCTGTGATGCGCAGGTCGATGTGCGTGATCCGCCCCTGTGCCAGATCTGCATATGAATGTGGGTCATGTCTTGCCATAGTTTGTCCTCTCCCGAATTTGTTGGAACGTGCCTGCGTTCGACTTCTTCAACGTATCATACCAAGAAATTGAGACATGGAGTATTGCAGGCGATGGAATTTACCTTGAAAGGAATTCAACCAAAAGCTGATTGACGCCTTCGGCCTCATCGTGCTGCACCCAATGCGTGGCATCTTCGAAGTACACCAGCCTGCCATCCTCGCAATAGTCCAGGCTGAGACGCGCCATGCGGTGACTGAGAGCCACATCGTTCATGCCCCAGACGATCAGCGTGGGAACTTTGACCCGTAAATCATCCGGAAATTTCAGCCAGTGTCGTACGGCAGCGCGATACCAATTGAGCATAGCGGTCATCGCGCCAGGTTGGGACCAGGCCTTTTTGTATTCGGAAATGTCTTCCTTCGCGAAGGTATGGATCTTACCGCTGCCGCGCAACACACGGACTGTGTTGCGCCAGTCATCTTTTTCCAAGAGATATTCCGGCAACCAGGGGATTTGAAATGCAAAGATATACCAAGAGCGGCGTAACTGCTCCGGGTCACCACGCCGCAGGAAGTTGAGCATCACGGCGGGATGTGGCACATTGAGAATGCCCAATTTTTGTAAGCGCTCGGAATACTGGCAGGCAAAAGCCCAGGCCACCATCGCGCCCCAGTCATGCCCGACCAGGTTCACTTTTTGGTAGCCGAGCGCATCGATCAGGCCGAGGATATCTTCCACAAGCGTGTCCACGCGGTACGCTTTCACTCCTTTGGGCTTGTCGCTCAGGTTGTAGCCGCGCTGGTCCGGGACGATGACACGATAACCTGCTTTGACCAGGGCCGGGATCTGTTTACGCCATCCATACCAGAATTCAGGAAAGCCATGCAGCAAAAATACAGGCTGTCCATCTTTCGGGCCAGCCATGGCAACATGCAGTTTGATTCCGTTGGTTTCGATAAAGGTTGTTTCGTAGCTCATAGGGATGTATCCAGGAGGGTAAGTATAACGGATTCTTTTAGAAATTCGTTTTTGGCTTTCTGGGAGTTACCGTGATGCTTGTACACGGACGACATGGATTACACGAATTTCACGGAAAAACCTTTAATAATCCTTCTTTTTCCGTGTTTTCCGTCAAAGCCGTGTACCAAAAAGGGTTAATCATGGCGATTCCCAATGAGCCTCGTTTCTAGAGCGAAAACACTATGACATTAGCTCATTTTACTCGTAACTGCTTGATCTCAAGCCTGCCATACCCTTGACAATGGCGTTTTCATATTGGATAATATACATAATTTGTATATCATCCAATATATTATAATGAAAACAGACCTGCTGCGTCCTTTCGAAACCATCCCCTACTTTACCATCGAAGCGTTCAAACAGTCTTCCGGCATGGATACGCCTCATGCGGTGCGCATGTTGCTGCATCGCTGGGCCCAAGCCGGGCATATCCTGACGCTCAAGAAGGGCGTCTATATGACGCGCCGCTTCTACGAACAGCACCGGGCGGATGAGGCCTTTCCCCTGGCGGTGAGCGCCATTCTGCTGCCACAGTCCTATGTCTCGCTGGATTTCATCTTGCAGCAGCATAACCTTCTAACCGAAGTCACCTATCCGGTGACGTGCGTCACCACCAAAAACACCCGCACCATCAAAAATACGATTGGTACTTTCTGGTATCGTAACATCCGCGAGGATTTGTATGCCGGTTTCTCCATATTAGATTACTTTGGCATTCGCTATGCGCGCGCCTCACCCGCCAAAGCCCTGTTCGATTATCTGTATCTGCGTCCCATCCCGGTCGCCTACCGGGCCATGAAGGTCGACCTGGCGGACGAACTGCGTCTCAATCTCGATGAACTGGACCAGGCTTCCTGGGATGAGCTTGCCATCCATATCGAAAACAGCGCCTCACGCAAGATGCTTGATATTTTGAAAAACTTTCGGAACCACACATGACTACTTTACTCCAGAGCCTGCAACACGTCCTCAGCACAAAAGACCCGCTTCTGCCTGCCGAGACCAAACGCATCCTGCTCAAGGAAGCCCTGCAGGCCTATGTGCTCGACTTCCTGTATAACCACCCCCACTACCGGCGTTTGAACTTTTATGGCGGCACCTGCCTGCATGTGGTCTTCAACCTGAATCGTTTGTCCGAAGACCTGGATTTCGACAACAGCGGGAATCTTGACCTTTCTCCCCTGGCGGATGATCTGGTGGGCATGTTCCAAAACGCGCTGGGCTATGCTGGAACCATTGCCAAATCCCAGCAAAGCGCGCAGGGCATCCTGCGGGTTACCCTCAAGTTTCCTCTCTTGAGGGATCTGGGGTTGTCTGCATATCCCAACGAGTCCCTGCATCTCAAGCTGGAGATCAGTCATCAGGAGCAGGCAGCAGAGATACAACACACACCGATCTTCTATCACGGGCACAGTTTCGTACCGGCGCATTTTTCGCTTGGAACGATGATGGCTGGCAAGATGATCGCCTGCCTGGAACGCAGTTTCCAGCGCGGGCGCGAAGGAGCCTTCCTCAAAGGGCGTGATTTCTACGACCTGCTCTGGTTCATGCAGCAGGGCATCCAGCCCCTGGAGAATAAACTCTCCCAGGACAGTGGGCAGGCCTACAGCGTGCATTCCGCCATGTCAGCATTGCAAGAGAAGGTCAAGGGAATTCGTGTCTCCGATCTGGCCCTGGACCTGCTGCCCATGTTCGAGTCCAGGACCTTTATCGAATCCTGGTTGGAAAGCTTTCACGCCAACTTCGCGCGGTATGCAAAAAACTATTTGAAATCGTAGGGATTGGATTTAGTTATTCTCAGTACGATCCTTGAAAATACGCCTGTATCAAATCATCGATATTCGCATTCGTATTCTCGCGCGCCACCGCAAAAAAATCTGCCCCGCTGACCTGTTTATAGCTGTAGCGCGCGGCGTAATCCTTCAGGAAATTGTAGAAATCCCGGTCACCCATACGGGCGCGCAGGTCTTCGAGGAAATAGGCGCCGGTCAGGTAGGCGGCATTGGTGTAAGTTCTGAAGTTGACGCCGTTATAGATCGACGTGTCCACCCAACCGCTTGGGTTGAAGTAGTTGACGCGGAAGTTCCACCACCAGTTCCCGTAGTTCGGGTTGGTGAACTCGTAGAAGATGCGCTCGCTGTAGACCGACAGCGCCTCGTCCAGCCAGGGCTCCAGCGCCTGGTCATTGCCCACCAGCCCGAACCACCAGTTGTGCGCGATCTCGTGCACGCCGATGCTGACCATGTTGCTGCGGTTCGAGCCGCCGTACTGGTCGTAGAAATCCGAGCTCAGGAAGGACAGGCCGTCATATTCCTGCCCGTCGGGACTTTCGGTCTCGACTACGCTGAGAACCTCGTACGGATAGGGCGCGAATTTGACATCGAACAGGCCGACGGCCTGCACCGCTGCATTCAGCATCCCCTGGCCCGCGCCTTCGTGCCCCGCGAAGTAATACGAGCGGATCGCGACGGATCCCACGGCTGATTCCGCCACCTGGAAGCGGTCGCTGGCCGAAATAGCGAAGGTGCGCGCCCCATTCAGGTGATAGCGCGTCCACTCGCCGTTGACTTCGGCGAGTGCGGCGGTAGCCACCGTGATGCCCTCCTCCGGTACCTTCATGTTGACTTCGAAATCTGCTGAATCGTAGACCAGGTGCTCGCCAAAAGCCCAGGGATCGTGCAAGACCCAGCCGCCTTTGTACGGCACGATGAACGGATACCAGTCGGTCAGGTTGATCTGATAACCCAGGTAACCATAGGGTTTGTCAAAACGCTTGGGCGGGATGGCAATGCGATAACGCATGGACAGGCTGAGCGTGTTTCCGGGAGCCAACGGCTGCGGCAGGAAGACCGTCAGGCGGTGGCCGTTTAACTCATAGGTAGGTGTGGCTCCATCCAGGAAGAGCGTTTCCAGCGAAAAGCTGTTCGGGGTCAAGTTGGGTTCCACAGCCAGGACGATATCCACCAGCGACACGCCGGTCTGGTTGGTGTAGCGGATGGTCTCGTCCACGGCTAGTTGGCGCCCGGAATAATCGAAGATCACATATAAGGTGTACTGCGGTCGGGCCGAAGCGGGGGGCGGCTCTGAAGTGGGTGGGTCGGAGACCGGAACGTTGGTGGCGGTCTGTGTAGGGACAGGTGCCGTAGTGGCGGAGGCCGTCGCCGTAGGCAGGGGCGTCAGGCTGGGGAGCGGGGTCAGCGTTGGACGCGGAGTGAAGCTCTCTACAGCGGGCTGGAAGGGGGTCAGGGTGGCCGTGGCGTTCGGGTCGACAGTGACCAGGTGGAAGGGTGGGGAAGAGGCGGAGGGTGTCGCCGCGGGAATTGTGCAGGCCGCCAGAAAGATCAGGCATAGCGCGCTGAATGCGTGGAGTGTCTGTATCGATATTTTTCCGCTTACGGCGGAGTCCCGCCGCCGGGGACGGTGGCTCGAGCTTTTATTAGTAGGCATTCGTGAAGTAGGCTGCGAGCAAGTCAGAGAAGTCCGCGCTGGTATGCTGGCGCAGGATGGCGAAGAAGTCCTGCGGCGTGGCTATCTTTCCATTCATTTGTGTCGAATAATCCAGCAAGAAGGCAAAGAAGGCCTCGTCGCCGATGCGTGCCCGCAGGTCTTCCAGGAAGTGCGCGCCGTTGAAATATACAATGCTCCAATACTTTTGTTCAGAGCCTGTAGAGTTTGTTGGGCTATCAATATATCCTTGAGGCTGATAAAAATCAATTCGAACTGGCCACCACCATTGTTGTAAGGAATTGGGCGATGCTGTTTCATAATAAATTCTCTCACTGTAAGTGCATAAAGCCTCGTCAAGCCATGGGCTTTCAGCCTGGTCGTTGGCCACACGCTCGAACCACCATTGGTGAGCAGTTTCATGAACAGCTACTGTTGTCAAGTAATTGTTTGGCGTCCCGTCATAAGAGTTGTATATTGCACGGCTATGAAAGTAGAAAGCGGAATATTCCATTCCATCATTGAAATCGCCCATTACAATTGAAAGTGTTTTGTGCGGATATGAAGCAAATCGTTGACTATAAATTTGCAAGGCCTGTACGCTAGCATTCAATGCTGCTTGTCCTGGAATTTCATACAAGGGGAAATAGTAGCTATAAACAGTTATATTCTCTATTTGCATTGTGGAAACGAGATATTCCGGGCTGGCTGAAATTGCAAATGCTCGACCAGCTTGGAGTGTGTATCGTGTCCATTCTCCATTTGTCTCGGCATACCCGCTGGCGGCCACCACTAGGGACGGGTCGGTTTTCAAGTTGACTTCGTAATCGGCAGCCTCGTAGACCAGGTGCTCACCGTAATACCAGGGATCGTGCAGCACCCAGCCCGTCCCCGCCTCGTACGGGACGATGAACGGGTACCAGTTCGCCAGGTTGACCTGCCGGGCGGTGTAGCCGTAGATGCGCGGGCGCTCCACGCTGGGGTCCTGCTGTTCGGCGAAGGGCAGGATAAGTGTGTATTGCATCGCAACCGTGATGGTCGATTCCGGCGCGAGCGGCGCGGGCAGGTCGAATTCGAGTCTCTGGCCTTGTAAAACGTAATCCGTAATGGGCGTTCCGTCCACGTTCAGGGCGGACAGGTTGAAGCTGCCCGGCCACATATTAGGGACGACCGCGAGGACCAGGTTCGAGAGCGTCTCGCCGCTGTGGTTGGGGTAGAGGATGGTCTGGTCCACAGTGACGGTTTTGGCTGCATAATCGAGCGCCGCGTCGAGCGTGTAGCTGGCCCGCTCCGGCGCAGGGACAGGTGTGGCCACGACTGGTGTGTCAGCAGGGGTGATAATAGTTTCGGTTGCAGGAGCAACCGTTGCAGGCAGGGTTGCCGTTTGGGTCGGGTCCGGGATTGGCGCGGGAGAGCCGCACGCTGTGAAAACAGAAAGCAGGAAGAGCAAAGACAGCTGGCGGAGGGATTTTTGCATTGCGGTATTTTAAACCATCCCTGGATTTATTGCTCCGGCTGTTTGTGGTGAAATTGTATTTTATTTTGACGGTTTAGTAAGAATGCTATCTTCCTTGCTCTTTCCTCTGCATCTTCCCGTTCATCGAAATTTCCACAAACGCAAATTTCTCGGTTTTCGTAATTATCAAGAACAACAAAAGTATCGTTATCAAATTGGCTTACATCATATCTTTGCATGTCTGACCTAAGAAAGAGCTTGTTCTGCAAGAATAGTCTCTGATATTCTGCTGTGAAAGGTGGATACAGCATCATAATCCCAAAACTTTACAAGTTTCTTGATGGGAGAAAATGCTGTTAGAGATACTTTGCTTTCAAACTCTGCTTTTCTGTGTTGGTCTGCAACAATGTGAAACTCAACCCGAAAATCTTGAAACTCCATGAACTTTAGCAAAGACCTGTGAATGTCGGTGGAATGTTCGACTTCGAAGAAGGCAGCAGGATACTTGCGTTCATTGAACCAGGTGACATCAATGGTCAGCGCTTGTCTCACTACTTCTTCGTATGTAAACTTATAAAAGTCGGAGAGATTTGCTACCTCTCCAAGCTTCCTTTGTGAAAATAGCTTATTTTTATCCTGGGAGGGAACAAAAGTTTGGAATCCTTTTAAGTTTCCGATCTCCACGATCAAACCTTGAAAAAACGAATGGGTGTATTCTTTTTCTAACTCGGGTGCTTCTTCTTCCGAAAAAAGACGCATCACTTTTCCTTTTTCAGAAGTCAGTGCCCAAAGGCCGGGACGTATCTTGAAAAATTCATCGCGCTCTTGCACTATTCTGCGGATACTGGCAAACGGCGTTTTCGTTTTCCACTCTGAGCCGGGGATTTTTGGGGCAGTCTGATACAGCTGTCCAAGCGTTGCATAACCACCGTGATGCTTCATCGCTTCTATCACTGCTTCATGTTGTTTCATCTTTCACCTCGATAGTATCTTCCCAAGGTTGACCTAATTCTCTTACATCGACCCAACAATCATCACAAATTCCTGGCAAGTCCGCTGGACCTTCTTCCCAGCATACCTTTTTCTGCAACGTTACAAGTCCAAAGTCCGCCTTCGCATTGCGCGTGGTGTTTACTCTGGCAACCAGGAATTCTTCCAGTTCTCTCGAAATAAAGTTTACCAATGAAACCATAAAGATGCATAGTTCCCTAAATAACAGAATGTCACTCGATTTACCACCTTCTTCGAGTGACACTCGGAAATTCATGTTGTTTTGTTACGCCAACAACCCCTACAACTCCTCACAACGGTCCTCGCCCGGCCTATTCGTACGCCAGACTCTCGTTGACGCTGATGCGGGTGGCCTAACTTTTTTGCTCTCGCCGCCGTCCCGGCGGCGGATTTCATAAGCAATTCTAAATAACAAGAAAAAGCGCGCCGGGGACGGCGCTTTGAGCTATGTTAAGTTATTTTACGGTCTATGCAGTGCTCCGTAAACCAAAATACCTCCGCTTTCGGCGGGGGTATTTTGGCATATCATTATTCGTACGCCAGACTCTCGTTGACACTGATGTGGGTGGCCTAACTTTTTTGCTCTCGCCGCCGTCCCGGCGGCGGATTTCATAAGCAATTCTAAATAACAAGAAAAAGCGCGCCGGGCACTCTACCCCGTTGGGGCACTTTCCCCGGCGGCGAATTTCATAAGTAATCTCGGACATCATCAATCTCAATAATCGGGGTGATATTTCTATCATAGAAACAAGCGCTCGAATATCTATACTCCGCCCTGTCTTCAACCAGTTTCCAATCTTTGTCCACTGGATTATTATGGATATATTCCATTTTCTGGTTTAGAAACCTAATCGAGAAAACGTTCTTTGCCTGAATGTCTTGCCAGATGCTATGCTTATGACGCTTATCCCGTCGTTGCGACGCAAAGAACTCAAGTAGTTCTTTATCGTTATCTTTACGTAGCTGGCGCAGAATCGCATGGGCAGTGAAGGAGCCAAACTCATCCAAAAGCTTTCCAATTGAACGTTCGCGTGGTTTGATAACAGCGTGCAGGTGAGAAGGCATAAGGACAAAAGCAAATAGAAGCATTCTCTTCTCCTGTCTTAGCCACGTTAAAGAGTCAAGAATAATTTTTGAATAAATGGGATTTGAAAACAGTCTTCTGTGAAATCTCATAAAGTCGTATTACCCGAACCTTAACAAAAGTCTCGAAAAGTCGTATCACCTGCCTGTGAAGCAAAAGCGAAAACAGGATGGATACGATGAGCCACAAAGGGCAAACAACCACACTGGCAGAACGTGTAACGATTGCCGAGCGGGTAGAAGCCGGGCAAAGCAGTCGTGAAATTGCAGAAGAACTGAGACGTCCGCTGCCCACGATTCGCAAGTGGCGACAAAAGTATTTGCGGGAAGGGCGAGCAGGGCTGTCCAGCCACATGGGCAGGCCCGCTGCTGGAGTGCTGGCAACAGTACCCGCAGCGATGAGAGATGCTATTCTCGAGTTACGAGAAAAACATCCTGGCTGGGGTGCACAAACCTTACGACTGGAAATTGCCAAAGATATGCGTTTTGCCGGTCAGCGCATTCCAAGCCGGGCACGGATCG
>DAOTXM010000305.1:0-31826 GCA_034435215.1 Anaerolineales bacterium
TAGTACCTTACGAGTTAAATCCTTGCTTTTTGTGCAAGAATTTACAGGATGGACAGGATATCCAGGATGGTTTCAATGTTTTTATCCTGCTCATCTTGTATATCCCGTTTGGTTTCGGCTCGTCCGAGTTAGGTTTTTGTCATCAAAAAGGTGCGTAACGATTGATCAGAAAGTCGTTCCACCTCCTTACCTCAAAATACCTTTTGTGAAGTATTGCACAGATTAATAATAAATTTAATAAAATTTAATAATCATAGGACATTCTTAGTATTTCTTTACTCCCATGCCTGGCATTACAGCGTAACGTCGCATTGTTGATGTACATTCATCGCTAAGATCGGGATTTTCTTGGAATTTTGCGCTGTAGATGGTCTCCCTCTCAAGTGCAGTTGAGAAAGATTCACCGCACACCGTCCCGGTGTCCTTCGGAAGAGCACGTGGAGAACGCAGAGAAACCCAAGAAAAAAACGAAAAACTCGGCGCCCTTTGCGGTCTCGGCGGTAGAAATAGCCGACTTGCACTCAAGAGGGAGACTACCGGCGCTGTAATACTAGGCAAAAGGAAAAACCCCGACTAACTTAACTGTCGGGGCAAAAATCACCACCTTACCGAGGGGGAAGGAATGCAATTATCTACGCTTCGGCCACAGCCACCCTACCAGAGCATAAAGCAATCCCAGGAACAACAACCCAAATTTTACCTGCGCACAAAACGCCGCCAGCGCCGGCCAGGGCTGAGCCAGCACACCGGACAGGATCTGCCAGAGAGCGAAATTTTCTATGGCATCGAACAGGGCAGCCGCAAGCGTGCCCCAGCCTGCCAGCGTACCAAAGGATTTCAACCAGGCCGTGTGCCTCCCGGCTGCCAGCAGTGTACCGAGTCCCAATGCCAGGGCATAGAACGGCATGAAGAGATAGTCCAGGCCGAGACCGAAGGCGGCGAACAGTTCGGCTTGTTCATCCCAGCTGAGCAGGATTTCGGTTGTCTTTTCGATGCTCCCGGCCAGTTCGAAGGTGACGATCCCACCTGGGGCGGCAGAGGTGATCAAAGGCACGTTCAAAACCCGGAAAACGGCGAACAGGACCAGGGTCCCGGCCAGGAACGCCCAGAAGAGCGACGTGCGGGAGGGGGAGTGGATATTTTCCAGCGGATGTTTCATAATGATTTCCGATACACGCGATGATTCTTATACTCCACGCCGTTCAGGTTCTTCAAGTCCGCGCGCATCTGTTCGGCTGTTTCAGCCACCTGCGTCATCTCGACATGCTGGAACTGGCCGAAATCGAGCAGCGTGTGCCCCATTTCCACATACAAGATGGCGTTCCCGCCCCGTCCCTGGTGTTCAGGTAAAATCCCCATGCCGTTGACAGAAACGCTTTTGGTGCGTTTCATGTCCAGCAACAAATCCACCAATGACAGGGGATGCAGGCGGCCTCTGGCGCGCTGCAACGCAGCCGAGACATCCGGGAAGGCGAACAGGAAGCCAACCACATCCTCGCCATGCACGATGATCTTGATCAGGCGGTGATCGGCCACCATCATAATGTTGTCCACCACAAAATCGATCTCGCGCTGGCTGAGCGGGAAATATTCCCAGTTGTTGACGAATGAGGCATTGTAGGCCCGGCCGATGCGAGGCGCCCATTGGAGCATTTCCTTCTTGCTTGCAAAACGCTTGACCCGCAGGTTGCCGCGCTCCATCACCCGCGTAGCAATGCGCTCCACGCGTTCCGGGATCTTGAAATTGTCAGCCGGCAAATAGCAGGAAACGAAATCCACTTCCTTTTCGAAGCCCTGCGCCTCGACCAGTTCCTGATAGTAAGCGTGGTTGTAGTTGAGCATGGTCATCGTATTACGATGTTCATGCCCAAGCACCAGCACACCGTAACCATCCAGAGGCCCCATCCCCTTCGGCCCTACTATAGTATCCAGACCGCGGGCCCTGGCCCATTCGAAAGCGGTCTCGAACAGCACACCAGCCGCTTCGGGATCGTTTTCGCAATCGAAGAAATAGAAATTGGCCTTTTTTACATGATGATATTGATTGAAAGGCTTGTTCTCGATGACGGCGATCCGACCTACATCCCGCCCGTCGCGCACCGCCAGGAAAAAATCCACCTCCGAATGTTCATGGAAGGGATGCTTCTTGCGGTTGAGATAAGCGTAAGCATCCACATCCAGCAGCGGCACCCACTGTGGACAATTCTGATAGAGGCGGTGAGGCAGCCTGACAAACCGTTTGACCTGGGCCTTGTTATCGGTATCGATTTTCTCGATGGTGAGCATGGGAGTCTCCTGTTGCGAAAGGATAATTGCCTGTTCTTAGTATACAACACCACAGGATGTTTCAAGTCATGCCAATCCCTGCTATACTTGAGAAAATCCCCAACAACCATAAGGAAAAAGCCATGTCCTTCCCTTCCCAAGACTCCCTGCAAAAATACGCCGAACTGGTCGTGCGCGTTGGCCTGAACCTGCGCGCAGGCCAGCGTCTGCTCATCAACAATCCCACCACGCGGGGCGTGCTGCTGCATGTTGCGCCGCTGGTACGCGAAATCGCCAAAGCTGCCTACAAAGCCGGCGCCCGCTATGTGGACGTGCTGTGGGGTGACGAAGCCCTGCTCAAAACGCGCGTGCAAATGGCGCCGCGCGATTCCTTTGGTGAGTTCTCTGATTGGCAGATCAAAGCAGTTATGGACTTGCTCGAGCACGATGGCGCACATTTGAGCATCCGCTCGAACGATCCCAACTTGATGGACGGGGAAGACCCGGAGGTCGTCGGTCAGGTACAAAAAACCTACCTGGAAAAATATGCGGATTTCAGCAAAATGATTGGCCAGAACCTGATCAACTGGCTGGTGATTGCCGCGCCCGGACCGGTCTGGGCGGCGCGCGTCTTCCCGGACCTCGAGCCGGCGGAGGCCGAAAAGAAGCTATGGGAGGCCATTTTCGCCATCACCCGCGTCGATCAGCCCGATCCGATTGCAGCCTGGGAAAGGCACGTCAAGGAACTGCGCGCCCGTAGCGAATATATGAACGCCAAACAGTACGCCGCCCTGCACTACCAGGCTCCCGGCACCGACCTGACCGTCGGCCTGCCGCCGGGTCATTTCTGGAACAGCGCTGGCAGCACAGCCCAGAACGGGGTTTTCTACATTGCCAATATGCCCACCGAAGAAATCTTTACCCTGCCCCACAAAGACCAGATCAACGGCCACGTCAGCGCCTCCATGCCCTTGAGCTACAGCGGCGCGCTGATGGAAGGTTTCAGCCTGACCTTCGAAAACGGACATGTGGTCAAGGCAACGGCAAAAAAGAACGAGGCGGTGCTGCAGAAACTGGTCAACACCGACGAGGGCGCCTCCAGCCTGGGCGAAGTGGCGCTCGTCCCCCACGGCTCCCCCATTGCGCAGAGCGGTCTGCTCTATTACGACCCGCTGATCGACGAGAACGCCGCCAGTCACCTGGCGCTGGGCCGCGCCTACAAATTCACCCTCAAGGGCGCAGAAAACCTGTCTGACGAGGACTTCCAGGCGCGCGGCGGCAACCTCAGCCTGGTGCACGTCGATTTCATGGTCGGCTCTGGGGAGATGGACATCGACGGGCTTAGAACCGACGGTTCCAAGGAGCCGGTCATGCGCGCTGGCGAATGGGCGTTCGACGTATAAGTTATGAACAGACCTTCGATTTGGGTCCGCCTGCCATTGACCGCCCTTGGCATCTCGCTGCTGGCGGCTTCGATCGTGACCATCATTGGATTGGTCAGCGGATGGAAACTTGTAAATTACAGCAACGGCATGTTCATCGGCGGCGCCGTTGCGATCGCGGTTGCCATCCTGAGTACATTCGGCGGCTGGGGAAATCGCGCCGATTTCAAGCAGATCTACAGCCAGTCCGCGGGGGATATGTCCCTGGCTGAGCGCAGCAGGCTCTGGGTTCAGGATATGACGCGCGGGTACAATGCCTTTTTATTGATGACACTGGTCGGTATATTGCTGATCGGGCTGTCCATCCTCATCGGTTCCTTTTTGGAATGATCATGCCGCGCGACTACGCCAACCAGGCTCCCACCGCCTACCAACGCCTGCCTGAATACAAACGGGGCGACGATTGGATCCGCGCCTTCTTGCACACTGCCAAAGTCGGGCATATCGCTTCGACCTGGGACGACCAGCCGTTCCTGACCCCCAGTACCTTCTGGTATGACGAGGCGAACCAGCGCATCATCTTCCACTCGAACGTCGCCGGGCGGGTGCGCTCCAATCTCGAACGCAACCCAAAAGTCTGCCTGGAAGCCAGCGAACTGGGGAAACTTCTGCCCTCCAACATCGCGCTGGAATTTTCGCTGCAATACCGCAGCGTGATGGTCTTCGGCACGGCGCGCATTCTCGAAGATGCCGATGAAAAGCAGGCGGCGCTTTATGGACTGATCAAAAAGTATTTCCCGAAGATGGTAGCCGGAAAGGAATACCGTCCCATCACGGAGGTGGAACTCAAACGCACGACCGTCTATGCCATCGAGATCGAATCCTGGAGCGGCAAAGAAAACTGGAAAGAGCGTGCCGATCAATCGGAGGAGTGGCCGGCGTTGGATGAGAAGTGGTTTGAGTAATCAATCGGTTCACCCGGCAGTTGTACTGCCGGGTGCCACAACCTCCAGCAGTACAACTGCTGGAGTAACATATTTTGTTCGCCCGGCAGTTGCACTGCCGGGTATCTTATGACAATCTCCAGCAGTGCAACTGCTGGAGTAACATTTTTTGTTTCTATGCCCAACTCTTATCGCGTTTTCACCGACCAACATTACGCTTTCTTCATCACCTGGACAGTAGTAGACTGGTTACCCTTATTCGATCATGCGCCATACAGAAAAATTGTTTTGGATGCCCTGAATTATTTGAGAACAAACAAAAACACACAACTCAACGCTTTCGTGATCATGTCCACGCATCTCCATGCGATTCTCTGGCCGGAAATTGGGACCAGTCTGTCTGATGTAACCAGAGATTTCAAAAGATTCACCTCGCGCGAAATTTCGAGGGAAGCAAGTCGCCAAGGCACCACAGAATTCATTGAAACGTTCAAAAGAGCCAGAAATGAAAATCGCGCGCAAGATGTTTCCACGTATCAGGTCTGGCAGGAGGGATCACATCCTGAAGCGATCTTCACAGAAAAGTTTGCGCGCCAGAAAATGGATTACATTCACATGAATCCCGTGAGAGCTGGCCTGGTCAAAGTGGCAACAGACTGGCCCTACAGTAGCGTAAAAGCATATATCCTGGACGAAGAAACCTATCCACCAACAGATTTATTGAATGTAAGATAATCATAATCTTGTTCCTTCGGCAGTTGCACTGCCGAAGCGTCCGCAGTACAACTGCGGACGAACACGCGTTGTCCATTTTCACATTCTCTGCTACACTACGGGGAGACACATTGCTTTCCCCTGTTCCTTCGGCAGTTATACTGCCGAAGTGCCGCAACAACGTCCGCAGTACAACTGCGGACAAACAAATGGCGAACAACAACATTCCCAGGAGCCCACAATGGACCAAAAAGCCGGTGCCCAGATCAGCCAGCGAGCCTTCATCCAGTCGCTGGTTATTTTATTCGTCCTGATGATGATCGCGGGAATCCTGACCCTGGTCGTCCCGGCGGGACAGTACACGCGTGTCAAAGTGGATGGCCGCGAGACCATCGATCCCGCCTCCTTCCGGCTCACCGAACGGCCGGATTATCCCATCTGGCGCTGGTTCATCGCGCCGCTCGAAGTGCTGGGCAGCGAAAGCGGGCTGACGGTCATCGTCATCATCGTGGTGCTGTTCTTCGCGGGCGGCGCCTTTGCCGTGCTGGATAAAACCGGCACCATCCGGGCTTTCATCGGTCGCATTGTGCGCCGCTTCAGGGAGCGCAAATACCTCCTGCTGCTGGCGGTCTCGTTCGCGTTCATGTTCCTAGGCGCCACGCTCGGCACCTTCGAGGAAGTCGTGCTGCTGGTACCGGTCATGATCGCGCTGTCCTACTCGCTCGGCTGGGATGCACTGGTCGGCCTGGGCATGTCCATCCTGGCGACCAACATGGGCTTTTCGGCGGCTGTCACCAACCCGTACACGCTGGGCGTGGCGCAGCAATTGGCCGGGCTGCCGCTCTTTTCCGGGGCCGGGCTGCGCGTCATTGTTTTCCTGGCGATCTATGGCATCTTCGTCGCTTTTCTGAGCGCCTACGCGCGTAAGATCGACCGCGACCCAACCGCATCCCTGGTGCACGGGGAAGACAAGGCCGAGCGCGAAAAGTTTAGGAGCATGGAAGATGCTTCCTTCACCGAAGAAGATCCCAGGCAGAACCGCGCCATGGCCTTCTTCGGCCTGTTCCTGTTATTGATCCTGGTCGTCATGCTGGCCGGGCCGTTCGTGCCTGCCATCTCCGAGTATGCGCTGCCTATCGTCGGCCTCCTATTCTTAATCGGGGGTCTGGGCGCGGGATTCCTTTCGGGTGCCGGCGGCAGGATCGTTTGGCGGGGGCTGGTCGAAGGTCTGGGCGGACTCGCGCCCTCCGTCCCGCTGATCCTGATGGCGGCCAGCATCCGCTACATCATCGACAGCGGCGGCGTCACC
This sequence comes from Anaerolineales bacterium, assembly GCA_034435215.1. Classification (GTDB taxonomy): domain Bacteria; phylum Chloroflexota; class Anaerolineae; order Anaerolineales; family Villigracilaceae; genus JAABUE01. Next base: position 6,615 of record DAOTXM010000305.1, read on the forward strand.
GACACCATCCTGCATGCGGCGGCTGAACCGTTCACAGAGCTGGGCGCCTTCCCCGCTGCGCTGGTAGTTTACGCGCTGGCGCTCGGCATCGAATTCTTTATCGCCTCCGGCTCGGCCAAGGCCTTCCTGATGATGCCCATCCTCCTGCCGCTGGCCGACCTGATCGGCGTCACCCGCCAGACCGCCGTGCTGGCCTACATCTTCGGTGACGGCTTCTCCAACCTGGCCTACCCTACCAACCCGGTGCTGCTGATCTGCCTGGGCCTGACTATCGTCAGTTACCCCAAATGGCTGCGCTGGACGGCTAAGCTGTGGCTGTGGGTCATCCTGGCGACCGTTCTGTTCCTGGGGATTGCGGTGGCGATCAACTATGGGCCGTACTAGCGCATAGACCACAGACGACAGACCATTGTCCATCATCTATCGTCCATGGTCTCCAAAGATATGACGGACTACTTCCCCACCACATACGAAGATTCCCGTGAGCGCTTCATCCAAAGCCTGAGCCTGCTCCAGACCAAATGGCCGGATGCGCGCCTGGAAAGTCACCCGTTAAAAGACTACCCCGACCTGTCCATCGACTGGATCTGGGCCGAGCCGCGCCAAAAAGAAAACCTGGTAATCGTCTCCACCGCCGAGCACGGCATCGAAGGTTATGTGGGCGCGGCGATGATGAAGGTCTTCATCGAAGAATTTGCACCTCGGCTAAATCCTGAAAGTACCGGGCTGTTACTCATCCACGCCATCAATCCTTGGGGGATGAAACACCGCCGCAAGGTCAACGAACACAGCGTGGACTTGAACCGCAACTTCGTTTTCGATGGCAATTTCGATCCCATCATCAACCCGGAGTTCCATCGCGTCAGCTACCTGATCAACCCGCAGAACCGAATGCGCTCCTTTGGCCTCGAAAATCTGCGCTTCTGGGGGCGCGTGCTCAGAGTCCTTCTGACCGAGGGATATGCAGTTACCTCGCGGGCCTCCCTGCTAGGACAATACCATACGGTTAATGGCATTTATTACGGTGGGACGAACTACCAAGAAAGCACGCGTGTGGCCATGGGACTGTACCGCCAGGCGTTGGAAGGCTATCAAAACGTGATCCAGCTCGATATGCACACCGGTTACGGTCCACGCTATCAGATGAGTATCACCATGTCCCCGCTCGACCCAAGAACATCAGAAGAAATATCAACGACTTTCAACTACCCGCTCATTTTGAAAATGAACGCAGATGAATTCTATGATATGAGTGGCGACATGGCGGAATATTTTTACAAATTGAGAAACGCTGAATTCCCAGAGAAGCAATTATTTGCCTGCGGGTTTGAGTTTGGCACATTTGGCGATTCGTTGTTTGCGCGCATCCGCAGTTTGAAAGCGATGGTCTTCGAAAACCAGTTGCACTGGCATGGCACGGGAAGCGAAAAGACTGCGGAGCGGGTCCGCGCCGAGTTCGAGGCATTATATGTTCCGACCGAAACGAAATGGCGCGAAAAAGCGCTGGCCGATGGCCGGCAGGCCTGCGAGGGTATTCTGCGTGCTTATCGACTGTTGGATTAATTCATATTACGATGCCTGATTACCTGATACTGTCAATTCTCAAGCTGTTGTCGGTGGTCGAGTACCGCGAAGCGGGGTATCGAGACCACAAAGTTTCATAGAACCTTCCCGTTTTTAAGTTACCCGTTGGTCTCCCCGGTCCGCCCTTTATTGCAAACATCGGAGATCTTGGCATGGCCTGGGCGGGCGATACGTCCCTCAAAAATCATTCGAGGCTACTCGACCACCGGATTCACCCTGCAACCAATAGCAACGCGGGACGTAGTATGATGTAGTCAATTACATAGGAAATGGAGATCAGAATGTCAGAAGAAAAAGTTCGCACCGAAGAATTCAGCGTCAACGGGGAAGACCTGATTGCCAAGATCAAGGAAATCATCCACGAAGGCAACATCCGCCGCATTATTATCAAAAAGAAGGATGGCAGCACCGTCATGGAAATCCCGGTGACCCTCGGGGTGGTAGGCGCGTTGATCGCTCCCCAACTGGCTGCTATCGGTGCCATCGCCGCCCTGGTTACCGAAGCGACGGTGGTTGTGGAAAAGGTGACAGAGTAAAAAGTGGGACGGGATGTTATCCCGCTTAATTTCATCTACACGGGTTTGCTACCCGCACCACTTCCATTTATTCTATAAACGCGTCACCCCAATCCCCGGAGCATCCGGCAAAATCATCTTTGCTCCCTCATATCGTATCCCTTGATATGGGTCGTTTCTAATCAGCAGCGGCCCATCCAGGTCAGCGTAGTCGCACAACGGAGCGAGGTGCGCCGCTGCGGTGACACCCACCGACGATTCCACCATACAACTCAACATGATTTGCATGTCATGCGCGCGGGCGGTATGGATCATCCGCAGGGTTTCGCGGATTCCTTCGCTTTTCATTAGTTTCACGACCACGCCATCCACCGCCCCCGCGAGTTTGGGTATATCCTTCGCGTTCCGGGCAGTTTCATCGGCAAAGATAGGAATGGAAATATGCTGCGCGCGAAGCTTTTCCTTCAACCAAAAGTAGCCTTCCACGTCCTCCACGGCCAAGGGCTGTTCGATGAATTCCAGCTCATAGTCCACCAGGCGGGGGATCATTTGCAACGCCTGCTCGCGGCTCCAGCCCGCATTCACGTCCACGCGCAGCCGGGCATCCGTGACCTGGCGGATGGCTGCCAGGATGGCTTCGTCGTTTTCACTTCCCAGTTTGATTTTAAGCAACGGTTGTCCTGACAACCTGGCCTGCTCGGCCATGATCCGCGGTTCGTTCATGGCGATAGTAAACGAAGTGAGCGGCAGGTTGTCCGGGTTTAACCCAAACAATCGGTACAAAGGTTGACCAATCTCTTTGCCCCACAGGTCATGCAGGGCCTGGTCGATGGCGGAACGGGCTGCCCGTGATCCGGGGGGCCGGAGCGCCAACACTGTATCCATGTCGAAAGGATCCGTGCCCAGGTCAGGGACTGACTTGAGGTAGCTGATAATCCCCTCTTGCGTCTCGCCATAATAAGGGACAGCTGCGGCCTCCCCCACACCCTCATCCAGATAGACAAGTACGTTATGGCGCAGATCGCTTGCGCCATGCGCCACGCGAAAGGTGGTTTTCAGTTCGAGTGTGACGGGTTCCCAGTGTAGTTTCATTTTCTGTTTTTTACCGCCAAGGCGCAAAGAGCGCCAAGTTCTTCTAAAAATCGCCAAGATATTTCTGGTTACTAAGCATCTTGGCCGCACCTTTCCAGAAAATCCAGCACTTTTTCGATCCATTCCCCCTCGCGTTCTTTGTGGACGTTGTGGCCCGTCTTTTCCGGGATCCATAGCTCTGCACCGGGAATGTTTTCAGCAATGAATTGCGCATGCCTGTCGGGAGCATTGACCTTATCCTCCGCGCCCATGATGACGAGCGTTGGCCGTTGGACGCGCGCCAGGTCGGCAGGGGCGTAATTCGGCCCGGAGATGATTTCCTTCACCGTCAACGCCAGTAATTCACGCCAGTACCCCTCCCCGTTCACCGCGCTGTGCAGCCTGATCATCTCGTTCATCCAGTCGGGATCCTCGTGCGCAACCCGTTCCGGATCGAAGATATGGGGTTCACGCTCGATCAGGTAGCTGGTCACATACGCGTTGGCGGCCTGCAACACGCAGGTCTGCACGGCTTCGGGGTATTCCATCAGCGTCACAAGCGCCACATTTCCACCGTTGCTGTGCCCGATGATATGCGCGCGTTCGTATCCCAGCGCACGCACGAAGGTCATCAGGTCATAGGCGAGTTCCCTGAACGAATAGGTTTTACCCGGGTTGTTCGATTTGCCATGCCCGCGACAGTCCGGTGCAAACACTTTGTAACACCTGGCAAGGGCAGGGATGACGGAATCCCAGTCGGTATGGCTGTCGATCGTCGAACCGTGCACCAGCACGATGGGAGTCCGCCGCGGATCATCATCCCCATGGACCTGATAATAAATATCTGCGCCGTTGATCGCGATATAAGCCATAATTCGAATCCTATCATAAATCATGTAGAATCAAGGCATGGACAACGTACGATCCATCCTCGATGAACTGGCCGCACAAAATGACAGGCGTACCTCCGTGTTCGACATGCGGGTCCAGGCATACCAAAACAGGACATTGACCTTGAGCGGACGCCTGTTGGAAGAGTCCCAACTCGAAACCCTCGCGCTTCACTTCCCGGACCTGAAACTGGATACCGCTTCGGTACGTATTCTTGGCAAGGGCAATCTGCCGCGCATGCACGTGGCCACGAACCTGACCGGCCTCTATGAGCAACCCAGCTTCGGGGTACCGCTTCTAAGCGAACTGCCCTATGGCACAAACCTGGAGATTTTAGACGAAAACGAGCGCTGGGTCTTTGTGAGACAGCAGGATGGATATCTTGGTTGGGTTTACAGGCAGTATTTGGGAAACGGATTTGCTACCGGCCCAACACATCTTGTACTTGCGCCTGCCTGCGAACTCCGCGCCAAGCCAGACACCACCAGCGAAATCGTGACGCGCGTGGTAAGCGGAACGGGAGTGGTCTTGGAAAAAACCAGCGGAGCATGGGGGCTGGTCCAGGCAAATAAGGCAGGCTGGATGCCGCTATCCTCCTTGCGAGCGACAGATACCTTGCCAGGATCGATGGATGCAAAACGGGAAACGTTATGCGAAGATGCGCAACGGATGATCGGCGTCCCGTATCTGTGGGGCGGCGTGAGCGGAAACGGCATCGACTGCTCAGGCTTTGTGCGTCTGCTGCACCGTTGGGTCGGCGTTGCGCTCCCTCGCGATGCAGACATGCAATACAACGCGGCCAATCCGGTCGAGCCGCCCTTCGAAGTAGGCGACCTGTTCTTCTTCGCGGAAGGCGAAAGCCGGAGAAAGATCACGCACGTCGGCATGAGCCTGGGCGGCTGGCAGATGATCCATTCCTCCCGCTCGCGTAACGGTGTGTATATGGATAACGTCCAGGAAGTCGGTTTCCTCAAGGAAATCTTCGTCGGTGCCGGGTCGTTTTTTAGATAGACAAGTGTCCCTCGTTGATAACAGGATGGGGAATCGAAATTTGGGGTACTTACGGCATTTCCCCCCAAAGGGTAGAGCTATAAACAAAGCAGCATAAAAAATACTCCATCCCGGATGGAGTATGTAGTGACCCCGAGGCGGATCGAACGCCTAACCAGACGATTAAGAGTCGCCTGCTCTGCCAATTGAGCTACGGGGCCGCGCGGGGTATTATACCCCAAAGGGGAGGCGTGTCAATGAACCGGCGTGCCGTACGACTGGTTCCCTACGGCTGCGCTGTGCTGGTCGGATATTGTGTATAGGTAGGGATGGGGGTACGCGAGGCAGTCGGCGTGGGGGTGGGAGTATCAGGAGGCAACAGTGCAGGGTCTCCCTGCCAGGGCAGGAAAGCCGCGAATTGCTTGATATCGTAGGTACCTTTGACATCGCGGCGCTGCAGCCAGAACAGGTTGCTCTTACCCTGGTCGGAGGTGAAGCCGAGCCCCATGGCAGCAATATAACCTGCGGCGTGTACATAACTGCCTGCAGTCTCGCCCATGAAGCCGAAGGGATAGGCAAAAGTCAAAACCGGGGAACCCGTGGCCTCTTGCAAGACCCTGCGCGCTTCCACGATCTCGACCTGTTGCACAGCGGGCTCCAGCCTGGTCAGGTCGCGGTGGCTGCGGCTATGGCTGCCCACTTCCCAACCTGCAGCCGCCAGTTCTTTGATCTGTTCGGCAGTCATGTAACCGTCGGTGCCCATGTAGTTTCCCACGATATAGGTCACACCGGTCAGACCGTATTTCTGCATGATGGGAAAGGCAGTGGTGTAGACACTGATATCGCCATCGTCAAATGTTATGATCACCGGACGCGGCGGCAGGTCGGCGCCTTTTTTGATGGCTTTGACCAGCAATTCGATGGGGATGACCGTGTACTCCCAATCATGCAACAGTTTCATCTGCTCTTCGAATTTCTCGGGGGAGACGTAATACTGACTGTTGATGGGCGAAACGCCGATGCGGTGATAGAGCAAAATTGGGACAACGACCGCATCCGGTCCCTGCGCCACCCAGGTCGGCGTGGGGGTGGGTGAAATGGTAGGTGTAGGGGGAATGGTTGCAGTCGAAGTCGGCGTGGCAGTGCGGGTCGGAGAAGGAGGTGCGGTCAGAGTCGCTGTCGGTTCGGGAGCGGCTATCACAGCTCTGCCGCAGGCTGTCAACAACAAAGATACCCCTAAAATGATGAGCAGGATTGGTTTCATTCTATTCTTGTAATGTATGACGGTCTCAGTACGCCCTTCGACTACAGCTTCATCTCGTTACACTCGCTCAGCGTCCGCTCAGGGCTATTCGACCAGCGGCTATGAATTCAATTCCCAGATGATGCGCAGACCATCCAAAGTGAGCCAGGGGGAGATGATCTCGATCACGTCGGTCTCTTTGGCGACGACTTCGGCCAGGCCGCCCGTGGCGATGACCTTCATATCGCTTCCCAACTCGGACCGGAAGCGTGCCACCATGCCCTCGACCATGCTCACATACCCGAACAGCAGCCCCGATTGCATGGCGTGGACGGTGTTGCGCCCAATGACGGAGGGGGGACGCTGCAAGTCCATGCGCGGCAGCTTGGCGGCGCGCGTATACAACGCTTCGGCAGCCAGATTGACACCCGCGGTAATCGCGCCACCCAGATAATCGCCCTCTTTTGTAATGGCATTGAAGGTAGTAGCCGTACCAAAGTCGATCACACAGGCCGGGCCGCCATAGAGTTTGATGACCGCCACGGCATCAGCCACACGGTCCGCACCCACCTGGCGGGGGTCTTCGTAGCGAATGCGGATGCCGGTCTTGACGCCCGTATCGACCACCAGTGGTTCCTGTTTCAGGTATTCCTGACAGGCTTGGACAACGCGTCCGGTCAATTGCGGGACAACCGAGGCCAGCACGATGCCATGCAAATCGGCAACCGTCCGCCCGGCATTTTGCAGCAGGCCAAGGAACTGCAAACCGTATTCATCCGGCATGCGAGCATGATCGGTCGCCAGCCGCCAGTGACGGCCAAGTGTATCACCGTCATACAGGCCGAGGGTCAGGTTGGTGTTGCCTACGTCAATCGCGAGTAACATGGAAAATCACTTTTGCCGGAAAACCGTTTCCGGAGATCGAACCACACTGAAGTAAAGAAAAATAATCAACGGACCAATTTGAAGCAACAATCGATACAGAGCCGATAAATGCCACAAGATAGGATGCGGGCTGACCAATAAAATAATGTAGTATCCTGCCAATTGTAACAGGATAATCACCAGGCAGGCCAGAAAGGCAGAGAAGGAGGCCTGGGGTTTATCCACCCCTAAGATCAAAGCATAAACCAGCAACAAGATCCAATTGACTAGCGCCATCAGATTCGGGCCCAATTGTTTAAGGATTTCAAGATGGCGGTTTGAGTCAAAGATTTGAGTAAACTGGCTGGCGGGATCTTGAAACAAGTCGCCTGGAGGGGCCAATACAAGTTTGAAATAAATCAGGCTTGCCATAGGCACGGCAAGCCCCAGCATATACCAGGGAAAGATTCGATTCAGTTCTTTTCGGTATGCGATTCCCAATCCAAGCAGACTTATCGACACGAAAACAAGGCCTTCGTTCTTGGTCCATGCGGCCAGACCGGCAGACAGGCCTGCCAATACCAATAACCCCTCGTGGGTCTCGACTGAATACAAAAATACCAGGATACCGGTCGCAAGCATAAAGAACGAGAGAGGTACATCAGCGATCTGTTTTGCCCCAAATTCGATATAAGCTGAAACGCTGAACAGCACCATCATTGCCAAAGCTGCCTGGCCCAATGTTTTGTATTTATTCATGCCGGCAAATAATAAGCCCGCGCTTCCAAACAGGAAAACCCCTCCGACCAACATGGGAACCCGGACGGTCTCCTGACCGAGCGCATCCCATCCAGCGGCAACATTCAGGGCGATCAAGGGTGGATAGTCGGTATGAAAAAACCAATACATCTCAGGGGAGAAAGCATCCGACCAGTGATCCCCCCCTCGAAAAATAAAGCGTGCAGCCCGGTTGTAAATCATCCATGAATCCCAGGCGCCCTGTGGCTTTCGCAGCGATACCATCACATAAATGGACAAGGCAAGCAAGATCATGATCCCGGCAAGAGCCAGAAGAATCACCTGCATTCGGTTGAGTTGGGGAAAGGCATTTAGTTGAAAGCGATAAGATCGTTCTTTAAGAATAAGAATCGAAAGTAGAGCAATCAACACGATAATTTGTAATCCAAAAAATCCCGGTTGGCGGTTGAATATCGATAAAAACAGAAAATACAAAAGGGAATTCAAGCCCAAACCCAGGCCCATCCCTAAAAACAGCTTGAACAGGATGGACTTGAATTCTCTATCTGGCCAGATACAATGCACCGCGATCACTCCGGAAATCATGGAGGGCAGCAAAGTGAGAAAACTTTGAAGTGTCATTCGAGGCGGTGAACCAAATACAAATTGAATTTATACCTGGTCACTGCGAAATTCCCTTCTTGCAAGGCAAGCCAGGTATCGAAATTGGCTGCATTCATATTGACCAGGATCCACTCGTGGCTGGTATCCCTGGATACAACGACCGGGGCTAACACATACTGTGTCAGGATATGTTCCGCTTCCGTATTCGCCGGATCATAACTGACACCCGGAAGGTCCCAATCGGCTGCATATCCAATGACGCCGTATGTGAGGGGCAGATCGGATTTGATGGGTTCGAACCGTTTTTCCCATTCCACAAAAAAAGGGCCGTCAGTGTCTGTAAGTTGCCTGGCCTGTGCGATTTGCTGGACGACAGACCCAAAGCAATAGGTAACCAACAGGCAGACCAAACCAAGCTTTAAATACGGGGTTGCTTTTTGGATTTGTTGCATCGCGGTTGTCGATTATATCATTTCGATAAATTCTGCAGCCAAATCAGTATCTACCCCGGAAATTCTCAAGGAGCCTCCGTGGTCCGGGCCGCAGCAGCTTGGCTCATCCGTTTTGAGACGTACCGACCCTATCTCAGTATATAATAGGGCGGTCACAGGAAGAACGAGTTCATGAGAGATATTCAGAAGAAAATACCCTACAGAAAAATTGCATTGGCGACTGTATTGATCCTTTTCATGGGTCTGGTTGCCATGGAGTTCTGGAAAGACAGCCAGACCTACACGGTTGCAAAGGGAGAACAAAGCAACGGTCTGGGTACTTCCTATGGATATGAAGTCGAAAATTACCGGTATTCCCATGGGATACGAATAACACTATGGACGAAGACTGGCTCAGTCTCCACCATGAAGTCAATTTATGAAATGCCATTGTTGACAGTCGAAAAAATCGGAAGAAATGAGTGGATTAAATCAGATGGCGCGGTTTACCTGGCAATCAAGATTATCGATAATTCATCATTGAATACTGTTCATTCAATGCAGCTGATTTATGATTTTCACACCGGACAAATGTACGTCACTTCAGATTTGGCTCTTTGGCGTGTGTGGAGTAACGTACTGAGTAAAGATGATTGGATCAGTGAACGCGAGTTTGACACGATCCTGGCAGAGTTCCAGCGATGATACCTTCTTGTAAAAAACACTCGAGCAAAACGCTGAACTTGTAAAGTCATAATGCCTCCAAACAAACGTCTCGTTTTCGCATGGCTGTTGGGAATCCCCCTCAGTTATTTTGTAACCAGTTTCCTGGGCAACTTTTATGAGTCCTTTATCGAGATTCTCGCACTTGCCACTCTCGTCCACTCCATTGGGACCCTCTTCGGGTACCATCTTTTGAACAGGGCGAGTGGGAATTTCCAATCCAACCCTTTCGAAACGGGGAGTGCTTTTATCCTGCTCGCTGCGGTAGCGGTATTTGTGCCTGCCATGTACTACATGGCAAAACAATTTACCAACCAATTCGACCCCGCTGTATTTCATCTTGTCAGGCCAGAGGCGTGGGTGGCCTTTGTTCTTGCGCTCATCCCCGCATTACCAATTTCGAATTGGGCGTTGTTCCTCATCCGCGAGAAGCGATTTGCTGGGACCCGTTTCTATGCATTTTTGGATGAAAATCTGGGCGGCCTGATGGTTGCATTTTTGTTCTTTACTGTATATTTGATTTTCGCCTCCATATTCAACCAACCCGCCTATGACGCGGATGATATTTTCTTCGATGCGGATGGTAATCTATGGCGCGTACGTTTTGCCACCGATTATTATTTCGATTACTATTGGCGCCCGGCTCATCCATACGTACTGATCATCATCCGGCCTCTGGTTGCAGCGATTGCCTTTTTCTTCAAGGGGGATCGTCTCTTCGCCACGATCACCCTGAATGCGCTCACTGGTGCCCTGTGTATATTCCTGGTCTGGTATTTTGTGCGGACTTTGGTAAAGAACCCCTTGTACGCGCTTTTGATCGCCTCTCTGTTCGGCGCGTCTACCACCCAGCTCGCCTTCGGTTCGATCATCGAAACGTACATCTTCCTTTCGGCAGTGGCATTGATCTTCCTCGTCCTGCTTCTCAAGGATAAGCCGTTGTATGCGCTCGTGATAACCGGACTGGTCGCATTTGGGATCACCATTTCGAACGTGGCACAGACCTTCATCGCTCATTTCTTCGTCCGGCGTAATATCAAACAGTTGATCCTCTATGGGATGATCGTCGGAGCGCTGGTCGTTCCATTAAGTCTATTGCACAATGCGCTCTATCCTGAAGCCCAGCCGTATTTCTGGGAACTTTCCACGCTTGACGCAGAAGGGCATAATTCCTTTCCTCCCACCTTGCAACGTGCCAACTTCCTGGGGCGGGTGATGTTCCTGCACAGCTTTATTGCGCCCGAGCCAATCGTCATTCGGGATGGGTTCCCTTTTCCAAAGACCTGGATGTTCCGGGCTTCCATCCAGAAAGACCCGATGTACCTGGCTTCCTATGAAACCTGGTTCAGCACATCTTTGGCATACGCATGGTGCGGCCTGTTACTGCTCGGTGGCGTGCTTTTCCTGAAAAACCTGCTCAGACAGGATAACCGCTTCTTTATCACCTTTATCGTGACGTTATTGTTCAACTTTGCGCTTCATATGCAATATGGGAAGGATGTATTTCTATATTCTGCCAACTGGACCTACGCCATCGTTCTCTTCCTGGCCCTGGCGTGGCGGGAACTTGCGGATCAGCGCTGGTTTCAAGTGATCATATTGGTTTTCGTAATGGCTCTACTCATCAACAACTCGCAGCTATTGTGGACGATGTTGTATATATCCGCCCCGTCTGTGAAATGACCAACAATGTCACATTTACCAAGTTATTTTTTACGGTTCCTTTTTTTGAATGCAATATCAGTACTTCACGAAAGTTGAAAATCCCAGCCATTTCGTGATCCACTGAATATAATCAAGAACCATAGAAATAAGTGTTTTTCAGACGGCTGCGTAGAATGGCGCGAGACTGCGTAGGATGGAAAAGATAAACCCGAGGTTATTTGCCATGAGGGCGAATAATATAACTACCAGGAATATGTCGAACCATTTTCTTCCCGCAAGGTCTGCCAATGCCAACGCAATGAAGAACACCAGCGCATACACCCAGTATAGGGTGTAGAGGAAAAGTTCTGTACCGTAGACCATGTGCAGGAGGAAATTGAAGCCAAGTGAGCCAAGCAGTCCGAATATCAATGGCCTGTGTATGGATGAGCGGAGACTTCTCGCCAGGTTAAGGAAAGAACCTCCGAGCAAGATCAGCCACAATAGGAGAGGAATATTCGTAAATCCCTTGTACGAAGCCATGCGACCCGAGCGCTGATCGAAAGTATTGATATCGATCGTGGGATACGGGGGCTTATTGGAAATGACCTCAACCGGACTGGGACCCGCCACAGCGTATAAGAACATCGTGCGGCTGACCACCTGGAACTTTTCCAGCAGGTGCCCATCAAGGGATTCTTGCTTGGATTCGACGAAGTTGAGTTCGAAGGCAATATCAGAGGGAATAAAAAAGAACCTCTCTAGATTAGGGTACAGGATGCCCGTGAAAAAGGTCAGGATGACACCCAGCCCAAGCACGAGCAGGCAATACCGGACCAAACGGCGAAATCCGAAATCATTGAAGAACAAACCAATCACGCCCTGGGCAATATTCGAAATCGTTATTCCGAAGAGGAGCAATCCTGCAGGCAGGAGAACGGTAATCCTTCGTTCCCCGGCTTGAATCAACAGGAAGAATAAAAGCAATGCGGCCTCGCCGAAAATATAGTTTTCGGTCAGCGAGCCGAAGACCAGATGCGTCGCTGTGGAACCAAGCAGGATCGCGAAAATGAAGGCGTAGGTACTGGATTCTGTGGCACGTTTGACGTAGAGCCATGTCATGAAGACACATAATCCACTCATGGCGGCAACGACGAGCATCCCTGCGAGATGCCATTGCTCACCCATGAAAACCGCTACCAAGCGGATGAGCGGTCGGATGATGATCAGGCTGAGTGGATGCACAGACCGCAAGCCTTCCGTGACTTCAGGGCCGGCGAGAATCTCCATCCAGGGACCTGCGTCCGCTTCGAACAGCACACTGTTGTAACGCAAGGCGGGGTGATTCAAGGCGCGCGCAAGGATAAGATTGACCAGGAAAAACATCCCGCCCGCGTACAACCCGGGCAGATTTTTAGAGATGAAATGGTAAATATTTGTTTGCTTGAATCGGTCGTGATAACTGCTAAATTCGAATTTCTCTAAGACTCGAAGACTCCATAGGCCCGATACCAGCGCAATGGACAGGAACAAGGGAAGCCACTCTTGAGGGACGCGAATGGTATCCCACACAAACATGGCGGGGAATTGGACACATACAGAAACGATTGCGAGGAGAAACAATGGCAGGGAAAGCGCCAAGATGACGTTCAATGGTCTGCCGAGAAAGCCCGCTTGCAATGACCTTCCCGCGCGGCCGAGGAGATAATACCCAAATACATTGCCGATGGTCATGAAGATAGCGGTGAACAAGACCATACTAAAGGAAGTTCGAATCGGCCCGCTCAGGAAACCGACCGCACCATAAACGAAGCCCAGGCTTACCAAAAAACCAAGCAAGTAGCGCGGCAGTGAATAACCCATCGCAACACGCTTGATCCATGCTGAAACGGAGGAAAAGGACTCGAGCAGGAGCAGGCCGATTGCCAGGGCAGGCATAAGAATCAGAAAGAAGCGGTCGGTATTCGAGGTGTAATCCGATTGGGTGAAGAAGGTCGCTACGAGGCAATAACTCGTGACCAGTCCGATCAAAAAAGCGGCAATGGCACGCAAGATTTTCATTCTTTTTCTTTCACTACTTCAATGATCTCGGAGACCATATCATAGCGGTGGAATTGCGGCATCATGTAGATCCCCTGCGCCCAGCCCTTGATTTGCTCAATTAACTCCACCGCCAGTTCCACGCCCACGCGCGCGCCCTCCTCCCCGGCGGCTTCGATGCGCTGGATGAATTCGTCTGGGATGAACACGCCCGGCACCTCGTTGTGCAGGAAGGTCGCATGCCGCTTGCTGACCAGCGGCAGGATACCCGCCAGGATCGGCCGGTTGAGTGGGCCATAGACCGCCTCGTACTGCTCCAGCAGCTTCAGCCCGTCATCGGAGCGGTAGATCGGCTGCGTCAGGAAAAAGTCCGCGCCGTTGAGTACCTTGCGGTGCAGGTTCTTGATCTCGCGCTCCGGGTCCGGCGGGCACAGGTTGAGCGCCGCGCCCACGAAGAAATGAGTCGGCTGGCCGATGCTGGTCCCCGAATGGTCCACGCCCGCGTTGAAGCCCCCCTTGATGAGCTTGATCAGCCCCGACGGCACCAGGTCGTAGTTGTCCATCGCTTCGGGGTAATCGCCGATCGAGGTCGGGTCGCCCATCACCACGAACACATTGCGGATGCCTAGCGCGTGCGCCGCCAGCAGGTCGCCCTGCACACGTAGCAGGTTGCGTCCGCGCGTCGGGAAATGCAGCGTCGTGTCCACGCCCACCTGCCGCCGCACCACGTCACACACCGCCCAGGCCGACATGCGCATACGCGCCATGGGACTGTCGGCCACGTTGATCACGTCCGCGCCCGAGTCAGCCAGGAGCGAAGCGCCAGCCAGCAGCTTGTGGGTGGACAGACCGCGCGGCGGACTCATCTCCACTGCTACAGTAAACTGCCCGGAGGCCAGTCTCTGCGCAAAAGGCGACGGCGCTTCTTCCTGGACTTCAACCTGCTCAACGCTTACGGATAGGTCAATCTCGGCCTCCGGCGGCTGGCAGCCTTCCGGATATTTGTCCAGTGCAGCCCGCATCGACGTGATGTGCGCGGGCGTCGTCCCGCAGCAGCCACCGATGACGCTGGCGCCCGCCTGGCAGAACGACAGCGCGTAATCACCGAAATAATCCGCTTCGGCGGGATACATGATGCGCCCGCCAATCTGTTCCGGCCACCCGGCGTTGGGCTTGACCCAAAAGCGGGCCTCCGGCACAGCCTGTCGCATCTGTCGTAAAATGCGCAGCAACTGCGACGGCCCGCCCGAACAGTTGACGCCGATCACATTCGCGCCTTCTTCGGCCAGTGTACGCGCCACCTTGGTCGGGTTGTCACCCAGCAAGGTGACATCATCGCGCGTGAATGTCACCGAGGCAACCACGGGTAGGGACGCAGCAAGCTGCGCCCCTACCTCGCGCGCGGCGCGCACGGCTTCCTTGATCTCATACAGGTCGCTGATGGTCTCGATCACGATCAGGTCCGCACCCGCTTCGGCCAGCGCCGTGATCTGCTCGGCAAAGGCCGCGCGCGCACCCTCCAGCGAGACCCGTCCGTAAGGCGCGATGCGCACCCCCAGCGGGCCAACGTCACCGGCCACGAAGACATCCTTGAACGAAGCCGCCACCACGCGCCTGGCAAGTTCCACACCTGCCTTATTGATCTCAGCCACTTTGTCTTCCAACGCGTGGCGGGCCAGCTTATAGCGGTTGGCGCCAAAGGTGTTGGTCAAAATGAGTTGCGCGCCTGCCTCGATGTACTCGCGATGTACTTCTGCCACCACAGCGGGATTGGTGAGATTCAACTCGTCGAAGCACTGGTCGAAGCCAATCCCGCGCCCGTGCAGGACGGTCCCCATCGCGCCGTCGGCAAGCAAGGGAGTGTTGCCGGATAACAAGTCAAGGAATTTTGCGTTACTCATAAAATATCTCCACTTTTGTCACTGCGAGTGAGCGCTGGTCGAGTACCGCAAAGCGGAGTATCGAGACCAAGCAAACGCGGCAGTCTCCCGTTTGCGAGGAGATTGCCACGCCCCTCGGTTTCGATATGCCCCGTAGAACACGGGGTTACTCAACCAGTGGAGCTCGTAATGACAAGTTTATGGCTGTTTTATCACCGCCAAAAGAACTCCGTTTTTCTCGACCCGATGAACGATTTTCGCATCGGGGTAGGAGGTCAAGTCGAAATCATAGCGAGTCATGGAAACCACATAATCGTAATGGTCTGCGCGCTCCACTTCGTGGCCTGAGAACACATGAAAGCCGTCCTGCAGATACATCTCCAGCAAATGCGATGGGCCGTCCACCCACACGTTTGCACCGGGCGTTCCGAATTCATTCATCCAGTTTGCAGCCTCGCGGTATGAGGTACCCCAATAGTCCAGTTCGAAACGGCGGAACGCGCCCCTCTCGCCACCGATGAAGGTGTTGTAGTACATGTACTCGTATGGGTGCAGGCGCAGGATGCTGATTACGCCTGGCAACAGGGCCAGCGCGATCAGGGCCGTTTGCCACTTACCCTCACCCCTACCCCCTCTCCCAAAAGGAGAGGGGAGTCTCTCGAAGACGACGCTCGCCAGCATGAAGACCGGCGGCAGGATGAAAAAAATCTGGCGAAAATTATCGTACAACGGCGCATGCAAGAGGATGAATCCCGCCAGCGGCAGGACGAACCAGACAAGGGTCAGCGCCAGCAATTCGACATACTCCCGCTTCTTGATAAAGCCGATGACTGCCAGCGCCAAACCGGCGATGAACAGCACCCAGACTGGCTCCGTCAACTGGATGCCCAGCAGCACGGGCAAATACCCTCGTGGGATGTCCGTAGAGGTGTACAGCACGCCGTCGAAGAGCACCTGCCCCTCCCAAGGATATTGCGACATCACCTGAAAGCTTTCGAGCGAACGGCCAATAGGGTCCGGCCAAAGATAAGGCCATGTCGCGTACATCGTCATCAGGGCGAAGATAGCGTAGACAAAAAGCGCCGGGATGGCCTGCTTTCCCTTTTTATAAAGTGCATAGATCCCGACAAGTAATCCCACAAACGGACCGAGGACACGCATGGAGGTGGAAAATCCGAGGAGGATAGCTGGTAAGAGAATTGAGAGCAGTGATGAGAGAGCAGTAGGGGCAAGCTTGCGATAGAGAAAGGCGAGGATCAAAGTAGAAAGAACTAAATAGACAAGGCGGAGTTGAATGAACAAAACAAAATAGCGTCTGATATAAACTTCGGCTTCCGTTTTTGCAAGATCCGATGCAATCCATGAAACGATGTTTGCATTCCCCGCTTTAGCAGATTCGACCAGGGTCATGATGGCGGTATGAAAAGCGTCGGTGAAGAGAAAGAGCCCGAAAATGGTGGCAAGCCAGAGCCCGGAAAGTAGCGCCAACGTCCGATTAGGCCGAGAGGCAATTTCATTAAGC
Source organism: Anaerolineales bacterium (assembly GCA_034435215.1). Lineage (GTDB taxonomy): Bacteria > Chloroflexota > Anaerolineae > Anaerolineales > Villigracilaceae > JAABUE01. Next base: position 23,375 of record DAOTXM010000305.1, read on the forward strand.
TGAACCAGCTCGGGCGAGTCGAACAGTCTAAATCCAAAATACAGAGCTAAAAGGAAAAATGCAAGGAAGTTGGTGTCTTTCGGGTTAATGAAAGCATGTCCCCAAAAGACGGGCTGTGTCATCAATAGAAGCGTGGCAGCCAGGGCGGCTGTCCGGCTCAACCAGCGCAGGCTCAGCGCATAAAATGCCCACATACCGGTAAGAAATGTAACGAAATAGATCAAGTGGCGAATATCCGGAAGAATGAATGGCAGGAAAGCGCTCAAGGCGCGCGACGCCAATGCAACCCCCATGACATAAGCCGGGCCATAATTTCCCAAGTCTTCCGGTGTGATCTGCACCGCACCTTCCTGCAACCAGGTTCGATACGCATGCAAGGATTTGGCTGCATATTTTTGCAGCGACAGGTCATCCCAGCTTTCCCCATACTGCTGAAGGGTAAGGATGCCGATGAGAAGACTCAGGGCAAGTAAACTGATAATAGGAAGTTCTCGTCGCATTCGTCTGGGACTCTCAAATCGTAAGTTTATCGAGCCAACGATTGGCGGCATGGAAGAATCTGGGTTTTCCTTCCCTCTTCCTGGTAACAGCCCACATCAACCACAGAACGATCAAGGGGGCAAACAGGCGGCCAAACGACCACGGGAAGAAATCGAATGACGGCATGACAAATTCCTGCAGGTACGCAAAACCAAACCACATCCACAAGGCGGGCGAATCGAGGCATTTGAGTAGCAATAAAAATGGCAGGGCGACGAACAAGCCGTGATGGTCCCAAACGATGGGGGAAGCAAGGGTCATGAAGATAAATAACGAAGGGATGGCATTGAGCAAGGTACCCTGGGCTGCCTCAGCATTCACGAAGGTGGCATGGTGGATATTCCGCGCCATGACATAGAGCGTTGTGACGCCAAAGATTACTTTGATGATGAGTGTGATCACGCGCGTTGCCGAAATTCCAATACCAAAAAATGGATTCAGGAAACGGAAAAATGAATCGAAGGAAGTATCATGGAAGTTCGTATTCGTGCTCTGGGCCAGGATGCCGATATTGGTGAGAAAATCGAAGTAGGGAGAGGGTCCCTCTAATGCCAGGGGAATAAAAGCCAGAATCAAAAAGCTGATCCCAAACCAGGCTACCCAGCGCCAGTTGCGCTCCAGCAAAAAGGCGAGTACGAGTGCAGCAGGTGAGGTCTTCAAATGCACGGCAAGCGCAAGCGCCAACGCGGAGAGAAATGTTTTCTTCGAAAAATTCAGGACGCTGAATATCACCAGAACCATGACCAGTAAATTCACCTGCACGTAACCGAGTGTCCTGTGCAAGGGAGTATTGACCAACATAAAAAGCACAGTAACACCGACCGCGAAGCGGTTGGAAAATCCGTATCGTTCGAGCAGTTGCACCAGCAATATGTAAAACAGCCCCAGCGCGATGATATTCAACGTCCATAAGGTGACCAGCACACCCTGGTCCTCCCAGGGGAGGATGACCTGCAAGATCGTGGCCCAGAGAGGCAGATAAAAGTAAGTATCGGGCAGGGGCTGGTTTTTCAATAATGCGGTTGCGGCCTCTATGTAATACGCATAATCTCCATAACGGAATCTTTCGCGAAGAACGTTCAAATAAACCAAAATAACCAAGAAGAAACCCGCAACGAAAAACACATTCCTTGCATTGATTTTCTCATTGACGAGCAAATACAGGATCGCGCCAACACAAACCCACGAGAGGGCTGTCGAAGCCAGGGTGATCGCCAGGTTGGACAAAGGCCATTGCTGGATGTAAAGATCCAAGCCGATTGCGCCGTTTCGCAGATAGATCAAGACAACACTGGCGACTACCAACGCAGAGAGTCCAATCCATGTTATGAATGCCGTGCGTAGCGCGCTTTTCACAATCTGCTCCAATGAAACGATTTCAATATCTTTCAAAAAGAAGGGGGATGTGGGGTTACCCCACGCCCCGATTTATTGAATGTAACAATTTTACTTCTTATCATGGCTTATTTGCGCTTTTAGCTCTGGCCGCCAACCAGTCTTTCAACGCCGGGCCCGTTCCCACATCCCAGGGGCGGATTTCCTCGGGAGCCAATGCTTTAATAGATTCCAGTTCTTCGCCCATTTTGATCTCGCCCTCGATGCGGATGTGATAGGCGAAAATGATCTGGTTGCGCATTTCGAAGGGGTAATGCCCGATGAAACTGACGATCTCACCGTCCAGGCCGAGTTCCTCCTTGACCTCGCGCAGGGCACCCTCTTCGGGAGTCTCTCCCGCTTCCAGGAATCCCGTCACGATACCAAGCCATTTCTGTGGCCAGCCTTTGTTGCGGGTCAGGATGACTTTGCCCTCGTGTTCGACGATGGCTGCCAAAACCGGGATGGGGTTGTCCCAGAATACAAAGTCACAAGCAGGGCATTTGATGCGCTCTCGCCCGTCAATATCGGTGGTGATGAGAGGGGCAGCACATTGGGGGCAGAATTTGTAGGCCATTTGTCTCTAATTCCATATCGTCATGTGAGGCAGATTGGCAATCCGCCTCTTCTTTCGCGGGATGACATCCCGCTTATTCTTTTTTATAAACTCCTTCATTTCATGAGTTGTTCTACCCGCGACTCACCGATGCTGTAGTATTTGGCGTCCTTGTGATGGACAATGACCGCCGCCGTGGACTGCTCAGGGATCAACTGGAAGGCAGGCGAAAGCGTCATACCCAGCTCGGATTCAACCGCAGGCAGCAGATCAAAGACTTTGCGATGGTCTTCGAGCTCAGGGATGGCGGGATAACCCCACGAATAGCGTTTGCCCTGCTCTTCGCCCAGGCCCAGTTCGCGTTTGATATGGCGGTGCAAGTATTCGGCGGTCGCTTCAGCGGTCTGGACGGCCAGGCCGTGGGTGAAATAGGCTTCGCTGTAATCGCCTTTTCCCTGCAATGCATCGAAACGCTCCGTGGCTTCCTGCCCAACGGTAACAACCTGGAATGCAACTACGTCCATTTGACCAGATTCGACGGAAGCATAGTAATCCGCGAGGCAGAGATGTTCATCATAAGGCTGGCGCGGGAAGTTTAAGCGGGTTAGCTCCTCGGGAGAGGCCGCAATAATTGTGGCAGGATCATAAATAACCAGTTCGTCGCCATCAGATTGACACGGAAAATATCCGTACACTGCCTGCGGTTTGAGCCAGCCCTCTTTGAGTGCGGCTTTTGTCATCTTTTGCAAACGCTCCCCGAACTCTTTCTGGAGTTTCTCCCATTCGGAACCGTGCGCGTTCTTCGCGCCCCACGACAGGCGATATAACTCATTGATATTGAGATGTTTGAGTACCATTTCCAACGGCATATCCTTGACGATGCGCGGACCCCACTTGGCCGGATGCGCAATCGGCTCCGGCTGGACCGTGGAGCGGGTGCCCGTTTTGCGGTGTTCGGGCATCTGTGAAGCGCGTCCCAATTCGAGTTCTGAATCTTTGCGCGTCTTCGTGAGCAGTTCGGAGCGTTTCTCATCGTTGATGAGAATATCCATCGTTTCGAGACCCTCGAATGCATCTTTGCAGTAGAAGACGCCTGGCTCGTAGAAGTCTCCGCTTTCGGTTTTGAGGATGCGGCGTCCGAAGCGGCGGTTGATGGCTGCGCCACCGATCAGCACGGGGAATTTCAGTCCGCGGCGATGCAGTTCATTGACGATGAGCGGCATCTGCTTGGAAGTGGATACCAGCAGCGCAGAGAGCCCGATCGCAGTCGCGTTGACTTCCACGGCTTTGGAAATAATGATTTCGGCGGGAACCTGCTTACCGAGATCAACGACCGTGTATCCGTTGTTCGAGAGAATCGTTTTGACGAGGTTCTTGCCGATGTCATGTACATCGCCATACACTGTGGCAATGACGACTGTGCCTTTGGTGACACCTTCCATCTTTTCGAGATAGTTTTCGAGATGAGCGACGGCTTTTTTCATCACTTCAGCAGATTGGAGCACGAAGGGCAATATCAATTCGCCCGCGCCGAATTTGTCGCCGACTTCTTTCATGGCAGGCAATAGAACATTATTCAAGATGTTGACTGCCGATTCGTGGCGCTTTTCCCTCATCACCAGCCCTTCCCCCTAGAGGAGAAGGGAGTCTGTCCTCATCCCCGACCCTTCCCCCACAGGGGGAAGGGAGTTCCCCTCTCCCTTTGGGAGAGGGGTTAGGGGTGAGGGAGCGAGGCGGGTATCGAGGGCGCTCCAAATTTCATTGACCACTTCTTCTGTTTTGCTCAAAATATCGCTATTCCAAAAGCAAATGACTTGAACGTCATGTTGCTCGCGCAGAATCTTGGTGCGTTCTTCATCGTAGCGAACCTGATCGCCTTCCGCGTGCTGGCTTCCATCCAACTCAATACCGAGTTTGGCCTCTTGACAATAGAAATCAAGGATGAAACTGGCAAGTGGATGGTGCCGGCGGAATTTCGCATTGTGCACGCCGCGATTGCGCAAAATTCTCCACATGAGTTGTTCGGCTTCTGTGGCATTCTGGCGCAATTCGCGAATGCGGGCTTTGAGTTCGTCGGGGAGACGAGGATTGTATTTGCGAGGCTTGCCCTCACCCTGGCCCTCTCCCGCGGGGAGAGGGGACTCGCCCTCACCCCCGGCTCCTCCCCCTTCGGGAGAGGGGTTAGGGGTAAGGGAGCATGCGATAATCTCATCAATATCCGCTTCGACACCATCTTTCTTGCGGTGGACGATCTTCCAGTGCAGGCGTTGTTCGGGGGTCATGCCTTCGGTGGGATCGGCAAGAGTCGCTTCGGAGGTGGGCGTGACTTTTTCGTAGTGTTCGATGTAGCGTTGCAAGGCATCCGCACGGCGGTTGAAGATGAGGTCTTCGGCGAGGTCTTTTTCGTCCTGTGAAATATCCGGGTAAGCCGTGACATGTGCAGGATTCACGATTGCCATATCCAAGCCAGCCTGCACGCAGTGATAGAGCATGACTGAGTTCAAGACAGGCCGGGCATGTGGGGCAAAGCCGAAGGACAGGTTGCTCACGCCAAGAGAAGCCATGACGCCGGGCAATTCTTGTTTAATGAGCCGAATCCCCTCGATGGTTTCGATGGCGGAGTTGGCAAATTCGGGATCACCTGTCGCCAGAGTGAAGGTCAATGTGTCGTAGACTAAATCTTCGGGCTTGAGTCCATGGTCATTGACGGCGATGTCGTAGATGCGTTTGGCGATTTCGAGTTTTTTCTTGCGGGTTTTTGCCATGCCGTTTTCATCAATGGTCAACACGATGACGGCGGCGTTGTGGTCTTTGGCGAGTTTGAAAATCTTATCGGCTTTGTCGCGACCAGATTCAAGATGCGTTGAATTAATTAAACATCGTCCAGGGGCGGTCTTGAGCGCGATTTCGAGAACATCGAGTTCGGTTGAGTCGATCACCAAAGGAACATCCACGCCCATCTCGAGTTTCTTGACGACCTTGCGCATCAGTTCGGCTTCGTCGGGGCGTTCGGTGACGGCGCAGGAGATGTCGAGGGCGTGGGCGCCGAAGTCCACCTGTTCGCGGGCGATTTCGAGGATGCCGTCATAATCTTCTTCGAGCAGGAGTCGCTTGAACTTGCGCGAGCCTTGTGCGTTGAGTCGCTCGCCGAGCAGAGTGGGGGGAGGATCCTGTCGCATGGCGATCGCTGACATGGCAGAAGAAAGACGACCGACAGCGGACGACGGACGGCTCGGGCTGGGATAATGATCCAGTTTTTCAACGAGCAACTTGAGGTGAGTTGGAGTCGTGCCACAGCATCCGCCTACGACAGAGATGTTATGTTTCGTTACGAACTCGTACAAATCATTTGCGAACGGTTCGGGTTCGAGCGGATAAACGGCTTGACCATCCACGTTGAGCGGAAGACCTGCATTGGGAATACATGACACGGGCAGTGTGGAATTTTCGCCGAGGATGCGGATGGGCTCGCGCATGTGCTCGGGTCCTGTGGAACAGTTGAGACCGATGACGTCGATGCCCATGCCTTCGAGGATGGCGAGCGCGGCGTTGATGTCGGTGCCGAGCAACATGCGACCGGTCGTGTCGAGCGTGACCTGAGCCTGAATCGGCAAATAGACCTGAGTCTCGTCCATGTCTTTGTGACAGCCGAGGATGGCGGCCTTGACTTCCAGGATGTCCTGCGAAGTTTCGATGAGGAGGATATCCACACTGCCTTTGATGAGACCAACGGCCTGCTCGCGGAAGACGTCTACGAGTTCGTCGAAGGTGACGTTGGAGAGTTCGGGGTCGTTGGTGGAGGGGAGTTTGCCCGAAGGTCCGATGGAGCCAGCGACATAACGATTTTGGATTTCTGATTTTTGATTTACGATTTTTGAATACTCGTCGGCGAGTCGCCTTGCTAAGCGTGCGGCCGTTTCATTGATTTCAAGCACTCTATCCTGCAAACCATATTCCGCCATCGTGATGCGGTTGGAACGGAAGGTGTCTGTTTCGAGCACGTCCACGCCGACTTCGAGGAACGAGCGATGGACTTTTTCCACGGCTTGCGGATACGAGATGACGAGATAGTCATTGCATCCGTTGTATTGTTCACCGCCGAAATGTTCGGCAGTGAGATTTTGCAGTTGCAGGCTCGTTCCCATGGCGCCATCGAAGACAAGGACTTTCTTTTCGAGGGCGTCGAGGTAGCGGCGGTTGGTGTAGGTTCTATTCATAATTTTCCTGAAGTTTTAACTACAGATTTCAAAGAATTACATAGATTGGGTTGAATAGTAATTGCAAAAACTCTTTGCTTGACATAAGTGGCACAAAGGATTTTTTTCTGAGCAGATACCATTTGTAATTCCAAACTCAATTGATTTATCTTGGCCGTAGGCAACAAAAATTATGTCAATGTAGCGTATCGGATGGCCTGTGGCTTGGGCAAATTTTTTACCTTGCAAAATTGCTTGATTAATCCGCTTCCTGTTTTCTATCAACCCAAGACGCTCGAAAATTCTACAAATGACCCTGTCTGGCTTGAGAACTTGAAAACCAATATCCATTAGAAAGTGGTAAACAGTAACATCTGCCAGCCAAGAAAATACTTCTTTCAATTCTTCTTTTAGTTGAACAAAACCATCTTCGGATTCTTTGCCATTAAATTCTTCAATGTAGTTCTGAAAAGAACCGTGCTTGCGAATAATGTCGCGAAAAGCTCGAGCGTTTTTCACACAGGCTTTGATTTTGCCTGAGTGTCGAATCATGTTTTTATCTGTAAGGATTCGTTCGATATCCTGATCTTCGTAATCGGCAACAATTTCAAAATCTCCTAGGTGCTTGTGTATGGTTTCAAGTTTGGACGACACTGTAGCCGCCTTGAATCCAGAGTAAAAAACGATGTTTACCAAAATTTGATAATAGTCTGAATCTGAAAGTTCTCTGGTTTCAAAATGTTTAAATATCCTAAGCCGTTCTTGAATTTGCTTTAGCGGCAAGATTTTCGATCCTTCGGCGAACAACGATTTCTCTATGCTCTCAAACAGTTCTTCATAGTTTGTCATTTTCTTTACTCCAATTCTGGCACATCTTCCAGCGCGGAGTGGTGGTGTGGGGTCGTGCCCGCCCGACCGTCGGGCCATTCGTACGAAGCCGACTCAAGTCGGCTAGTCCGCTTGAGCGGACTTTGTAGGTTTAGCATGGACGTTTACGTCCGTGCGGGGTGTAGGCGTCAAGACCATCATATCGTAATCGCCTCCGCCTCTTCCAGCACGGACTGTACCCACACGGTCACATCTTCGCAATAGACTTCGGCGTTCTCCGTACGGACGTCCAGAATTGTTCTTGCCCACGAAGTTTTATTGATTACAGGCTTGCCATCTCTCGATTTGATCTTGAACTTTCGCTTGCCGCCGTCCACCAAATCCTTATTTTGTTTGCGGATGAACGAGGGCGGTTTCTTCTCGATGAGGAATTCTCTCAATAACTCTCGCTCGTGTAGCCAGCCTTCGCGGGTCAACTGGCTGGAGTGCTGGAGCATGTACGCGGTCACGGTCAGGTGGTGGACGGCGCCATGGCCCGCATCGGTAAACTCCAGCGCAAGGAATTCATCGAAACGTGCCTTGCACAGGGAGTCGATCGCGCCGCATTCGGGACAGTTCATGGTCACCTCGGTGGTCGAGTAGCCCCGTGCTCGTCGGGGCGTACCAAGACCATCGCTTACTTGAAAACAATTATCTGGGTGTTACTCGTTGGTCTCGATACAGCGGCGGTGGTTGAGTAGCCTTGCAGAGGCGCACCGAAACCCGCCGCCTACTCGACCAACGGGAACTCCACAAAAAATCGCCTCTTATATGAGAGGCGACATACAACATAAAGTCATCTCTCATCTTCCAGACATACGTCTGCCGGAATTGGCACCTTCTCCGTGTACTGGCGACCGATATCTGGTCACTGAATACTGGAAGGTTGCCGAGGCTTCACAGGGCCGGTCCCTCAGCC
>DAOTXM010000306.1:0-10912 GCA_034435215.1 Anaerolineales bacterium
CCCAACAAGTGTGGCGGCATGTAATTCATCAGCAATTGAACGCTTGTCAAGACATCACCCGTTGGCGCGCTGACAACTTTTGTGAATGGATAATTGGCCTGGTGCAAATAAAACAGGATCGTTCCGGAGATCAGATAACCGTTGATCGCACCCATAAAAATGCCGAAAAGCGTGTCTTGCAAGCGTTCACGCGCGGCTCGTGCAGCCAGCCGTGCAATGCTGATGACGGTCTGGTAACCAAAATAAACCAGCGTGATGACAATCATGGTGCGGATCCAGAACAGGGAAGAGCTGTCCTCAGGCAGGGCTATGATGATCGGTATATAGCGTCGCAGTATATGGTTTGCCGTCAAAGCCAGGATTACGCTGAAACTCACCAGGAGTTCTTTTGCCCAGCCGCGCATCGCGCCAATGACAGCAAACAGGACAACGTACATCCAGAAGACATAAACGATACTCATCATAGGCTTTTTACTCCGGCCAGTTCCATGAGTTGGCTGGCAATTGCCTGAGCAGCGTCCGGCTTGGACAGGGAACGCATGGCGGCTTTCATGCTTTCGCGTTTTCCGGGGTTGTCGAGCAAAACCTTGATTGTGTCCAGCAATTCCTCCTGGAGACGGCTGTCGTCCAGGATCACCGCCGCACCATGCTGGGCCAGGTAACTGGCATTGACTTTCTGGTAACGCCAGGCATGAGGATAAGGGACCAGGATGGCAGGCAGCCCAAAGAAAGGAAATTCACCCAAACAGGACGCTCCTGAACGGGAGACCACCAGATCGGCGGCTGCAAGTACTTTTCCCATCTCGTGCATATAAGGGAAAGTGTGATAACGCTTCTTCTGCGCGGACTTCAAGCCTGCTTCTGCTTCCTCGACCTCATCCCAGTCCAGCTGGCCGCTGATATGCACAACCTCCGCCAGTTCCAGAAGAGCCGGCAGGTGATCCAGAACAGCCTGGTTCAAAGAGTGCGCGCCCTTGCTGCCTCCGAATACCAGCACCGTAGGTTTGTTGGAAGAGAGTCCCAGCGCAGTACGCGCCTGATAGCGCGCCCAGTTCGCGAGGTCCGGGCGAAGCGGGTAGCCGGTGACGATCACTTTCTGCTTGAAATAGCGCTGCGAATCCGGTGCGGTCACGGTGATGCGGTCTGCAAAACGGGCCAGGGCTTTGAGCGCCATGCCGGGCTCGATATCCGGTACATAGAGCAACATAGGGATGCGCTGTCCTGCAAATGCCATCGGGACGGATACATAGCCGCCGGTAAAGAAGAGCACATCCGGTCGAAACCCGTGCAGAATGCGTTGGGAGGCCAGCACACCCCGCCCCAGTTGTAACAGATTGCCTGGCAAGGCTCGCAGCCCAACACCGTGCAGTCCGGCGGCTGGAATCAAGCGATAAGGTAGCCCTGCCCGTTTCACCAGGTCTGCCTCCATTCCGCCTTCGCTGCCCACCCATAGCGTTTCCACGTCCGCGTACAGGGACGTGAGCGCGCTATGGACGGCGAGTGCGGGGTATACGCCGCCGCCGGTTCCGCCAGCGCAGATCAACAGTCGCACCGAATGACCTCCAATCGTTCCCTTCCTCGACAGTCACACCGGACTGCCGTGAGATATTCAATAAAATGCCGATGGCCGCAATCGAAACAACCAGGTTCGAACCACCCGCACTGATAAAAGGTAATGCATTACCCGCAAAAGGCATCAGGCCGACCATCACGGCCATGTTGATCAATGCTTCGAGCCCGATCCACAGCGACAGGCCTGAAGCCAGCAATGTGCCCAGCATGTCGGGCGCGCGGCGGGCGATGACCATGCCGCGCCACACCAGCGCGGCGTACAGACCGATCAAGGCCACTGAGCCGACCAGACCGAGTTCCTCGGCAATCACCGCGAAGATGCTGTCTGTAGGCGGGACAGGCAGGCCGAGCAATTTGGTCTTGCCGAGGCCGATCCCTGTGCCCAGGATCCCGCCGTTGACGATGGCTTCGAACGAACGGCGCACGTGGTAGGAAGCTTGGGTTGGGTCTTTGATACCATTGAGAAAGTCGCCCACGCGTTCCGCGCCAGTCGGGCTGACGCGTACCACCAACCAGCCCATGAGCAACGCAGCGATAAGCAACAGGGTGATCTGTTTCAAATCGCCGCCTGCCAGGAAGAACAGCAGGCCGCCCAGGATGAGCACCGTCCCTGCGGCGCTCAAGTCGGGTTGCAGGTAGATCAGGCCGCCGACGATCCCCAGGATCATACCCAGGGGGATCAAACCGAGTTGAATATCTTTCAAGTGCTCTCGTTTGGAAAACATCCATACTGCCAGGTAAATGATCGAAACCAGCTTTGCCAGTTCTGATGGTTGAACGGAACCCTCGAAGAAGGCGCGCTTGGCGTTGAAACGTATTTCGCTCAGCAATAGCACGCTGATGAGCAGGATGATGGTCAATGCCATGGCCAGCAACGCCAGCTTGCGCCAGCGATGATAGTCGAAGTAGGCCAGGAAGGCAGCACCAATCAAGCCCAGAGCCATCCAAAGCGCCTGCCGGTTGAACATTTGCATCGGGTTATTGAAAGCGCCCAGGGAAAAATCCCAGGAGGCCGAATAGAGCATTACCAGCCCGAATACCAGTAAGGCTGCGACCGTTAGAAACAAGGGGATGTCAAAGCTGCGTGTGGGGGCAACTGTTTTTTCCCGGTTGCGTGATGGGGCATAATTGCGATCTTTTACGACAGTTCCTGTACCCATGTTTTAAACCATTCTCCTCGCTCGGCAAAATCGTTGAACTGGTCGAAACTTGTACCACCCGGTGAGAGCAGGACGACATCACCGGGCTCGGCCACTTCCGCCGCTTGACGCACCGCCTCCTGCAGGCCGTCACAGCGCTGGATGCTGTAAGGGCGCTTCTTTCCAGACCCGGTCCTGCCCAGCGCATCCAGTATTTTTTCCGCAGCCTGGCCGAACACCACCACATGGTCGACCCGCTCCCGGACCAACCCCGCCAGATCTTCCCAGGGCAGGTCCTTGTCCTTGCCACCCAGCAACAGCACAATGGGTTCGTCGAAGGAGCGGATGGCGGCCATCGTACGTTCCGGAGCGGTGGCGATCGAGTCGTTATACCATTTCACGCCATGCAATTCGCGCACCAACTCCAGCCGGTGTGGTATGCCGTGGAAATTATCGATAGCATCCAGCATGGCATCCAGGTTCAACCCGGCGGCATGACCGATGACGATTGCCGCCAGCACGTTCAGCCGGTTGTGGTCGCCGCGCAGGTGGATGGCATGCTGGATGGGGAGCAGGACATAGGCGTTACCATCTCTCAGGTGATACAGACCATCGCTGCCATATGTGCCGGACTGATCGACGGGCAGGTTGCTCAACCCGAACGAAAGCAACTTGCCTTTTACGCGCTCCCGCAGATTCCATGCGCCGGGATCATCTCGTCCTAAAATTGCCACATCATCTTTGTCCTGAAAATCCAGGATGCGCGCTTTGGCAGCAGTATAGGCTTCCATCGTGCCGTGCCGGTCCAGATGATTGGGCGTGATGTTCAAGATCGCAGCCACATTGGGCGAGATGCTCATCTGGTCGAGCTGGAAGCTGGAGATTTCCAGGACGGCAAGGTCGTCAGATTGCATCTCATCCACGTAGTTGATCAGTGGGTCGCCGATGTTGCCGCCGACCCAAACGCGCCCTGCCTTCCCTGCCTGGGATGCTTCAGCCATCTTGCCGAGCAGCGCCGTAGTGGTTGTTTTGCCGGCTGAACCGGTAATCCCGGCCGTTTTGCAAGGTGCAACTTCCATAAAGACCTGCGTATCATTCGACAGGGGGATACCGCGTTTCTGCGCTTCAGCCACGATAGGCAGCGTCAACGGGATGCCGCCGGAGAGACAGACCACATCGACGTTATCGAGCAATTCCAACGGATGGCCGCCCAGCGCCCACTCGATGGGCAGGCCGGCCAGGGATTGGCGGGCAGGCGCGAGGTCCGTTTCGAGGCGCTGGTCGGACAGGGTCACGCGTGCGCCGTGACGCACCAGCCAGCGCGCCAGCGCCTGCCCCTGGCGGGCAGCTCCCAGAATGAGTACGCGTTTCCCGCTCCAGTCTGTCATGGTCACACCATCGTCAAACCGATACCGAACATGGCGGCCAGCAATCCGATCAGCCAGAAACGTTGCACGACCTGAGTCTCGCTCCAGCCGAGCAGTTCGAAGTGCAAATGGATCGGGGACATCTTGAAGAGACGTTTCCCTTTGGTCAGTTTGAAGTAGCCGACCTGCAAGATAACGCTCAGGGCTTCGCTGAAGGGGATGATGCCGATCACGAGCAGTAACGGCCACTGACCGGTCATCAAAGCGACAACGGCCAGGGTCGCGCCCAGGGAGAGCGATCCAGTGTCTCCCATGAACAATTCGGCGGGATGGACATTGAACCACAGGAAACCAAAGATGGCGCCAACCAGGGTGAAGCAAAAACGCGCCAGGTAGATTTGTCCCTGGATGAGGGCGATGCCGCCGTAGGCGGCGAAGGCGGTCGCGGCGACCAGACCGGCCAGGCCATCCAAACCGTCAGTGAAGTTGACTGCGTTGGACTCGCTGACGATGATGAACGCAGCGATGCCAATGTAAACATAGTCGTTCAAATCGATGCCGCCAGGTATATTGACGCCGGGGAGATAGATCTCCGGCACTTCGAGCAGGTATTTGAGCACCCAGGCTGTGCCGATGCCCAGCACAACCTGCACAGCAAATTTGACACGGGCGGTCATGCCTTCGCCCCGGCGCCTGCCACGGATGCCCTGCCAGTCGTCGATGGCGCCGAGGGTGCCATACCCAACCATGACGATCAACGGTACCAGCACGGAGCGGCCGACAACATCCAGGCCCAGCAGGGCAACTGCATTGAGCAGCACAGTCAGTAGCAGCACGGGCAGGATGAACATGACGCCGCCCATGGTAGGTGTACCCATTTTGACATTGTGATGGCCAGGCTCGTCCACGCGGATGAGTTTGCCGATCTTGAAATAACGCAAAATGCGCAACAACGGACCACCCCAGATGACGGTCATCATGAAAGCCAGACCGGCGAGGCTGAGCGCCAGGGTTGTATCTTTCACGATCTCACCTCCAGGGCATTGACGATGCGGTCCATGCGCAACCCGTGTGAGCCTTTGATCAGCACAGAATCGTTCTTCGATAGATTCTCATCGAGCCAGTTTACGATCTCTTCCAGTGTTTCGAACTCCAGAATAGAGGTTTTCTGCATGCCTGCCCGGCGGGCGGCTTCGGCGATCATATGGGCGCGTGGGCCCAGCGTGAGCAGGATTTTTGTTACCTGCGCGGCGCGCAAGCCGACCATTTCGTGTCCCTGGCGCTCATATTGACCCAGCTCGAGCATATCGCCCAACACGGCGATCTTGCGGCCATCCAGTTCGTCCAGAAGGTTCAAGGCTGCCAGCATGGATTCGGGCGAAGCATTATAGGTATCGTCGAGGATCAATGCGCCGGTCTTGCTGCGCACCGCGACCAGGCGCAACTGGGTGTGTCCCAGGTTGAGACCATCGAAGATCTCCTGCCAGGTCAGGCCTTCCACCAGGCCGACCGCAGCGGCGCGCAATGCAGTATGAACGGAATGCCGCCCGATCAAAGGAACGCGGACATACAGAGTCTCGCGCTTGTAGTGCAGGCGGAAACGGATGCCTTCCAGCCCCTGCCCCTCGACGTTGTCGGCCCACAGGTCGGCTTCAGAGGAAAGCCCGTAGAAGAAAACCTGTGCACGGGTTTTCTCTTCCATCTTGCGCACCCAGGGGTCGTCGAAATTCAGGATGGCCACGCCGTCTTCCGGTAAGGCCTGGACGAGCTCGGATTTTCCCTGCGCGATGGCTTCCTGTGAGCCGGCCCGTTCCGCATGGACGGTGCCGATGTTGGTCACCACACCGATTTGTGGCAGGGCGATGTCACACAGGAAGGCGATTTCGCCGGGGACGTAGAAGCCCATCTCCAGCACAGCGCGTTGGTACCCCGGACTCAAGCGCAAAATAGAAAGCGGCAGACCGATCTCGTTATTCAGGTTGCCAGGGCTTTTCAGGGTGCGGTAACGCTGGCTGAGCACTTCCGCAATCATTTCTTTGGTGGTGGATTTTCCCACGCTGCCGGTAATCCCGATCACGCGGATGTCCAACTTACGACGCCAGAAACGAGCGATCTGCTGCAAGGCCGAGACTGTGTTCTCGACGCGCAGGCAGATTGGAGTAGTCAGGTCAAGGGCAGAATCAGCGCTTATACTGGTACGCAGGTCGAGGGTCCGGATAGAGACGTCAAGGTCCTTTTGGATCAGCGCAAAGGAGGCACCGTTCTTGAACGCTTCAGCCAGGAAATCATGACCGTCCACGTGCTCGCCCGGTATGGCAACAAACAGGGAACCCGGGATGACCTGACGCGAGTCGATCGCCGCCTCCGTGATGACGGGGGTATCCTCCGCCGGGCGGTAGTTTGTCAGGGCTTCGAGCGCGTCAGCCAGTGTAAGCATTCCGGTCTCTATCTTGCAGTCATTTGTAACCGTACAGAATCGGGCGGAATCGCGAGCAGAACAACGGTTTTTTGCGCCACTTCCGAGAAAACAGGCGCGGCTGTTTGGGAACCCCAAATGGAGGCTGTAGGGCGTTCGAGCCAGACGTAGATCATGAACTGTGGGTCATCCACCGGCCCCCAGCCAATGAAGGAAGCATTCGTCTGGCTGAAATCATAGAAACCATACGGGGTGGGGATCTGGGCGGTACCGGTCTTTCCGGCTACGCGGTAACCCGGCACCAACGCAGCAGATGATTCGTCTTCGAGCGAAACAGCCAACATTTCGTTCAGGGTCGCCGCGGTTTCGGCCCGGATGGGCAAACCGGCGTATTGCGGCGGCACATTGAACTGATGTCCATCGCGCAGCATTGCATACAGGGTGTGTGGCGTGACCATGCGTCCATGGTTGGCAATTGCCGAAGCAGCCGTCATGACCTGGAGCGGGGTGGCGGAAATCCCCTGCCCGAATGAATTCGTGCCCAGGTCCACCGGATACCAATCCGCATCGCCCGGGACCTTGAGCCTGCCCGCCGCTTCACCGGCCAGATCCACACCTGTCAGGCGGCCAAAACCGAAACGGTTCATGTACCCATAGAAGTTTTGCGGTCCTAGCTGGATGGCAACCCATGTCAGGCAGACGTTGAGCGAGTGTTGCAAACAGCCGACCATATTCTGCATGCCCCAGGCTTCATTATCCCAGTTTTTGATGGTAACGCCACCGATCTGGATTTCCCCTGTGTCCAGGTAAGTTGTATCGGGAGTAACGAGGCCGGTATCGAGCGCGGCAGCCATGGTGAAGATCTTTGAAACCGAGCCCGGTTCGTAGGGCATACCGATGGCGCGGTTGTATTCGCTGGCATTATTGAAGATTACGCCATAATTTTCGAAGTCGTTCAAATCCATGCGCGGCGTGGCGGCCATAGCCAAAATTTCCCCGTTTTGCGGGTTCATGACGATGATGGTGCCGTGTTGGGCTCCGTAATCGTACAAGGCCTGGTCCAGGATTTCCTCGACGGCATCCTGCAGGTCACGGTTGATGGTCAGGATCAGGCTGGTGCCGTTGGGAATGCGCGGGATTTCCACAGCCCGGTTGGGATCGTTCGGCACCCATACTTTGACCGGGTTGCCTGCCAGTAAATCGTTATACTTTTCTTCTATGCCAAAGTAACCGCGTCGCTCACGGTTGACGAACCCAAGCACATTGGAAGCCAGCGCACCTTCGGGGTAACTGCGCTCCAGCCGCGGGCTGAATTCCAGACCGGCCAGGCTGGGGGTTGGATTGTCTGATTCGCTCAATTCCTTTTTGAGTTCTTTCAAATAAGCAACCGCTGCCGGGGAAGCAAAATTTTCCAGGACCAGATAGGTGATGCCGGGTGGCGGGTTGAGAATCTCGCTGTAGACCGAGTCGTAATCCTTACCCAGGTTTACACTGACCGCCATGGCGATGCTGTGCGGGTCGATGACCGCGTTCAAATTTACGCCGACTTCATAAACGATCTGATTCCCTGCCAGGAGATGGCCATTGCGGTCGTAGATTTCACCGCGTTCCGGGTAATATGTTCTGTACCCGCCTTTGAATGCATCGGCCTGCTCGCGAAAAGCCTCCGCCTCGGCGCTGGCCTGGATGCGCACCATTTGCAGCACGACCAGGGTGGCTACCAATCCTAAAAGGCCGTTCAGCACCATGGATCGCCATGCATATTGCTGTCTCATCTTGAACCTCTGCCTGTGTTCTGGAGACGTTCGTCCAACCAGTCCAATAGTGATTGAGTATATTCAGGCGGCAGGCTGGGCGCACTGGGTTGCAATTCGGGGGCGGCTGCCAGCATGGCGCCCTTTGGCGCTGTATAACCGGGCACGTACAAGTATTCCACTTCTTCCGGCTTCACCGGGCGCAGTCCGAGCGCGTATGCCCGTCTTTCCACCTCATTTTTAGAAGTCAGGCGGGCCAGTTCGGTTTGCAAGTCAGCGTTGGTGTGCTCGGTTTCGATGATCTTCAGGCGCAGGTCCTGGATTTCACGACCAACGATCGCAGCTTGCGATGTCACCATCAGGTACAGGGCTGCGATCATCCCAAACCCCAGCACCGTTAAAAGAAAAACGCTCACCCATTGACGCTGAACACGCCAGGGAGCCTGGGAATATGCATGGTTGAAACGGTTGATCGTATCCATGATGACCTTGAATTTGGGCGATGGTCATCCGATGGTGGCCGGGTGTCGGGGAGCAGTGCTTCGGCTCACCTTGCCTAAGCCGCTGGCAGTACCTGTCCCCGAGGGGGCAAATGCCAGCCATCGAACACTACAATTTTTCTACAACACGAAGTTTTGCACTCCTTGCCCGTGGGTTGGCCGCGAGCTCGGCCTCGCCGGGGGTGATTGGTTTTCTGGCTATTTCTTTTAGCGTTGCCTGATGACCGCAGGTGCATACGGGTTGCCTGGGCGGGCAGATGCAATCACGACTCTCTCTGCGGAAATATTCCTTGACGATCCGGTCTTCCAGCGAATGGAAGGAGATGACCGCCAGCCTCCCTCCGGACTTCAGGGCTGCCACCGCCTGGGGGAGCACGTTCTCGACCCGCTCCAATTCCTGGTTCACGGCGATGCGCAGCGCCTGGAAGGTCTGGGTGGCGGGGTGGATGCGCCCTTTATGCGGGAGAACGGCTTCGATAACGGTAGCAAGCTGACGGGTGGTCCGGAGCGGCCGCGCTTTGACGATGGCCTGCGCGATGCGGCGGGAGGCGCGTTCTTCTCCATAGCGGTAGATCAGGTCCGCCAGTTCTTCTTGAGACAGCGTATTGACCAGGTCCGCCGCGGTGGTGAGGGAGGCCGGGTCGAAGCGCATGTCCAGCGGCGCATCCTGCTGGAAGGAAAAACCGCGTTCGGGTGTGTCCAGTTGCATCGAGGAAAGCCCCAGGTCGAGCAGGATGCCGTCCACCGCTGCCCAGCCGAACGCGCGCAGGATTTCAGCCAGCGAATCGTAGGAGGCCTGGATCAGACGGGCGCGTTCCCCGTAAGGAGCCAAGGTCTCACGGGCAAGCGCCAACGCCTGCGGATCAACGTCCATTCCCAGCAGGCGTCCGTCTGGTGCGCAGGCCTCCAAGATTCCGCGGGCATGACCGCCCGCGCCCAGTGTACCGTCTACGTAATGCCCTTCGTTTTTGGGCTGCAACGCGTGTATAATTTCATGGTAAAGAACGGGTTGGTGCGTCATGGTCGTGTAGTGACGACTTAAGTCGTTACTACGGCTGGCTGGAGAGGTTCAGCGTGGAGAAACGCTGGGTATTGGCTTCGGTATCCTGGATGTCGTTCATTTGCTTGTTCCACTCGACTGGCGTCCAGACCTCGAAATACTCACCCTGACCTGCTACAATGGCCTCGCCGTCGAAACCGGCAAACTGCCGCAGGTTATGTGGCACCAGGATGCGCCCGACTTTGTCCAACTCCACCGGGTAGGCGTTGGAGAGGATCAGGCGGCGCAGCATGCGGGCGGCGGGGTCAATCAGGTTCATGGCGTTGATGCGTTCATAGACCTGTCCAAAGTAGGCCTCTGTCATGACCATCAGACAGCGGTCGAACCCCTGGGTGATGAAAGCGCCGCCTTCCAGCGTTTGACGGAAGGCTGCCGGGATCATCAGGCGACCTTTCTCATCGAGGTTGTGCTGGAATTGCCCTAAGAACATTCGTTCTATCTCTCCATATTAATGGGCGAACGCCGGGGCCACCGGCGCTCGTACCACTTTCTACCACTCTTTCCCACATTATAAGGTTTTTTGGGGTAAAAAGCAAGTGGTATTTTATACTTCTCCCACCCGAATAGTACTTTTGACTCATTTTCTATGCCGAAATTTCCCACTTTCTCCCTCCTGGAATCGCCGAATTGGTCTGATTACGCCCTGCTCGATAGCGGTGACGGCCTGAAACTGGAGCGGTTCGGCCGATACACATTTATCCGCCCGGAAGTGCAGGCCATGTGGCCGCGCGCTTTGCCGGAGGCGGATTGGGCGCAGGCGCATGCAGTCTTCCACCCGACGGGTGAGGAGAGCGGCGGGCATTGGGAGTTCAGGAGGAAGGTCGAGGAGAGGTGGGAAATGATGTATGCCCTCACCCCAACTCCTCTCCCTAAGGGAGAGAGGCAAGGGGTGAGGGAGTTAAGGTTTTGGGCGATGACCACCCCGGGGCGACACCTGGGCCTGTTCCCGGAGTGCGCCGCGCACTGGGATTGGGTAGTGGAAAAAATCTCGAACCGCAAAGGAAAGGAAAAAAGTAAAGATAGAATCTCTGCTGACTCAGCGCGCTCCACGGTTAAAGTTCTCAACCTGTTTGGCTATACCGGGCTGGCGACGCTGGCGGCTGC
>DAOTXM010000307.1:0-57291 GCA_034435215.1 Anaerolineales bacterium
TGGCCATCGCGCGCGCACTGGCGACCGACCCGCCCATCCTGGCTGCTGATGAACCAACCGGCAACCTGGATTCGAAGACCGCCGCAGCGGTCTTTGCGTTGTTCGAGCGACTCGTGAACATGGGCAAAACCATCCTGATGGTGACCCATGACCCCGACCTGGCCCGCCGCGCAACCAGACAGCTTCACATCGCGGACGGCGTGATTGTCAATGACGTCAATGGCAACGGAGGCGAAAAATGAACGTCCGTTGGATCAAAGTCTGGCGCGACCTGTGGAGCAACCGCTCGCGCACGGTGCTGGTCATCCTGTCCATTGCGGTGGGCGTCTTTGCCATTGGGATGATCGCCAGCACACAGGCCGCGTTGACTGCTTCCCTTCGCCAGCAGTATGCTGCCATACGCCCCGCTGACGCGATCGTGAACACCGAGCCGGCCCTGGAAGATGACTTTGTGGCCGGGGTGCGGCATATGCGCGGCATCGAAGAAGCTGAAGGTCGCCGTTCCATCGCCTTGCGTCTTTCAATGGACGGAAACGGAGAAGGCTGGCGTGACATGACCCTGTATGCCATACCTGAGTATAACGGCCAGCGCCTGTTCCACGTCTGGCCGGATAACGGCGCATGGCCGCCCAAAAAGGGCGAAGTGCTGGTCGAGCGCGCTTCTATGGCGTACACAGGCGTACAGCCCGGGGACGAAATCCTGGTCAAGACCACGGATGGCCGCAAATTCCGCCTGCGCGTGGCCGGCAGCGTCCATGATCTATACCGCATCCCACCTGTCATCGAAGGCTGGCTCTACGGTTACATCAGCATGGACACCGTGCGCTGGATGGGTCTCCCTGAAGGCTATAACGAGCTATACATCGATGTAAGCGACAATTCCGAAAACGAAATCCGCGCGATGACCGATAGAGTGGCGGACCGCATCGAAGGCAACGGTCTGCCGGTTTACCAGAAGACCCTGCCGAATATAGGGGAGCATCCGCTCAACTACATTATCCGGACCATCTTGCTCTTGCTGGGCTTGCTGGCCGTGCTCTCCATGTTCCTGAGCGGATTCCTGGTGATCAACGTCATCTCCGCCCTGCTCGCCCAACAGGAAAAGCAGATCGGTATCATGAAGGCCATCGGCGCGCGCTCGCCGCAGGTCGTTGGGTTGTATTTCGGGATGGTCCTGTTGCTTGGGTTGATCGCCTGCGCAATCGCCATCCCCGCCAGCCTGCTGGGAGCCAACGCTCTGGCTGGCTTCACCGCCGGGTTGGTCAATTTTAACGCGCCGCGTGTGGAATATTCCCTGCAATCATTGTTGTTGCAGCTTGGAGTAGGCCTGATCGTCCCGCTGCTTACGGCTACAGTTCCCATCCTGAATGGCACCCGGGTATCCCCGGCGCAGGTTTTGAGCGAGTACGGCATCAACCAGGTCTGGCGCGGCGCAGGCTTGATAGATGCCCTGCTGGGGCGCATCCCAACCCTGACTCGTGACCTGCTCCTGGCACTGCGCAACCCGTTCCGCAAGCGCGGGCGTTTGATCCTTTCGCTCGTCACATTGACCTTCGCCGGAGGCACTTTCATGGCAATTATCAACTTACAGGCCTCCCTGAACGACTCGCTCGACCAGATGTTGGGCTTTTGGCGCTACGATGCCTGGTTGCTGCTCGATGGCGATTACCCCGGCGAGCGGCTGGTCAACGAAGCGCAGGCCGTCCCCGGCGTGGGACGCGCTGAGGCCTGGTTCGTCTCCATCGGGCGTTACGTCCGCCCGGATGGCAGCGAAAGCGCCAACCTGTACCTGCTGGCCCCACCAGCCGGGAGCAACATGCTCGAACCAGCCATCATCGCAGGCCGCAGGCTGAATCCCGGCGACACCAACGCCATCATCGTTTCACCCAGCTTGATGCAAAAGGAACCAGGCGTTCACCTGGGTAGTGAGATCAATATCAAGATCGAGGGTAGGGAGGAACACTACCGCATCGTCGGCGTGATGCAGATGATGGGCAATGACACCATTGGTTACATGGTCTATATGACCTACGAAGACTACGCGCGTCATGTACGTGAACCGAACCGCGCCAATGCCATCATCTTCAACATCACCGCCGACGATCTCGAAACCCAGCGTGAAATCGCCGGCCAGGTCGAAAGCCGTTTCGATCGCGCCGACATCAAGGTTGTTTCGAACTTCCTCATCACGGAGGAACGCGCCGAAATCGACAACGCCTTTGCCATCATCGTAGCCCTGTTGATGATCATGACGCTGGTGCTGGCAACCGTCGGCGGCCTGGGCCTGATGGGTACCATGACCCTCAACGTGATCGAACGCACGCGCGAGATCGGCGTGATGCGCGCCTTTGGGGCTTCCGATAAAGCAATATTTCGCATTGTCATCAACGAAGGCCTCTTGATTGGACTGATGAGCTGGATCCTGGCAATTGGCCTTTCCGTGCCTCTCAGCATCCCCCTGGCCCGCACGATCGGACTGTCGTTCATGAACTACCCCATGCCTGCTTCGTACGCAATGAGCGGAATCCTGGTCTGGGCCCTGCTGGTCGTCATCATCTCGATTTTGTCCAGCTTCTTCCCGGCCTTACGCGCCGTCCGCCTGACCGTGCGGGAAGTGCTGGCATATGAGTGATGTCACGCGAGGAGCGTTCTTTACGACGAAGTAGTCGCCTGGCAATAGGGAGATCGCTTACCCTGCGGGCGCGCTATCAGGCTTCGCGGCGCAAGGACAAAAAAACTATAAAAGGATTCAATATGTACAAAATGCTTTTCCCCATCCTTGTCCTGGGCATGCTGCTCTCAGCATGTGCTACCAATTCGACCCCAACCGTGACCCCCGAATTGGCGTCTGTCGAGACGCAAGCAGTGGTCGCCGAAGGGAAACTACT
The DNA here is from genome assembly GCA_034435215.1 of Anaerolineales bacterium. GTDB lineage: Bacteria > Chloroflexota > Anaerolineae > Anaerolineales > Villigracilaceae > JAABUE01. The sequence continues at coordinate 2,889 of DAOTXM010000307.1, forward strand.
ACCCGCTCCCTCCGCCGAACTGGCTTTCGCCCAAACAGGCGTCGTAGAAGAAGTGCTGGTGAGGCCCGGTCAGGAGGTTGCTGCCGGGCAGGTTATCGCTCGTTTGCAGAATATCGAACTTTTGCAGGCAGAGGTGGCCCGGGCCGAGGAAACCCGTCTGCGCGCCGAGCAGGCCTTCAGTAGCGCAGAAGCGGAAGCCTTGTCCACACTGGCAAGTGCAAACGAAGCGGTCCGTAAAGCGCAGTATGAACTCGACAACTTCGACATCCCATCCGATTTGAGAGAGTTGACCACCAGTGAAGCGCTGGTCTACACGTACACAAAACTCGAGGAGGCACGCGAGGCATTCGAGCCATATAAGTACCTCGAAGAGCGTCTCGAATGGGAACTCAGGCAAGAAAACCCAAATAAGCCGGAGGTCTATCGCAGCACAGCCAAGATCTACAAAAAACGGCTGGATGACGCCTGGGCAAAACATAACAAAGCCATCCGTTGGGCTATGTTGGAAGCCAACCTGGAAAGCGCCAAAGAGGACCTGGAGCAGGCCCGGAGAGAATTCGACCGATTGCAGGCTGGTGAAAATACAGAAGAGACGGCTATTGCACGTGCCCAGTATGAGAGTGCACTTGCGAATCTAGCTGCCGCACGCGCCGCCCTGGCCAGTTATGAGCTGCGCGCCCCATTCAATGGCACACTTTTGAGCCTCGACCTGGCGGCCGGGGAATCCGTTTTGCCGGGCACGCCGGTGGCCTTCATTGGTAACACGGATCAATGGCAGGTGGAAACCACCGACCTGGCTGAAATCGACATTGCCAGGGTCGCATTGGGTGATCCCGTCCTTGTCAAATTAGATGCGTTCCCTGGCGAGGAATTTCCCGGCGAAGTAATCGAGATCGATCCCGTGGGGCGCGAATACCTTGGCGATATGACTTATAAAATCACCATCTTGCTCGACGCGTCCGATGAGCGCTTCAAGTGGAATATGACTGCGATCGTTTCAATTGGTGATAACCAGTGATATTGGGTGGGGCTGGATATCAAGCTGATCATCAAGGAGTAGATGCAACCCACAATCCTACCAGCTTGATAGGAACAAACAGACGAAGGTGTGTGCCGGCGTCGATTCACTATATCGATGCTAAAGTATGACATATGGCATCGCCTGTTTTTTCCAACCTTCCCGTTGTTGTGATCGCCTGCCATGTCTTCCAGTATTGGCTGGAGTGACTCCTGCCTGATGGATTGACCGATAGTATTACTTTTCTCGATTACGCTCTGCGCCACGTCCCTAAAAACCTGTGTCAGACCATCCAGGATGCCATAGACAGCCTCGAACAGCCCAGCCTCCTAGCTTGTTTAGTTAGGCTGCCTATTTGAGCCCTCAAAATTTCATCTTAAAATTTATTCAGGCTCTTAGTGATTTTCGGTGGCGGATACCCGGTCTGGATGACAAATCAGGCCCCTTTCACCCCGCCAAACTGCGGCAAAGCCTGAAGAACCTAAATACATGTCAAAAGTCATTATTGACAAAGTACATGAAATTCTGTATGATGATGTTACCGGTCACATGACCGGTAACATTAAGCATATACATTCCCAACCCATATGGCACCTTCCCGTCCTACTATTCGTGACGTTGCTCGGCTTGCCAGAGTTTCGCACCAAACGGTGTCGCGCGTGATTAATCACAGCGAGGATGTGACTCCGGAAACACGCGAGCGTGTAGAGGCTGCCATTATGGAATTGAATTACCGTCCAAACGCTATTGCCCGCTCCATGGCACGTGGTGAAACGCGTACTCTAGCTTGCATCTCCCCTAACCTTACAGACTATACCTTTGCCAGCATTATTGAAGGCGCTGAGCTTGAAGCCCGAAATCAAGGCTACTTTTTGCTCTCTGCCTCTGCTTCTGTCCCTGAAAGTTTTAAAGAACTAATTGAGGAATTGGTTGGTCATCGCCGGGTAGATGGATTGGTCATCATTAATCCTTATGCAGATAATCGTCACAAGTACATCCCAGATAATTTTCCTCTCGTCTTTGTCGGTGCACACTCGCGTGATGGCTCTGCCTGCTCGGTATCTTTGGATGATATCAAAGTAGCTTTTGACGCAACGCAACATTTGCTCTCGCTTGGTCATCAAAAGATTGCCATGATTACCGGTCCAATGGAGGAAGACTGCTCTTGCGACCGTGCAGAAGGCTATCGTAAAGCAATGCAAGAGGCTGGACTCGCTATTGATGAAAGCATGATTATCGAGGGCGATTGGGCAGCTACCTCAGGACAGGTGGCGATGTATACTCTGGCTGAACAGGGCCGGATGCCAACCGCAGTCTTTGCACAAAATGACCGCATGGCGCTGGGGGTTTTGCGCGCAGCGCGCGAAATGAGCTTGAATGTCCCAAATGATCTGGCAGTCATTGGTGTGGATGATATGCCACTTTCCTCGTACTTCGACCCGCCGTTGACCACCATGAGACAGGATATGGTACAGATTGGTCGGGATGCGGCGCGTTTGTTGATCCAGGCGATTAAAGAGCCTCAACCACCGAAGCAAATACTTTTGTCCGGAAAATTAATCGTCCGAAGTTCAACAGTTTATAGGGGATAGGAGGTGAAATAAGCAGATACCGTTTACTCATTGTTTTGCCTCTCGCGGTAAAGTTTTGAATAAATCAATTCATCAAGGAGAAGATAGAAATGAAACGCAAAAGCATTTGGACATTGCTCAGCATACTTGTGCTTGGAAGTATGATCCTTGCTGCATGCGGCGGCGCTACTCCGCCTGAACCACAAACGGTTGTACAAACTGTCGAAGTAGAAGTGACCAAGCAGGTGGAAGTGGTCAATACACAGATCGTCACCGCCCAATCCATCCTATACAACTCGTACAACGGCGATCCCAAACCACGCGCTTTCGACGAAGCCATTGTTGCCGCCTGGAACGAGCAGCATCCTGATATGCCCGTGCAGCAATCCATCATCGCGCACGAGGACTTTAAACAGGCCATCCGCGCTTACCTCACCGCTGACCCTGCTCCCGATGTTCTTACATGGTTTGCCGGCAACCGTACTCGCTTCTTCGTAGACAAGGGCCTAATCCGTGACATCTCCGGGATGTGGAGTGCAAACGGCTTCGACGAGTCTTTTGCTCCGGGCTTCAAGGCTCTGGCTTCACAAAATGACAAGCAGTACTTCCTACCAACCTCCTATTACTGGTGGGCCGTTTACTATCGCCCATCGCTGTTTAAAGATGCCGGTATTGATAAGGAGCCCGAAACCTGGGATGAGCTCCTGACCGCTTGCGATAAACTAAATGAAAAGGGCATTACCCCTATCACCATCGGCGCAAAGTTCAAGTGGCCTGCTGCTGCTTGGTTCGACTATCTCAATATGCGCGTCAATGGCCCGCAGTTCCACATCGACCTGACCGACCTCAAGGTCCCGTACACCGACCCGAAGGTCAAAGCTGTGTTCGAAAAATGGGGTGAATTGATCGATCATAGATGCTTCATCGAAGATCCGGCTGCACTCGACTGGCAGGAAGCAATCGACCCGATGGTGCAAGGCAAAGCTGCCATGTACCTGATGGGGCAGTTCATCGTGGATTCCTACCCGGATGACAAGGAAAACGACCTTGACTTCTTCCGCTTCCCGATCATCGATCCCAACCAACCCATTGGCGAAGACGCACCGACCGATGGCTTCTTTATGTCTGCTAACGCGCAGAATGCCGCCGCAGCTGAGCAATTCCTGGCCTATCTTGGATCACAGGAAGTGGAGCAGAAAGCCTTTGATGAACTGGGCCGCCTACCCACGCGCACTGATGTGGACATCTCGAAGGCCTCTCCCGCCACACAGAAGGGCATCAACCTGATCCAGAGTGCCGATTTCATTGCCCAATTCTATGACCGGGACACCACCCCGCCTATGGCAGAAGCCGGCATGGACGGTTTCATGAAGTTCTGGGATGATCCAACGCAACTCGATCAGATTCTTGAAGACCTCGAGGCCGCGCGTCAGCGCATTCTCGCGGAACAAAGCGAATAATTCCTCACAACAGTGGCATGGTCAGTCTTGGACTGGCCATGCTACTTTATGTTTGATAAACATTCACCAAATTTGTTTATGTGTATACGGCATCCTCCTTTATCATCAGCATTCCGTTCTCGAAATGTACGGTAGAGAATTCATAAAAAGGGAGTAAATTTATGGCCACTGCTAGAAACCCTGGTCGCGGCGACTGGAATTTCAACGCGTCCGCCTCATTTTCCCTGCTCTGCGCCTCAGCTTTATTGATTGCCATTATTTTCATGCCCTGGGTCGGTACAAAAATCAGTATCAATGCTACCCGCCTCTTATCCGATAACCTCTATGGAACAGCCGGTGCAATTCCGGCGCCATATATCTGGATTATCCCCGTTGTGACGCTGGTATCCATATGTGTGGCATTATGGGGAACGCTTGCCCCAGAGAATGCGCGTTTATCTTCATTTGCTAACATCTTGATGGGTTTGGCCGGGCTGGCTTATTTCCTGCTCAATGCTAACAATCCGATCATCAATGATCCACGTTATGGCGGCATCGGGTTAGGTTACCGCGTCTCTTTTGTGGCGCTCCTCGGCCTTGTGATTCAGATTTTCCTCGCCTCGCCGCTTCTGAATACAGTCCTGCAAGGGATCGGTAAAACTACTTCTCGCCCTTTCCCTAAAGTTTCACCCAAGATTGTGCCATATATCTTCCTGGCTCTGCCTTTGCTCCTATATTTTGCCTGGATTATCGCTCCAACGCTCTACACCATCTATCTGAGCTTTACTAACTGGGATGGTATCTCGACTCCCAAATGGGTTGGGCTCGATAATTATCAATACCTGATCTTCAAAGATCCCAATTTTATCGAGTCGTTGACCAACAACATCCGCTGGCTTCTGGTCTTTATCACTATCCCGACCACCCTTGGACTCGGCATGGCCATGATTTTCAACCAGGAAATGCGCGGCGGGCGGTTTTACAAGGTGTCTTTCTACGCCCCGCTGGTTTTGTCGCTGCCCGTCATTGGCCTGATGTGGGCCTGGATTTATAACCCGTATCTTGGCCTGATCAACAACACCCTGCGTGCCTTTGGTGTAGCTGACCCACCCGGCTGGCTGGGTGACCGCCAGTTGGCCATCTGGTGTATCATCATCGCGGCGGTCTGGCGGCAGGTAGGCTATGTGATGGTTCTCTATCTGGCCGGATTGAAAAACATCGACCCGAATTTCATCGACGCTGCTCTCGTGGACGGAGCCAACCGCTGGCAGATGTTCCGTCACGTGATCTTTCCGCTGCTGGCTCCCGTTACTACGATTATCGTCGTCATATCGGTGATAGATTCGCTACGCGCCTTCGACCTCGTCTCAGTGATGACGCGCGGCGGTCAGGGAACCCAGGTGCTGGCAAATTTTATGTATATCGAAGCCTTTAACAATTACCGTATGGGCTATGGTGCCGCAATTGCCGTTGTGCTGTTTGCCATCAGTTTGGTGTTTATTGGCTTCTACCTTACCCGCGTTGCAAAAGAAGAAATGGAATATTAGGAGGTATACTATGACGACTCTACAAGCTTCACGCCCGGTGGAAGGTAGCAAAACTGTACGGATTGTCCAAACCATCGTTGTTTATGGGTTTCTCACTTCACTGACCCTTCTTTGGTTATTGCCCGTTATCGCTGCCTTCGTTACCTCGTTCCGCAGCCAGGATGACATCAGCGTCAACGGCTTCTGGAGTTGGCCACAAGTTGTCAGTTGGAACAACTTCATCAAGGCATGGACCGCTGCTAACGTAGCCAAATACCTGCTCAATAGTTTCATCATTACCATCCCCTCGTTGCTGGGGATGCTGTTTCTCTCTTCGCTCGCCGCATATACCCTGGCGCGGCACCGGTTCAGGGGAAATTTGCCAATTTACTTTATGTTCGTGGCCGGCACAATGCTGCCCTTCCAGATTCTCATGTTACCGGTTTTTCGCTTGACCAATTATCTCGGTCTTTATGACACCTACGGCTCGCTCATCTTGATCCATACCGCCTTTCAGTTGGGATTTTGCACTTTTGTCCTACGCAACTTCATGAAAACAATGCCTAATGAAATTCTCGACGCCGCCCGCGTAGATGGCTGCAGCGAATTCCGCATTTACTGGCAGATTGTGCTACCGCTTACACTCCCCTCGCTGGCCGCCGTTGCCACCCTGGAATTCACCTGGGTTTTCAATGATTACCTTTGGGCTATCATCCTCCTGCGTTCTGATGCATTACGCCCGGTCACGGCTGGCCTTGCTACCCTGCGTGGTCAATACAATACCGATTGGCCGGTCATCACTGCTGGGGCATTGCTTGCCACTATCCCCACCTTGCTCGTATTCACTTTCCTTCAAAGGTATTTCATCCAAGGTTTGACTCTTGGTTCGGGCAAATAAAACATATACGGTATCTGGTTATATACAGGGTATAAAAACATTGCCATATCCTATAATCCTTTAGACTTTTGCAGAAATAGATTTTTCCTGTGATGCAACCATTATGAGACTCGGGGTTTGTTATTATCCTGAACATTGGCCTCCTGAGCGCTGGAGTATCGACGCCCAACACATGTGTGCGGTGGGCATCTCCATCGTGCGTATTGCCGAATTTAGTTGGGCGCAGATCGAATCACAACCAGGAATTTACGCCTGGGAGTGGCTTGATCAGGCAGTGGAAACGCTGGCCACCGCTGGGCACCGGATTGTACTTTGCACACCGACTGCCGCCCCGCCGGCGTGGCTGATATACGCTTACCCCGAGATTCTTCCTGTAGATGAAGAAGGTCGTCGCAGACGTTTCGGCTCCCGGCGACACTATTGTCCCAACAACACTGTCTATCACGCACACAGTGAACGAATTACTCGAGCCATGGCGGAACGTTTCGGGAAACATCCAGCAGTGATTGGCTGGCAGATTGATAATGAATTCGGTTGTTATTTCGCGCGTTGTTACTGCGAGACCTGCACTGCTCAATTCCGGCGCTGGCTGCAAGCCAAATATGTGACTCTGGAAACTCTCAACCAGTGCTGGGGCACAGCCTTTTGGAGCCAGACATATGACAAATGGGAGCAAATTGAACCGCCCAACCTGACTGTTGCAGAACCCAACCCCAGCCACGTGCTTGACTATTACCGCTTTGCATCTGATTCCTGGGTTGCGTATCAGGATATCCAAATCAAGGCACTTAGAGCGTTAATTCCCAAGACACAGTTCATCACGCATAATATCATTGGCAGCTTGACCACGTTAGATTATCACGACTTGGCACGCAATCTCGATTTTATTGCCTGGGATTCTTACCCCACTGGCTATGCCGAGACCGAGAGCCAAAACCTCTATATCGAGGGTGAAACAAAAATAGATTTCGCCCATGATTTGGGCGACTCGCTGATTACCGGCTTTTTTCATGCGTTAGCGCGTGGACTGAAACAAGCGCCCTACTGGGTTATGGAACAGCAGACCGGGGCGATCAACTGGAGTGTTTACAATACCGGAGTGCGGCCAGGTGCGCTGCGCTTGTGGACATGGCAGGCGGCTGCAGCCGGGGCAGAGACGGTGACATATTTTCGTTGGCGGGCCTCGCGCTATGGGTTGGAACAGCATCACGCCGGGTTACGCCATCATGATGGGTCTGCTGATACCGGCTATGCTGATCTGTTGGCGCTAAAAGACGAACACCAAAAGCTTGAAGATTTTTGTGCAAAGCCCTTGCAGACCCCGATTGGCATTTTGATCGATTACAGCACGCTGTGGGCGCTCGAGTTGCAACCTCACCGCACGGGATTTTCATATTTGAGACATTTATTCGTTTTCTACCGTGCCTGCAAAACCCTTGGTCTGGAACCGGATATCATCTCATTGCAGGCTGATCTAAGCCGCTACTCGATTTTGTTAGCACCCAGCGTGTTTCTAGCCGATAAAGCCCTGGCGCAAAGATTGACCGCCTTCATTGCACGGGGCGGTAGCTTGTTGTTAGGGGTACGCTCGGGCTTCAAAGATACCTGCAACGTGGTCACCGACCAGCCTTTACCTGGCGCATTGCGCGAATTGGCGGGAGTGACAGTATCCCAATGGCATGCCCTGCCCCCAAGGATCAACTACCCACTCCAAAGCAAGATTCTGTCCATCAGTTCCAAGGCGAAATTATGGGCTGAGGCACTGGAACCCATCCCGGGAACGGACATCCTGGCAAGTTACGAATCTCCTCCTTTTGCCGGGCAGGCCGCCATCACACAAAAATCACATGGCAAAGGGCAGGTAATCTATTGTGGGATTTTCCCAGAACTGGAGCAGGCTGTGGCGTTGGTGCGTCATCTCGTCGCTGTACAAGCTATCCCTACGCTCGATGTTCCCGCCGGCCTGAATGTACTGCATCGCGGTGATGAGCTGCTGGCAATGAACTTTACCGAAGAAGCGCTCACTTTGACGACAAAAACAGGAACATACTGCGTGGCTGCACGCGATCTTAGTATCATCGCTGAACAATTTGATGAAGATGAATAATGACCGCACGATTGTAACAAATCCCAATTTGCACAATCCGCACTTGGATGGCGAGGCCTTTGTATGGAAGGCCGGACCTATTGGGATTTTTCTCTTGCATGGATACACCGCCACGCCAGCTGAAATCCGTTACCTGGCGAAAATATTCCACGAAAACGGATACACTGTGGCTGCCCCACTGTTGCCCGGTCATGGAACCCGACCAGAAGACTTGAATCGCGTTCACTGGCAGGATTGGGTGCGTGCCGGGGAAGAAGTGCTTGCGAAACTGTTCGATACCTGCGAGCAGGTTTTCGTCGGGGGCGAATCTATGGGTGGATTGCTGGCTCTTTATCTGGCCAGCTTAGAGCCACACGTGGCCGGCATCTTGTTGTATGCCCCAGCCATTCGCACGCCAATGAGCACAATAGATTTGATTAAACTTTATGTGAGCGCACCATTTGTCACCCAGATCGAACGCGAATCGCTTGACTGCGCCACTGAATGGCAGGGGTATCCAGGATTGCCGCTTAAAGGCGTTATCCGGCTCCTGCGCTTCCAAGACGCCACACTCAAACGGCTTTCTCTCATCCATCAGCCGGTATTGATCATCCAGGGACGGTATGATAAAACCGTTGCCCCCGAAGTGGGGGAAATCATCCTGAACGGCGTTTCATCCGATGTCAAGGAACATCACTGGATGGAAAAATCCAGCCATACCATCGCATTGGATGTGGAACGTGAGCAGGTAGCCAGGCTGAGCCTCCGGTTTATGGGAAATTGCGTGAAGGCAACAAGCGAGTTGTAAAACGATTTGGAGCTATCCTGAAAATCTGTTATCGTGGATTTCGCCTGAGAAATCTACGATTTGTTTTCTCACGCAATTTGCGCTGGAAATCCAAACTTGCCGTAAAATATCAAAGTTTTGTTGAACTTATTCCATCCTTGAAGGAGATTTTTGATGAAGAAGATCAATGGCCGTTATGAGCTTTACGGCAATCCCATCACCCCAGCCCAGACCCGCGCCGCCGATAAATGGAAAGCCATGCTGGCCAACAAATTCCAATACAACCCAAACGAGACCTATAATCTGAGTGTCAAGGACCACCCGTTTGGTGGCGGGATTTTTGGCCTGAAAGAGATCGTCCGTGATGGGGATGGCCCGCCGCTTAACGATGAAAAAGGCGTCATCATCAGCACCATTCGCATGGGATTCGGTCACTACCGCATTGCCATGGCGGGCGTCTCTGCTGCGCGCGCCATGGGCTTCACCCCTTATTGGCTCGACCTGCTCGCTATTCCTGGCATTACGACCGATGTGATCAACTGGTGTAACACCAATTACAGTAGATTCTCGCGCATTTCTCAACGCTACTCCTGGTTTGATAAATACGTCTGGGAAAGCCTGACCACTGGCGAACCCTCCCTGCCCGGCCTGAATACGCTTTTCAATAACTGGATCGTCACCTGGCCCTGGCGCTTCACCAAAACCGAAGTCAAAGATTATAAAATGAGCGAGCTTTTCCAGAATCTCTACGCGGCGCTTCCCTCCGATATGCCCATGCTCACTTCCCACATGTGGAACTGCATGGGCGCTGTAGCGGGTGGAATGACAAATGTAGTGGATATGATGTTCGACAACTGGCCGATGGCCTTCCAACTCACTGAGGGCGCCAAACACGCTGTCCAATCGCCCTCCGGCTACTACGGCTTCCGCGTTATGCGTGGCTTCGACGATAAAGGCTCCGTCATGAAGCCTATCCCGGCAGATGCACTCTACTACACCGGCCATCACGTGGATCACGAACTGGTCGAAAACATCGAAAGCGATTGCGCCGCGCGCCTCCGTAGGATGAAAGCCAACGAACCACGCCGCTTTCTGGTCACCATGGGCGGAGCTGGCGCGCAGCGCGAACTCTTCAAAGCCATCATCGAGCACACTGTCCCGATGATCGAGAAAGACAAGATCGCGCTTTTCATCAACCTCGGCGACCATAAGGATAACTGGGCATGGTTGCAAAACGAACTCGCCCACCACAAAGACCTCATCAACACCCACTTCACCTGGGACGACACCAAAACCTTCACCGACAACATCCGCAAGAAACCCGCGCATGGCCTGCACGTCTTCCTGCACGACAACACCTTTCACGCGGTCTATGCCACCAACTACCTCATGCGCGTGATGGACGTGATGATCACCAAACCTTCCGAACTGGCTTTCTATCCCGTACCCAAGATTTTCAACGCCCGCGTCGGCGGGCATGAAATGTGGGGCGCCATCCGCGGCGCCGAGATCGGCGACAGTACTGTAGAAACCCGCACCATCCCCCAAACCTTGCAGGCTATCGATCTAATGACTGATGAAGAAGACCTTCTCACCCTGTATTGCGAACAAATTGTCAAAAATAAAAGTATCGGCATCTACGATGGCGCGTACAAGAGCGTTGAACTGGCCACCGGGAAGAAATTTACAAGGAATTAAACAACCTCATCCTCCCAAGTGGTCGTCTGATACCAGTTTCAGTTCAAATTCTCGTATCAAGCCCTGCTTCTCTTACTTCCGCATCGACGAGGATAGCTTCGATCCTGACCCGCGCCTCTTCCAGCATAGGTGCAGGCTGATGTGCATCCAGCAGTTTGTTCACCTTCGCAACGATCAAATCCTCAGTTGTTGGGTTGCCCTTACCGCTCCAAATATTATAGGGGCTGCGATCCAAAACGGACGGTATCCAAGCCTCATTTCGACTGAACGAAGCGGATTTTGCCTGGTTGATGAATGTTCCACCCGGACCGACCTTCGTGATCAAATCGAGCAAGATGGTCTCGGAATTTACCTCCACACCGCGCATGACCCGCACTGCCATACCGATGATCTCATCCACTAGCACCAGGTAAGATAACGAACCGATGTCCGCACAATCGAGGAAGTCTATGTCATGGACGAGCATCGCACCGCTGAGAGCTGAGAGCATGACCTGTAATGCCGCTTCCGCCCCGATCTGGGCGTCCACCCCCTTGACTTCGGACGCGCCTGCTGTGCCGATGAAGGGCAGACCAAGGTAGCGGGCCAAGTCCAAAGAGGCAGCGGATTACAAACTGGCTTCCGGTAACCATAGGCGGGACGGGCTGTGCGCAGGTCCATCATGGATGGCAGCCCGCCGATCGCCATCGCCGCGCCGGGAACTCTAGTCTGCACCACAGTCAAGGCTGCCAGCGCGCTGGTCAGATGTAATACCAACGCCGATGCGCCTGTAAACGGTGATTCCAGGCCTACAGCCGGGCCACCCAGGCACACGACCGGGATGCCGCCATCAGCAGACTGCAGCTTGTTTGCCGGCGGCGCATCGGCCAGTGTGAGCAGGGACTCGTAGGTGGTGAAGTAGGTGAAAATCGGTTTGTCCGCAGGGCGGCTCCGCTCCTGGCAACCACAAGGGTCATTTCGTATATATCGTGGAAGGTTTCGGATGTATTAGCCCAGACAATGATGGGTTTGGAACTGTTGACCAATTCATCAGCAAACTCTTAGACGGCGCAAGTACTGCTATAACGTCATCGAACAAGCTCAGCCCTATGGAGTAGTCAAATTGCGCTTTTTCGAAGGTTGGAGAGTGCAATTTGTGACCGTGGGCACTATAGAATTCGACAATCCTCATGTAAATTTTGGCCTGCGCGCAGCTTTTCTCGGTTAGAAAATCTGTGACTTAAGTTAGTGACTTACATCAATTGACTTTCGTAATCGATTGTGATAAAAAATTTTAGTGAAAACCTATACAATTTGTTTAATCGGTATGCAGGCACGGCAAACGGTTGTGGTAGGGGGAGGTCATGTGGCTGCCAGAAAAGTGGAAGGCTTATTGGCTGCGGAAGCCCCGGTAAAAGTCATCAGCCCGGATCTTGTCCCGGAATTGCAATCGCTGGTCGATGCAGGTACGATCACCCATCTTCGACGTCCCTATCAGGATGGTGATCTGGAAGGCGCCTTTCTGGCCATTGCTGCCACGGACGATATCATGGTCAATCGCGCTGTCTGGAGTGAGGCGACCAGGCAAGGCTGCCTGGTCAATGCGGTAGATGACCCAGAGCATAGTACTTTCATCCTGCCGGCCGTGCTGCAACGCGGCGAAATGAGTGTGGCGGTTTCCACAGGGGGAAGCAGCCCGGCCCTGGCACGCCGGTTACGCGAACATCTCGAAGAGGTCATCGGACCGGAATATGGAACACTTGCCCAGTTAATGGCAGAGCTACGCCCAGAACTTCTGGCAAGTTTTCCCCCCGGAAAGGCCCGTCTCCAGGCGGCTTTACGCGTCGTCGATTCGAACATTTTGCATGTCATCCACAACCAGGGAAAGGAAGCAGCGCTGGCCTATGCAAGAGAACAATTACACCGACAATAGGGAACACAGCTCCAGCGGCATGGTTTACCTGGTCGGCGCCGGCCCGGGCGACCCGGGGTTATTGACTTTGCGTGGATTGGAGTGTTTGCAAAAAGCGGATGTGGTCGTGCACGACCGGCTTGCCAACCATAAACTGTTAGCATATGCAACACAGGCTGAATTTATTGACGTGGGAAAACAGCCTGACCACCATCCTGTGCCCCAATCGCGAATCAATACCATTCTGGTAGATGCAGCGCAAAAAGGCAAGGTGGTCGTACGGCTGAAAGGCGGCGATCCGTTTGTGTTTGGCCGCGGTGGAGAGGAAGCGCAGGCGCTGGTCGAAGCGGGTATTCCTTTCGAGATCGTTCCGGGCGTAAGCAGTGCAATAGCTGTCCCTGCGTATGCGGGCATCCCGGTCACGCACCGCGGGGTGGCTTGCAGTGTAGCGTTCATTACAGGCCATTGTGAAGGCTCGAAGCCACTAGATATAGACTGGCAGGCGTTGGTGCATGGCATTGACACATTGGTATTTTTGATGGGGGTGCATAACTTGCAAACGATTGTCACAGCGCTTATGGAAGCTGGACGTCCACCTGAAACGCCCATTGCGCTGATCGAGCAGGGAACCTTACCGGAGCAAAAGGTCGTGGCAGGCTCCCTGGCAGATATTCTCGAAAAGGCTGCAAAAGTGAAACCGCCCGCGATTATAATCGTTGGCGAAGTGGTCAACCTGCATGCGACTCTGGATTGGTTCAAACCCAGCCTGGAACTTTCTCTGGCTGGATGATGGTGAGGTAATTCCAACATGACGCGCGCATTGGTCACCGGCGGGACAGGTTTCATCGGCTCGAACATCGCCCTGCGACTGGTCGAACGCCACTGGGACGTGCGTATCCTGGAACGTCCTGGTGCGTCGCGCGAGCTATTGGAAGGCGGTCCCTTTGAATTCGTCAGCGGGGATGTGCTGGAGCCGGATACGCTGCCGCACGCCATGCAAGGGATCGACGTCGTTTTCCATGCGGCGGGGGTGGTCGATTACTGGAAGCAGGGCGTGGAGCGCATGTACGAGGTCAATGTGGAAGGTACGCGCAATGTAATGGAAGCGGCCCTCCAGTCCAGGATCGAACGTGTGGTACATGTCAGCTCGACCGCGGCAATGGGCATCCATCCGGACGTCCTGGTGGATGAGTCCTACACGTTCAACGTCAAGCCGGAGCGCTTTGCCTATGGGCATAGCAAATATCTTGCCGAGGAAATTGCTTACGAGTACGTCAAAAAAGGATTGCCTGTTGTGATCGTCAACCCGACCACAGTGATCGGTCCGCGCGATATTCGCAAGGTGTCGAGCGGCATGGTGGTCGAGGTCGTTAAACATTGTGTGCCGCCGCTCATTCCGCCGGGCGGCATTAATATCGTGCCCATTTGCGATGTGGCGCAGGGAATCATCGAAGCCGCTATCAAAGGACGCACAGGAGAGCGTTATATCCTGGGCGGCGAGAACATGTCGCACTTGCAACTTTACCAGACGATTGCAAATGTCGTAGGGTGTGGCATGAAGTTGAAGCCTATGCCGCGTTGGCAGGTATCGTTGATTGCCGGGTTGACGGATATGCTGCAACCCCAAACCAGCGGTCCTGTGCCATTGACCGGAACCCGCTTGCGGCTGGAGTCGCAGTTTTTCTATTACGAGACCACGAAGGCCCGGTCTACCTTCAATATGCCACAGACGCCTTTACGCGTCACGATCGGTCGGACGTATGAATGGTATGACATGATGGGGGAATTCGAAGGTGTCTATGAAAACCTTGAAGAAGATGGTATCTGCAAGTATTGCAAACGTGCCCGGTATTGCGAGTGGCCGCCTCCGATGATACACCAAACGCCAGAGACCAAGGAAAATGTGTATGAAAATCATTGATGCTCCACGATCTGCCTGGAAGAGCTTCAGCGAAAAATGGTTGGAGCGTATCCTCAGACAAAAATGGTTCGATGTTGGCTTGCGCAGCAAAATGTCGGCCTTGGTCACAATCGGCCTGACAGGTTTGATTGCGATTTTCGCCTTCCTTGCGATAACGACTGTCCGCCAGGCAACACAACAGCAACTCAGTGAGCACGTGTTACGCGCCCGAATTCTGGCAGAGAGCCTCGACTCAAGCCTGAGTCATGTTGCAGGCATGCTGACGATCTTTTCCGCTCAAATTAATATGGATGATCCCCAGGCTGATCTCCAAAACTGGGTAACGATCCTCGAGCAGGATTTTCGTCCGGTTCAAGGCGTCTACTTATTCGATCGACAAGCCCGAATACTGGCTGCAACGGCCTCAAGTCCGAACATTGAATGGAAAGATGTACCATTGGTACAAACCATGCCAGACAGGATTTCGCGCAGCATCTCGGTCGACGGGTTGCCGCGCCCCTATGCCGTTCTAGCTGTCCCCGTTATGGGTGCAGATAAAACCACTCCCGTTGGGATTCTGGCTGCTGTGCTGGACCTCTCAGATCCGGATATTTTCATTTCAGGCGGTTCGCTGGACCTGGAACACGCTGGAAATCTGCAGATCCTGAACAGTAATGGTCAAATCCTGGTCAGTACGCACACTTCGCAAACGCTCACCCCTGAAACAATAGATAAAATCACAACGCAACTGTTCAATGAGGGGCAACCAATGGTCGATGCCTGCCTGGGATGTACGATGGATGAAATGGAAGAAACCGGGACAATCATTGCCTTTGCTCCCTTGTCACAGGCTCCCTGGGGAGTGGTGGTCTGGCACAACTCGCAAGAATTGTTTGCCCCTGTGAGAAAAATCGGATTTCAAACCATGGTCCTCGGCTTGTTGGCCATTTTGGGCGCTTTGGTCCTGGTCATGTTGACCACGCGCAGCGTGATTGCGCCTGTTCAAATGCTTACAGAGGCTACAAGAAAAATCGGCGAGGTTCAATTCGATACCGCTACCCTAAAGTCTGTTGAATGCACCTTGACAACCACACTGGCGAGGAAAGCCATTCGTCACCGGGATGAAATCGGCGCGCTTGCAAACAGCTTTATCAACATGTGTATGCGCTTGCAACAGTCTATGGACGAAATCCAGTCCTGGAATCGTGAACTGGATATCCGTGTACAGGCGCGTACTCAGCAGCTATCCATTTTGAACGCTGTCGCGTTGACAGTCAACCAGTCCCTTGATCTGGAAGATATTCTCAACCGTGCCCTGGATGAGGTCTTGCAACTCACCGGGATCGACGTCATTGCGATTTTTCTGCAAAATACAGCGCGAGGGCAGTTGGAACTCAAGGCGTATCGTGGTCTCTCTGAGGAGGCCGCTCGGCTGGCTTATCAAGTTGGCATGCTCGACGGTTCTTGCGGCGGCGTAATGGAATTGGGGAAAACCATTGTAGTACCAGATATCTCCTCTCGTCGCGGGCGAGGCGCAAAATCATTGCAACGTGAAAAAGTAACTTCCATCGTGCATGTACCGTTGATGACCAAAGGATGGGCCCTGGGCAGCATGTGCGTTGGGACTCACCAAACCGCTCAATTCAGCGATGATGAGCAAAAGTTACTGACAGCCATTGGCAGTCAAATCGCCATTGCCGTAGAAAATGCCCGTTTATACGCCGATGTGCAGCGGAAGGAACGCGTCCGTGGCGAGTTGTTCAAAAAAGCCCTGGCGGCTCAGGAGGATGAGCGTAAACGCATTGCACGTGAATTACATGATGAGGTCAGCCAATCGCTGACCGCCTTGCTCTACGATGCCGAAGACGGATTGGAGCTGGAGCATCTCCCTGCAATCAAAAAAAGATTGCAAAGCATTTGTGATTTGACCCAGCATACCTTGGAAAACATCCATAAACTTATGTTCGATCTTCGCCCTTCGATGCTCGACCAACTAGGCCTGGTTCCCGCATTACGATGGCTGGCTGAGACCCGGCTGGAACCTAAGGGGATACGCGTAAATGTCACTACGAATTCGAACTCCAATGCATCGAGCGACAATGTGGACTCCCAGCGGTTGTCACCTGAGATCGAGACGGCGCTCTATCGAGTCGTCCAGGAAGCCATCAATAACATCGCCCGGCACGCCGCCGCGCGTAATGTGGAAATTGCGTTGGAGCTTTACAATGGGACCGCAACGGTCAGTATTACCGATGATGGGATCGGTTTCGATCCGGCAGAATTAAGCATGGGTACCATAAGGGATATCGACAGCCAGGAATTCCGTTTATCTGAAACTACCCGTGGATTGGGTCTACTCGGCATGCAAGAACGAATTGAATTGTTAGGCGGCGACTTGGAATTTATATCGATGCCCGGTAATGGGACGCAAATTCACATTCGAGTCCCCATCCGAGACAGGAGTCTCATCTATGATTAGGGTTCTGGTAGTCGATGACCATGCCATCCTGCGGGATGGAATTCGATCGCTCTTGGAAAGCCAGGAAGATATTATGGTCGTAGGCGAAGCAGCAGACGGGGCAGAAGCGCTCGAATTCGTCAGCAAATTGCAGCCAGATATTGTGCTCATGGATATTTCAATGCCGAAAATGAATGGTCTGGAGGCTACACGATTAATCAAAGAACGGTTCCCCCAGGTCAAAGTACTGATCTTGACACAACATGATAACCGGGAGTACATTGCTCCAGCGCTGGGTGCCGGTGCCTCAGGATTTGTTCTAAAGCGTTCCGGCAGGCGTGAAATGCTCAACGCTTTGCGACAGGTCCACGAGCAGGGAGCCTTTCTATCGAGTAATATCACCCAAGAAGTGATCCAGGAGTATTCTCAAACCAGTCGTAACGGCAAAGAAGAACACCATTTGACAGATCGCGAACGTCAGGTGCTCTGGTTGATTGCCGAAGGAAAAAGCAATAAGGAGATTGCTTTGGTGCTTGGCATCAGCCCGAAAACGGTTTCCGTACATCGCACCAACATTATGACAAAGCTGGATATTCCAAATACCGTCGAATTGATCCGTTACGCTTCCAACAACCCGCTGGTGAGCCTGCCTGTATCTGACCAAGAGGAATGATCAGAAAATCACGAACGGAATGGCTGAACCCCAAACACAGGGGGATCGTGAAGAGCTGATAATCACCTATTCGAAAAAAGAAAAATGCTCAACAAGGAGAACATCATGACCGAACTTCAATTGAACTTTGTGAAGATCCCCGCTTCCGAGTTTACAATGGGCAGCAAACGAACTCTCGACCGCGATGCCCATGAAGATGAAATGCCCGCGCAGGTGTTATACGTCAGCGATTATTTCATCATGAAATATCCAGTAACAAACGCGCAATATAACTCGTTCGTTGAGGCAACTGGCTACCGGACGCCATTATTCTGGTCAGAAGGTATTTACCCGGAAGACAAAGCCGATCACCCGGTTGTCGGGGTTTCGTATTACGATGCACTGGCCTTTTGCGCGTGGGCTGGTCAGGTCACAGGCCTGCCAATCCGCCTGCCTACTGAACCTGAATGGGAAAAAGCGGCACGCGGTCAAGAAATTCGACTGTTTCCATGGGGTGATGTATGGAAAGAAGGGTTATGCAATACTAGTGAAGAAAAACTGAACGGAACTTCGCCCGCAGGTCGATTTTCTCCGCAGGGAGACAGCCCGTATGGGATTGCCGATATGGGCGGGAATGTCCAGGAATGGTGTTCGTCTATGTTTGGACATTACCCTTACGATCCAACTGATGGTCGCGAGGCACACGTATATGATTTGCAGAGTGAAAACCTTATGCCCATGATATTGGAAACAGGAACCACATCAGTGATCGAATCGGATGAAGCCTCACTAGGCAAATCGGTCATCCGCGGTGGTTCGTGGCGTGAATCAAAGTTCCAGGCACGCTGTGCTTACCGAAGCTGGGCAGCCCCTATGCACCGCAGCGATGATACCGGCTTCCGCTGCTGTTACGAACCAAAAGCGTAAGACGTACAAATACCTACGCAATTTGCGAAAAATGCGAACAACAAGGACGCGGGCTTGTAACCCGTGTCCTTGTTGTTCGGATTCCTCCCATCAATGACCTTATTCACAAGAAAAGACTGACAATTCCCCAGCCGATTAAAGCTACTAAAAAGGTGCCCAGGCCAATGGCTTGCATATAGAGCATCAATAGAACCACGTGACGTTGGTCAGGGCGCAATTTCAAGTAAAAATGGTCCAAAAACCACTTGATCATCTTGTGTCCTAGACCATCGCGTAACTCGCTGTACCGCTTAATATTGGCCAACCACTCGCGTATCACGTGCTGAACCGTTGATACAAAATCTCCATTTCCAAAATTTTCATCACAGAACACTTCTTCGTAATTTACGCGCGTGCCAAAAGGGATGTTCTGGAACCGCCAGGTAACGATCATCTTGCAACCCATATTCAGGTAATAGCTGAATTTGTGAGGCGGTTGGTACTCCCCGACAAAATATTCCTGCTCAACGGGAGCAGTCATCCAAGATTCCCGCTCGGTGGCTGTCGCCGGCCGCTCGGAGATGTCAGACTCCGCCTGGTTTGTTCGGCCGTAACCGGTATGGCCCAGCATGAGAAATAACCCCTGGATCAATCCAGCGAAAGCGCTTTGCGAAGGATTTAATGTCCCATTTGATAGACCAAACGGCTTGTCGGTCAATACCCGGATCCGGTAACTGCTCCCTGGCTCTGGGAAGTTTGGCGCTACCTCCAATAGGCGATTCAAACCCCACAGTGGACTGAGCTGCATCCGTCGCTCGAGGTCAACCACTGTGTTAAAAACCTCCTGACACGGGGCCTTGATATCGATGAGACAAGTTACGCGTTGCACATTTTCATTTTACCCCCTCTACTGTCCAAATTATCAATTTCTAAGCATCATTTAAGCCGATTTCTATCTACTTTCCGATATGCCGCAGAGACGGATAATCAGAAAAGTGACGCTCGACCGACTGGGCGGATTGTCCCGAAGCCTGCAAAACCAGAAGGATGACCGCTTTCGTATCTGTTACATTACGCCACAAATGGGGCAAGTGCGCTTCGAATAATAACATATCCCCCTCCGCCAAAGAATAGATCTGACCGTCGATCAAGTATTCCACACAGCCGGACAGGCAATAGACCAATTCATGGCCTGTATGCACCACCTGTCTCTCACCGCTCCCGGATTTGGGATCCAATGACACCAGGAAGGGTTCCATTTCCTGATAATTCAGTTTCCCATCCAAACCCTCGATCCGCACCCCCTTGCTGCTGATGACCGGGCGATTTTTAGCCTTTACATGCAACACCGGTGTCGGCTCATGATCATCGAAAAAGTAACTCATTTTCACATTGAGCGCTGATGCCAGGTTTTGTAATGTGGAAACGCTGGGTGAATTTTCATCCCGTTCGATCAGGCTAATTGCATTCGACGAGAGACCGGAACGCTGGGCTAACTCACGTTGCGACAATCCTCGCTCCTCCCGAACGATTCGTAACCTGTTTCCCACCGACCCTATCTTATCCATAAAACAATGATCCTTTGTAAATACTAAGATAATCAAGATTCTAGCCTATTTGGGATGGCTTGACAAACCTGCTGGCACCAATGACACAAACCCGAAAATATTAATGATTACAAATTTATTGGTTAAATATCTATTATTTACGGATAATTTAACCAATATACTTTACATTCCTAAAATAATTTGGTAGAATATTGTTTGTGTCTTTTTACACAATAAGAAAGGTTATCAGGTTATAGATGACACTACATGAAACCTGGCGTAATGTCGGCAATAAAATCCGTTACTTAAGGAAATCCAACGGGTTGACGCTCAAACAACTGGCACGCGGCTGTGGACTTTCCGCCAACACAGTTAGCTTGGTAGAACGTAGCGAAGTTGCTCCGAACATCGAAACCTTGTGTAAAATCGCAAACGCCTTGGGGGTTTCTCCAAGCTCGCTCTTTTTGGAAGTCTGCAAGCCAAGAATAGTGCTGCAACGTGCGCGCGATGAAAATCAAGATGTTGATATTACCGGACAGGCATTGCAAATCTTTGCAAGTGCCTCGACAACCCCGGGCTGCATGCAAAAAGCCCTTCCTTCTCAGCCCGAACCTCACCTGATCAGACGCCATTCCATTTTGTGTCTTTGTGGCCAGGTTGAGCTCGAATTGGATGGACAGATTTATTGCCTGAATCCCGGTGATAGCTTGGCTTTTAACAGTGACGCTTTCCATCGCTGGCGGAATTCCGGTCTATCCACTGGGATCGCAGTTTTGATCTTACCCCCAACCTCATTCCAAGAATCACAGATAGGTAGTTAGCATGACAACACCCTCAAAATCAAACACCGCACCAGGTCAGCCCTATTTCTATCACATCGAGTCATCTGCAATCCCGGAACTGAACAATCGGGCAGAAAAATTCCTGGCAGCCTTCGCTGCAATCCTGCAAAATAGTAATTACCACTTCTTGATCGAACTATATTCAAAAACCAGTGCCAAATGCGGACGCTGCGCGGAAAGTTGTCAGGTATATCAGGCTTCGAACGATCCACACGATATTCCATGCTACCGGACCAATTTACTTTTAGATGTATATAGACAATATTTTTCAGATGACAGGAAGATGTTCGGCCACTTGTTGCCCAAAAATCCATTAAGCAACGAAAAAATCGATGAAATGGCTGAGCTCTTTTATCGCTGCACTGCCTGCCGTCGATGCACGATTGAATGCCCAATGGGCATTGACCATGGTTTACTCGCCCACCTGGGTCGTTATGTGCTTAGCGAAGCAGGCATCGCGCCCAAAGGATTGGTGGTGTCTGTGCGAGAGCAGTTGGAAGGCGCTACCGCAAACACCTCGGCCATCCCGCTACCTGCTCTTTTAGACAACATCGAGTTCTTGCAAGAAGAGTTGCAAGAACTAACAGGAAAACCGGTAGATTTTCCTGTCGATCAAGAAGGATCGGAATACATCTTCTTCCCGGCAGTTAGTGATTATTTGATGGAAGCTGATACCCTCATGGGCAATGCGGCTGCGCTTCAAGCCGCTGGTGTATCCTGGACAATTGGTTCCAAATATTTCGACGGCATCAACTATGGCCTGTTTTACAACGATTGGGCTTTGGAACGTATCATCCAGAAACTTGTAGAAGAAGCGCACCGACTAAAAGCTAAAAAGATTCTAATTGGCGAATGCGGCCATGCAGCTCGTTCAGCACGGCAATTTGTTCCTACATTCGCGAATGGACGAGAATTGCCTGTGGTTAGTATCCTGGAACTTACTCAACAAGCAGTTCGGCAGGGAAAAGTGCAGTTGAAAAAGGGTGTAGTCACAGAACGTGTTACCTACCACGATCCGTGCAACATCGCCCGCTCAGGCTGGATTATAGACCAGCCACGCCAATTGTTGCGCAGCTTTGTCGAGGACTTTGTCGAAATGAAACCCGGCGGTAAAGAAAATTACTGTTGTGGCGGCGGCGGTGGGTTGGTTTCATTGGATGAAATCTACGATTTCCGTATGCAAGTGTCGGGTAAAGTCAAAGCGGAACAAATTCGAGCCAGCGGAGCACAAATTGTTGCCACGCCATGTGCAAATTGCAAGAAACAACTGCGCGAGTTGGTTGAATATCACAAGCTCCCGGTTCAAATCGTCGGTGTGCACGACCTGGTGCTTCGTGCAATCGTTCTTTAAGAAGATCCATAAAGTTGGAGGTCCCTCTCATTATGCCTACCTGGATGACACTTGCAAAAGGACCTGTATTCCTTTTCGTCCTGACTTTCGTGATCCTAGGGCTACTGCGCCTGATCGTTTTGACAACCTGGGACATTGTTTCGGCCATCCACCGTGCTGGAGACAAGCGCCTACCATTTAAGCAAATTGCGCTCCAAACCTTCTCATGGCTGCTCCCGTTTAACCGGCTGCATCGCAACCGGGCAGGATACAGTATTGCCTCGTTTAGTTTGCATATCGGCATTCTGGTCGTATCCCTGTTCTTACGCAACCATCTAGATATCCTGGAAGCTAATGTTGGCTTCTCATGGATAGCCATCTCGAAACCCATCCTGGATGTCTTGACAGCGGTTGGCATCTTCGGAATCAGCGTATTATTGTTATATCGAATCTACGCAATCGGTTCACGAAGATTGAGCAAATTTATCGATTATCTGTTACTCCTTATTCTGCTGAATATATTCATCTCCGGTTTTTTGGCGGGTCGTTCCTGGAATCCGATTCCCTATGATGGCCTGATGCTCTTCCACACAATCAATGGGATGGTTCTGGCAATGCTCGCTCCATTCACGAAAATTGCACATTGCGTGCTCTACCCGCTCATCCGTCTGGGCACAGAGGTAGCATGGCATTTCGTGCCCCAGGGTGGCAGTAAAGTAGTGCAAACCCTGCATGGACCACAAGGGAGGAAAATATGATCGGCAATGTGAAACAGGTCGGCATTTTAGTTGACGTGACTCGCTGCACAGGCTGCAACAAATGTATCGAAGCCTGCACAGAAACGAACCAATTGGGTGCATCAACCTTCATGATCCAGCAATCCCCCGATGGCCTGTCGGCGCGCCGTTGGTCCTCGATCGTAGAAAGTCCTGAGGGCGGGTTCGTGCGCAAGTTCTGCCGTCACTGCCTGGAACCGGCCTGCGTCTCGGCCTGTCCGGTGGGAGCGATGTATCGCACACCTGAGGGAGTGGTTTTGTACGACAGTCAAAAATGCATGGGTTGTCGCTACTGCATGATGGCCTGTCCTTTCGGCATTCCGCGCTACGAGTGGGATTCACCTGCCCCGCTTGTCCAAAAATGTACGCTGTGCTACAGCCGTCTCGAGCAGGGACAATTACCTGCCTGTGTAGAAACCTGCCCTGAAAAGGTCTTGACCTTCGGCGAAAGGAGCGAGCTGCTTGCCATTGCGAATCAACGTTTGAAGGAAGCAGCACATATCTATCTTCCGATCGTGTATGGCGCGCAGGAAGTCGGCGGCACCGCAGTGATGTACATCTCCCATGTCCCGCTCGATTTCCTCGGTTACCATGGGACGCCCATCGAGGAGCCAATGCCGGAATTGACCTGGGAATGGCTGAGCAAGGTACCAGCCATCACCATCGGCGTAGCCGGGCTGATGACCGGCCTCTTCTGGATCATCGAGCGACGCATGCAGGCAGAAGCGGCACGAAAAGCGCGTACAAGCCAACCAGGCGAGGAGCAATAAGGTGAACGATACAACACGTACATGGATCAAGGATGGCTTGTGGGCGATTGCCCTGGTCGGGTTGGTTGCGTCGGTCATCCGCTTCGCAAACGGACTGGGAGCTGCAACTGGGTTGAACGATTCTGCCCCCTGGGGCTTGTGGATTGCCTTCAAATTGGTCTTCGTAGCCCTGGCAGGAGGCGGATTCACTCTGGCAGCGATGGTGCATATTTTCCACCTGGAGAGATACCGCCCTATACTACGAAGGGCGATTCTGCTCGCCTTATTGGGCTATGGCTCTTTTATCGTCTCGCTTATTTTTGATTTGGGTCTGCCCTGGCACATTTACATGCCTATCATCAACTGGCAACACCATTCGGTGATGTTCGAAATCGCCTGGTGTGTGATGCTATATTTCTCAGTACTGGTATTGGAATTTTCCCCGGTCATTCTGGAACACCCCTGGTTTCGCCATCCGATTTTCAAGATCATTACTTATTGGTTACACCGATTGACCCTGCCAATCATCATTGCAGGGATTATCCTCTCCACATTACACCAATCCTCCCTGGGATCACTATTCTTGATCATGCCACACCGGGTACATCCATTATGGTACAGCCCGTGGATTCCCTATATGTTCTTCACCAGCGCTATTGCAGCCGGCATGCTGGCCTTGATTGTGGAAGGGTTCATCGTAGAGCGCTGGTTCAAGCGGGAATTAAATTTCGATCTGCTGACCCGCCTGGCAAAGGGAGCCATCCTGCCGCTGGGACTCTACCTGGCCTTGAGATTGAGCGATCAATTGATCCGAGGAGTGTTACCGGGCGAAATCGATGGATCCTGGCAAAGTATCCTATTCCTGGCCGAAATCCTGCTGGGAGGTTTCCTGCCCATTATATTGTTCAGCATCGACAGAATACGCAAGACCCGCGAAGGCTTGCTGACCGGAGCCATCCTGGGAATCCTGGGCATTATGAGCCAGCGCATGTCGCTCAGCATGTTTACCATGTACCGGGCTGAGGGCACGAATTATATTCCGTCACTTGGGGAAACAGCCATTGCCTTTGCCATCCCAGCAGCGGCAGTTTTGCTATACCTGTTTTTCGCTGAGAACTTGCAGTTATACGAAGAGCAGGCCAAGGGCGTTGCCTTGAGCGCGTCGAAGGATCTAGAAAGTGAAGCGCCAATTCCCGCATCCAGCAGGGCAGGCCAGTTTCAGAATTCGTGGCTACGCGCTGTGGTTGCCCGCCGAAGCGGATTTGCCATTTTTATTATCGCGCTGACGCTGCCGATCCTGTCACTGAAAAGCAATTTTCCTGCAAGTCCGGTGTCGGCTGCAACCGGTTGGGAAACGTTACATATCAACGGGAACAAATCCGGTTATATAGTGGAGTTCCCCCACCTGGAACACCAAGATCGATTGACCAATGAAACGACAGGGGAAAGCGACTGTCAGACCTGCCACCACCTGGATTTACCAGAGGATGAAGCAACAGCCTGCTGGCAATGTCATGCCGATTACCACCAAGCTACGTCAATATTCAACCACAACCTCCATCAACAAGCTCTGGGGGGGAATAAAAGCTGCCAGGAATGCCATACACAAGAACATGTCAAACTTACAGCAGTAATCTGCCAGGACTGCCATGACTCGATGTTTCCTGCCAGTGAGCAGACCGTTTTCAATATGTTTGCACCTTCTTATGTAGATGCCATGCACGGCCGCTGCCTCGAATGCCACCAGGAGCAGGCGCTCAAACAGGACAAACCGGAACTGGCGCTGTGCAGCACCTGTCACACCTATTACCAAGAAGAAACCAACCAAGCATACGCCAGTCATACCTGGCAAGTAAGGAGTATCCCATGAAAAAGATAGGCTTATGCACCCATTTTTCCCAGACCGACGAATGGGCATTCGACTTTGCGCTGGAATTAGTGCGCAGGAATGATTGGCAATTGACGATCTGTCACTGGTTGAATTCGCCATATAGCCTGCGTCGGGACATGGTCTACCCGTCTTTACGGAAAGACGGCGAACCACAACCTGTTACCCCAAAACTGCTAATGCAACTTGAGCTTGAACTGCGTCAGTATTTCGAACCCAAACTGGGTGACTTCACAAATGTTGCCTTCAAGTTATGCGAGGGCATGTACCAGGTCGAGTTATCGCGTTGTTTCCACCAACATTTGCTGGATTTGGTGGTGACAGGATACATGCAAGATGAGCAGATGACAGCCGGCGAGAAGCCGCTTGTCGACTTTGCCGCTCAATTGAACTACCCGCTGGTCATCATAGGTCCGGATGCTCCGGATCGTTACCTGCTCAACAGCGTGGCCAGAACATGGCTGAACGAATTACAACTTCCAGATGGCAGCTGGCAAGTCATTGAACCTGCTGTTCCTGTAAAAAGTTAATCTCGGATCATCCTGTAAATAAGCCACAGTGCACGGAAGGTGCGGTACTTCCATGCACTGTGGCCATTCTGTCAACGAGTTTGCTTTCCTTGACCGATTATCTGGCTTTCCGGTCAGACATACGCAAAAAGAACTTGGTAATTTCCTCCGAGACGGCTGGGATGAGCGCCAGCCCCAGCACGATCAACCATTCGTTCAAATTCAGGAAATGGGTATTGAAAATCGGTTGCAAGAAGGGGACAGCACATACCAGCAAGAGAAGAAATATTGACAGTCCAACTGCATATTGCATGTACCTGTTGGAAAAAACGCCGATCGTAAATAACGAAGCGCGTTCCGAACGGACAGTGTAGGCACGGAACAACTCGCACAACGAGAGAGTCAGGAATGCCATCGTCTCTGCTGTCTGAACATCTACGCTACGCCAATCATGCTGGAGCAGGCCAAGAATGGGGTTGACACCTGCCGGGAGTACCTGATCGATATGCCAGTACAGCCCCAGACCAAAGGCAGCCAGTACAGCCGAGGTTTGGGTGATCGTCTGGATCAAGATACCCAGGCTCATGCTGCGATTGATGATCGGTTCGTTCTTAGCACGCGGCTTCTGTTTCATAATGTCCGGGTCGCCTTTTTCCATAGCCAGCGCCAGGGCAGGCGCGCCGTCGGTTACCAGGTTGAGCCACAACAATTGGATGGCCGTCAGCGGGGCGGGTAGACCCGCCAGCGTGGCCAGGAAGATGATCATGATCTCAGCCACATTGGAGGAGAGCAGGAAGAAGACGAACTTGCGGATGTTCGCGTAAATAATGCGTCCCTGCTCCACGGCAGAAACGATGCTGGCATAGTTGTCATCGGTCAACACCATATCGGCAGTTTCCTTGGCCACATCGGTACCGGTAATGCCCATGGCCACGCCGATATCAGCGCGCTTGATCGCTGGGGCATCATTGACACCGTCACCTGTCATGGCAACGATTTCGTCGTTGGCCTGTAGCGCGTCCACGATGCGCATTTTGTGCTCGGGCGAGACACGTGCAAAGACAGCGGTTTCCTCAATCACGCCACGCAAGGCCTCATCACTCATTTTGTCTACTTCCGCGCCGGTCAGCACCCCCTTACGGTGTTTCATCAAACCGATAGACTCGGCAATGGCACGTGCCGTGTTGGGGTAGTCGCCAGTAATCATCACCGTACGAATACCAGCTTCACGCGCCTGTTCAAGCGCAGGCTTAACCTCCAGGCGTGCCGGATCGATCATGCCCAGCAGGCCTACAAAGACGAGGTCATGCTCGAGTTCTTCAGCCTTGAGGTTGCCATTCTGACTGGGAGCTTCTTTTTCAATGCGATAGGCTACACCCAATACACGCAAAGCATCTTTAGTCATTTCATCATTAGCTGCCAGAATGCGCTGGCGTTGTTCTTCAGTCAATGGTCTGGACTGGTCGTCCATCGCTTGGTATTGGGAACACAATTCAAGCACGATATCCGGCGCGCCTTTGACGGCAATGACATCCCAATGTTTCATTTTGTTATCATAGAATGGGGAGATGTCCTCCGGACGTGGCTCACTCACATCATGGATAGTGATCATGCGCTTGCGTTCAGAATCGAAAGGCACTTCGTTCTCGCGCGGATATGCCTGTTTGACTTCTACAGGCGCTGCGCCAGCCTTGGCCGCCGCCACCAGTAAGGCGCCCTCAGTCGGGTCACCTACAATGCGATAGGTCTGCTGACCTTCGGTTACGCCAGTGATTTCGAT
Source organism: Anaerolineales bacterium (assembly GCA_034435215.1). Classification (GTDB taxonomy): domain Bacteria; phylum Chloroflexota; class Anaerolineae; order Anaerolineales; family Villigracilaceae; genus JAABUE01. Next base: position 31,140 of record DAOTXM010000307.1, read on the forward strand.
ATCGGCATCATTATTCAAAACGCCCAGCCAAAGGGATGTCAGGATTGCGGGATATTGCGCAATATCGACCTTTTTACCCCCCACCAGGAAATCGCCTTCCGGGGCGTAACCCGTCCCGGTGACATGCACAAACTGCCCATCTGCCCACAGACGCGTAACAGTCATCTCGTTCTGAGTCAGGGTACCGGTCTTATCGGAACAGATTATGGTGGCAGATCCAAGCGTCTCAACGGAGGACAGCTTGCGGATGAGAGCGTGGCGGCGGATCATCTCACGCATCCCTAGCGCCAGGCTGATAGTCACAACCGCTGGTAGCCCTTCCGGCACAGCTGCAATCGCCAGGCTGACGGCAATGATGAATACTTCCGTGATCTCCGACGCGAATTCCTTGAAGTAACCCAGTGGCTCGGAAAACAATTGGCCAATTTCCGTATAGTTGATCAGGGCCACAATGAACACAATCGCGACCAAAATCAATGAGGCGATGCTCAGTGTCTTTCCCAATTGATCAAGACGACGCTGAAGCGGGGTTTCCTCCGTCTCCACGGTTTGAAGCATGGTAGCAATCAAGCCAAGTTGTGTACGCATCCCTGTGCTAACCACTACGCCGCGTCCGCGCCCATAGGATACCAGTGTGCCCATAAAAGCCGTATTTTTGCGGTCGCCGATGGGCACGTCCTTATCGATGACCGTGACAGCGCTCTTCTGCACCGGCAGGGACTCACCGGTCAAGGAGGCCTCCTCGATGCGCAGGTTCACCGCTTCCAGCAGGCGCACATCGGCCGGGACATAGTTGCCTGCCTCCAGAAAAACAATGTCGCCAGGCACCAGATCGCGTGCAGGGATCGTCTGCCGCCTGCCATCCCGCAAAACCTGCGCATCTGGCGCTGCAAGACGTTTGAGTGCCGCCAATGCTTCTTCAGCGCGCTGCTCCTGAACGATACCAAGCATTGCATTCAAAACGACAATCGCCATGATGGCGGCGGCTTCCACGTAATCGCCTAAAAGTGCTGAGACAATCGAAGCAACGATCAGCAGGATGACCACGAAGTTGTTCAACTGCTCCCATAACATATGCCAGAAGGTAGGGCGCGGCGCTTCCTGCAACTGGTTCTGCCCATATTGACGTAAACGTCGGGCAGCCTGTTCTGAACTCAAACCATCTTCCTGTACTTCGAGATGCCGGAGCACATCGTCAAGTGTCAGTGCATGCCAGGCTTGATCATCCTGTTTTTTTACGTCTTGATCGTTATTTTTGTTATTTTGCATTTACAAACCTCTTCTATGGAATTTCTGGAATGAATAACAACTACACTACACCCCCAACATCTTATAACAATACCGGCAGGGTTCGGGTGGAAGTGGCAATTCAGCCTCACGCTCCTGGTCTGTCATATAAGCAAACATGGCCAGTGGATTGCCACTCACGTTACGTCGTTTAAACGCTGAAATGAACATTTCCCGTTTTTTTCCATGAAGTGCTTGATCCAGGCCGGCAGAGACAGTACCAAAGGAAACCGTATCATATGGATATGACTCACCCTGGTAAAAGCGTGGAATCTGGCCTTGCACGGTAAGCCCCAGATAGACACACGGGGTCACATCCCCATGATGATTGATGTATACCGCATTGACCGGATCTGCATCGCATACAAGTGTCTGCGGTTCCGTTTGCAAGGGGTAGACCCGCAAGGGAATGTTCAGCCGATTGGCAGTTTTCTTGGCCTGGTCGACGATCTCGATATCCGCAGGAAGGGGCTGTTCGCCAAAAATGTGCTGGCTATCCAGAGCCAGGTTGGGGGAATAAGTGAGATTCGTAGCCACAACTTCATCTGCCCCTAATGATGCCGCCAACTCGACCAGAGATGGAAACTCGCTTATATTGGCGCGCGTCATCAAGAAATGCAACTCCAGCCAGGGATGATCGTTTCCTTGTTGTTTCTTGAGATTTGCCAGATTCTCGAAGTTCTGACACAGCTTGGGGAATTTGGAGTTTGTCCGCAAAGACTCGTGCATGGAAGCAGCCGTCCCTGCGAAGGAAACGGAGATCAGGTCCACCCCCATATCGAGCAGACGATTATTTTGTTCATCCTCCAACCAGGTACCGTTGGTCGTAAAACCGGTGCGGCAACCTTTTGCCTGGGCCATGCTCAACATCTCCCACAGGTGCGGATGCAACATCGGTTCTCCCCAACCCTGTAAATACACCAACTCGAATAAATCCAGATGAGGCGCGATATGATCCTTGTAGACACTCAGCGAAATATCCCCATCGACCCAACGGTCTGACAAGGCATCATGCGGGCAAAAAACACAGCCCGTGCTACAGCGGCTGGTGACTTCGATTTGAACGACACGAAAAGGATGACTTTCCTTAGCAGCCTGCTTCTCAGACCTTGTTCGCAATTTCGGGAAGAAATTGGCGATGTTAGAGACCAATGGAAGTTTCATCGAATACCGTATAGGTCTTGAATAAAATCAAGATATGTGGAGATGTCTTCATCCAACGATAATTCCCGTAGATGAACGATCGGTTGATGCAGCAGTTTGCCAGCGATGGCCTTCCCCATGGCCCGTACCAGGCTTTCCTGGTGCGGCGTTAAGGGGCCCAAACGGCGCAGGGTTTGCTCGACCTCCGCCTGGTAAATAGTTTCTGCCCTGCTATTCAGAGCCTGGATGACCGGCACACAGCGGCGGGAACCGTACCAATGATAAAAACTATCGAATTCCTGCTGGACGATGGCTTCCACCTCCTGGCAGATGGAGGCTGTCAATGGGTGGCTGGTTTTTACAATGATTTCCAAATCATCGATGTTCGATAAACGGACACCTGGAATGGACACAATCTTTGGGTCGGCATCACGCGGCACGGCCAGGTCCACTACCAGCAACGGACGGTCTCCACGTGCACGCTGCGCATGCGCCACCGCATCCGCATGCAAGACGATATGCGGCGCACCGGTCGAGCAAATGACAATATCGGCCTGGGTCAGGACATCCTGCAAGGCATCGAAGTGGACTGCCGTACCATGCAGGTTTCGGGCTAATTTTTGTGCCTTTTCGAAAGTCCGGTTGGCGATCAGGACGCAGCGCAACCCGGCCTTGACCAGGGCCCGTGCTGTGATCGCACTGATCTTCCCGGCTCCGATCAAAAGCGCCGTGCGATCAGTCAACGGACCGAAGACCTGCCCGGCCAGTTCGACGACCACGCTCGCCACCGAAATGTCGCCCCGCCCGATTTCCGTTTCGGCGCGCGCACGTTTTCCAGCCTGGAGCGCATAACGAAAAAGCGTCGCAAGGATCGGACCAGTCGTCCCGGCAGCCTGCGCCATCTCTGCCGCGGAGCGCACCTGCCCCAGGATTTCGTTCTCTCCTAACACCAGCGAATCCAGGCCGGCTGCCACCCGCATCAGATGTGCAACCACCTCCGTACCTCGCAGAACATACACGATTTGCTGTAACTGGTCCACAGACAACGCGGCATGCCGGCTCAGGAAATCATACAGCTGCGCCTCTGCGCGCGATCCATCACAGGTGCAGACATAACATTCGGTGCGATTACAGGTGGAAAGCAAAACCACTTCTTCGATCCCGGCGGCTTCACCCTGCGTCAATTCGCGCAAGGCAAGCGGAACACGTTCCGGCCCAAACGCCAGACGTTCGCGCACCTCCACGGGAGCGACCTTATGGTTGATCCCAATCATCAGGAGCGGCATAGATGCGTAACGCATTTCCATTATGGCTCCACCTGTCGGCAGGATTCTCGATAACATTGAGCTGCACGAACGACCCCGGATGCCCAATCCGGCGCTCCCCCGTTGTGCAGGTGAGTGTAAGAAGCGAGCACGTTGCGATAGACAATTCCATCGCGACCATCTCCCAGGCCGTTGCCGCGCGTAAGCTGGTAGGCAGTGACGAGGGCAGGGTCGCCATTATCCCCGGCCGATGTCGCAACGAGGCGTGAATTATGGAACTCGTGGCCTCGCACAACCGTGCCCGGCCTAAAAAAGGGATTCTGCTCCTTTACTTCGGCAATCACATAGCCATGACCCTGAGGTTTGCCGGTCATTTCGATTGTGCAGGATAGCGCTCCAACCATCTCGGCAGACCGTTCCCCCCAAACGATACGCTGCGACAGGTACATCAGTCCGCCGCATTCCGCATAGACCGGTAAGTCCTGTTCCACCGCCTTGCAAATTGAGGCGCGTAGAGAAACATTTGCAGATAACTCGTCCATAAACATTTCAGGGAAACCACCGCCCATGTAGAGGGCATCCACAGGCGGTAGTTCGGTGTCATGAAAAGCGTCAATGAAGACCAGGTCGGCGCCCATTTCTTTCAGGGCTTCCAGGTTTTCCGGATAATAGAAGGTGAAGGCCCGGTCTCGCAGGACGCCGATTTTCACAGGAGGGAATTGTGAAGATATCTCTGAAATTTGCAATTGATCCCAAACGGGAAGGGAAGGCGCAGATCGGGCGATTTCCAGAATCGAGTCCAGGTCGAGATAACGCTCGATGGCCTTCCGGCAGGCCGTGATGGCAGGCAGATGCGCATCTTCTTCCGCGCGCGGGACAAGTCCCAGGTGGCGGTCTGGAATGGTCAGGTTTTCATCGCGGGGAATCGCGCCAACTACAGGGATGTGGCAATGACTCTCAACCGCCTGGCGGATACGGGTCTCGTGGCGCCCATGCGCAATATTGTTGAGCACCACGCCTGCGATGCTCGTCCCTGATTCGAAAGTCTGGCAGCCATGTACGATGGCCGCTGCACTGCGACCGATACGCGCGGCATTGACCACCAGGAGAATGGGTGCATCCAACGTACGCGCAACCGCAGCCGTGCTGCCGTTGCCGGTTTCATCGAAAGAGTCGAACAGCCCGTGATTGCCTTCGATCAGGCTCAGATCCGCAGACTGCGCGGGACGTATAAAAGCCCGGAGAAGTGCTTCGGGCTTTTCATGAAAGAATGGATCCAGGGAATGGCAGGAACGTCCGGCAGCCTCGCTCAACCAGGAGGGGTCGATGTAATCGGGACCCTTCTTGAAGGGTTGGACGGCAAGCCCACGTGCCTTAAACGCCGCACACAACCCCAATGAAACGGTTGTCTTCCCACTACGCCCCTGGGGTGCTGCAACCACCAGGCGAGGAAATGCGAGAGCTTCCTGTCGAGACATTACAATAACGCATTAAACGAACCGGGAAAAATCTACAATTCAGTTACTGTTACCGCACCTTTTTCACAGGAAGCTTCACAGGATAAGCACCCGATGCAGGCATCCGGGTCACCCGTAAACAAGGCGTATTTCTTGCCATTTTCTTCAACGATGGTGATCATTTGCTCCGGGCAATTTTCGACACAATCTCCGCAGGCTTCACATTTTTCGATATCGATTGTTACGATGAACATACTACCTCCAAATTATTTTGCATGTTGGTTAGAATGAAAGGACCAGATCAGACTTCATGCCTTCTTTAATCAAAAAGCTGGGCCCAACCAGGTCATCGACTTCTTCGATCAAATCTTCAGGCGTCATATCGCACAGCGCCAACGCAGTATCGCATACGTAGAACTTCACGCCCAGCGCCAGGGCTTCGTCGATAAACTCGCGGATTGTGCGCCCGCCCTGCTTGGCGCGCAGGTTTTCTGCAACGCCCTGTTTCAAGATCAACGGTGCCTGCAAAACAAACACAATCCCCGCCTCAGCGCCAGCTTTGACAGCTTCTCCGGCAAATACGAACGGCCCCGGGCAACGCTCAGGATTGGCAGAGCCGAAGGTAGCAACGACCAGGACTTTCTTGCCGGTAAATTCCTCGCTTGACATCAATACGGCCTCCTACTCGCTTTTCTTTTGCTCATCACTCTCTTCCACCGGTTTAGCCGGCCAGACGATCGCATTGGCAACCAATTCGCTCAGGTTCTGCACTTTGACTTTGAGCTTGTAATGGCGTTTGACTTCATCCAGTTGATCGAGACAATTATGGCAGGAAGTGACAACGATCTCCGCACCGGTTGCCAAAATCTGGTCGGCTTTGGCTTTTCCAGCTGCCTTGCGCTCACTGGCGAATTCGGTCATCGAGAGCATACCGCCACCCCCGCCACAGCAGTAGTTCTCAGCGCCATGCGGCTCCATTTCCACAAAATCCATGACAGTGTGACGCAGGATATAACGTGGCTCTTCGATAATACCGCCATTGCGTGCCTGGTTACAGGGATCGTGATACGTCACTCGCTTTGGGTTGCGGGTCGGGTCCAGTTTCAAGCGGCCTTCCTGAATGTATTGTGCCTGTAATTCCACAAAGCTCATCACTTCGAATGGGTAACGATGACCAATCCAGTTCTCCGCTTCCCAGCGCTGGGAGCGGTAACCGTGTCCGCACTCGGCCATCACCAACGTCTGGGCACCCAGGCGGTTGACCGCCGCGTCCAGGTTGGCTGCGATCTGGCGGGCGGCAGCGTCATCGCCGGAGAACAGGCCGTAATTGGTAGCGTCCCAGCTCTCGGTGCTGAGCGTCCAGTCTTCACCGGCAGCGTGGAAAATCTTGGCCGCTGCCTGGATGAGGTAAGGAAAATATTTCACTTCGCGCGGATTGAAGGTGTAGACAACGCGCGCGTGCTTTTTGTCGAACGGGATGGTGATGCTGGAGTCGCCCAGTTCGCTCTGCAGTTCCTCCTCCATCCATTTGACGGTTTCGACGTAATCCTCCGCGGTGACGCCCATGTTGTTGCCCGTTTCGAGATGGACGTCGACCGTGGCTTTCAGGCCTTCGGGCGTCATATCGATGGCGGTCAACATGGCGCGCGCGGTACGGACGATCTGGCGCGTGTCCACGCCCATCGGGCAATTGATGACGCAGCGTCCGCACATGGTGCAGGAACCGAAGGCCGTCATCACCAGCTTTTCGACCAGCTCCTGATCGAGTTCCGCCGCTCCGACCCAGCCTGGGGCTGCTCCCGCTACCGGATCGAACAGCTTCCGATAAACCTTCCTCAGTTGCTCGGCGCGATAGGCCGGTACATGTTCAGGCTTGGGGTTCGAAACATAATAATGACATGAATCGGCGCATACGCCGCAACGCACACAGACCTCCAGCGAGGCTTCCAGTTGGCGGTTGAGACGTTGACGTAAAACATCGATGGCGAGAGCAGCCTTTTCATCCGTGAGTTCGAAGCGTTCGTCGTTGAATTTGTCGTTGAACATGCTCTACCTCTATTCCGCATATTTTCCTTTAGACTGGCCGATCACTCCCCGGCGGCCAAACCCCATTCCGAAGAAGAACTTCGAGTAGAAAAAATAAACACAATGGCGGATTTTACTGAGCGGGATGTAAACTCCCATGATACCTGTAACCAAATAGAAGACGGGCAAAACTGACGGCCAGAGCAATACTGCAAAGGCCAATGCAATGAACAGGGAGGTGAGAAATACGGAGGCATAATCGTCCGGCAGGCTCAGGGCGCGTTCATTGGGGCCAGCCAAACGCATGATAATGCCCGCTAAACCGAACAACGCGCCAAAACCGGTCACCGCCAAAGCCAGCCAGACCACTAAATCGGGCAATAAATCCAGCCAGGGACTTACCAACAACACACCGAAAGCCATAAAGATGCCGATATGGAAAAAAATGCCGCGCAAATAAGCAATCCAATGGATGCGCGTGGATTCTTTTTCCCAGGGAGCCATGCCCAGTGTGAAGGCGAATAAGATCCCCCGCCACATGTTCCCGCGTTCCCGTGCGAGGTCATTCTTGAACGGCCGGTTCATGATTTCCCTGAGTTTCAAGATGATCCCCAGGAGACCAAGCACCAGGCCAAGGCTGGCGATGATGCGGGTGATCGCGAGAATATCCATTATTTCTAAACCTCTTCTCTCTAATGTCATTCTAAGAGCATAGCAACGAAGAATCTCTAATTACATAAGCATCCTGGACGAGAGAAGATTCTTCGCTTCCTACGGTCGCTCAGAACGACATCCTGAAATATTATTTCGTTGCAATGCGCTGCGCTGCCTCGTATGCTTGCTGGAGAACGGTCTTCGCATTGGATATATCCGCTGTCCAAAGCGCCTGTGCCAGATCGAGGGATGCTTGTACCGGGGCAAGCGAGTCCCCGCGCACCCGCGCAGCCAGGGCCATGCCTTGCGCTTGTGCAACGAACGCCTGGTCTCGCGAAGCAACAGCAAGGGCACGTAAAGCAATGGCTTTGTCAGCTTCACGGTCCATCTGCTCGACCAGGGACAAGGCAGCCTGTTGATCTACCTTCGCCAGAGATACAGCTAGTTCGACCAACGGATAAGTATCACCCAGGTTACCGGCTAACTGGCTTGCAGCTTCATAATCGCCCAGCGCAGTCAACGCTTGGACTTTATAGTAAGCCGATGAGATGGAATCGACCAGTGCCGCATTTCCTGTTTTTCGAATGACATCGCGCAAGGCCAGATCCCGGTACAACGGTACGGAAATTTGCAGGGCAGCCTCTGTATTCTCCCAGGCGCTGGCTATGGCAGCTTGAGACCGCGCCTTTTCATAGGGATCGACAATCCCACCTGAGGCTTCCCAAGCAGACTGATATTCTCCCATCCGAAGCAATGCGCTTGTACGAGCCTCTGGATCAGCCGGGTCGATCTGTGCGGTAAGCGCGTCATTTCCCGATGCAGCTGCCAGGTCACTCAAGGCATAGGCCAACGACTCGCCAGATACGCCATCGAGTGCGACCAGGGCTTCATCGAAAAGGGTGGAATTGCCGGAGGACACACCGACTTCACGCAAGGCACGTGCCCGCTGGACGGGATCTTCGATCATCCGGGCTGCTTCGACAGCGCGATCGAAGAGAGAGTTGTTGCTGGTCAGCATCGCCAGTTCACGAAAGGTCCAAGCGCGCAGGGACGGGTCATCAATTTGCGCAGTGATTGATGCAACATTGGCAGGATCTATTTTTGCCCAGGCCAGCGCCAGTCCACGCAGTTGCAGATCACGATAGAGACCGGCCTGGCTCGCGATAGTTTCCTGTTCGGCCAACAAAAGCCCTTCAGCCTTGATAGGGTCAAATTTATTCCATTCCACAGCAATGAGCGGGATGGCCCATGCCCGGGCGCGGGCGGCATTCAAATCGGCTGTGATCAGGCCGGCCGATTCCATTTCTATCTTGGTTCCGACTGTGACCTCTTGTACGGCCAGGCTTTGACCCCATAACGCTGTTTCGTTTGCACGGGCTGTATCCAAGGCATCAAGCGATTCGTTCAAAGGGTTTTGCGCCTGGACGGGGTCAAGTTCGCTCCAGGCTGCTCCAACGCGCGCCAGCATCCAGGCGCGCGCCTGGGCACGGTCGGCGGCATCTGCGGCACGCTGGGCGGTGTCCAAGGTAGTCTGTGCGGCCTGCTGCTCGGCGGTAGCCATTTCCACTTCGACCGTGGGCACGCGGAAGATGGGCAGGGCAAAGAAAACCAGCACCGCCAACACGAACAGGACCCTCCAGAAGGTCCCCCATGATTTGCTGACGATCCCCACTCGAATGGCGCGCGTATTATAGAGACCCCAGGCCAGCGAACCAAGAACAATGAGCGTAATCACAGCTGCATAGATCAACACCGTGCGCAGCTTGGCAGCTTCCGCCATATCGTTCAAGACTTTATAAGCCTTGTTCATCTGGTAGCGCGTACTTTGCGCTTCGCTGACGAAGGCGTCCAGGCTGGTGACCGGGGTATCCAGCATGCGGCTGTAGCGCTGGGTATAATTATCCAGGCGGGATTGGGCTTTTTCCGGCAGAGCGCCGACCGATCCTTCGGCACGATCGATCATGAGCATCAATCGTTCAGTGTAATAGAGTTCCTCGTGGATCTTGGTTGCCGCCGGGCAGGGGCTGTTGATTTCGCGGCCAATATCCCCAGTCCACACGGTAACGGTGGCAAGACGAGGGTCGTCCGCCAGGTGGCAGGAAACGCAGTAATTGCCGGGGACGAGAGTCTGTCCCTCGGTTCCGCCTGGCAAACCCCGGGATGGGGAAGATGCGGAGGCAGATGAAACGGTCAGCAACAGGATCGACAGGAAGAGCAGGATGGGGATCAGAATTCTTTGTTTCATGCGTCCATGCTCACAGGTTGTTCATTGGGAATGGTTGTTTCTTGTTCTTTGCCAGGTGCCACAATCCAACGTGTCAGGAGAAAATACGTTATGCAGGCCACAACGATCACCAACAAGACAAACACGCCGCCGGGACCAGCATTGTCAAAAAACGCGTGAACTACACCGCCAATATTCATATCAAACTCCTGTGTGCGTTAATCGCTGGCAGCCGGAGAAGTGGCTGGCGAAGATCCGCTGGAATGGGCGCGGCCAGGAATTTCTTGCGCTGTTTCCCAGATGGGGACAATCGGAAAGAATCGTGTAAAGACCGCATAGAGCAGGAACATGCCGGCAAAACAGGCAACCGTGATCATTATTTCGGGCAATTGCGGCAGATAACTACCCTGTCCCATCACATGCAACATACGCGGGCTGACCTCGGTGGGGATGATGACGATATAACGTTCCATCCACATGCCAATGTTGATCAGCACCGAGGCAAATACCATCCAGCCGACGTTATTCTTACCTTTGAAAATGAAGATCAGCAACGGGATACCAAACACAAAGGCGGCCATGCCCCAAAATATCCATGCATAGGTGCCGCTGAACTTGTCGGTCAGGACGACCATCTCTTCGGTCATACTGCTGTAGCCGATGGTCAGGTGCTCAGCGATCATCATATACAACCAACCGAGGACGAAGGTGATCAAGAGCTTGCGTAGCGAATTGAACAACCCGATGTGTAGGACTTTTTCCAGCTTATAGACTTTGCGCAGCACAGCCAGAACGATGACAACTGCTGCCGTTCCCGAAAGGATGGCGCCCAGCAGGAAGAACGGTCCGATCAAGGCGGTATGCCAGCCGGGTTGGACCGTCATACCGAACAACCAGGAGACGACCGTGTGCACGGTCACAACCAGCATGGTCATGAAGACGGCCATGCCGTCCAGCACCTTTTCCAGGCGGTGATACTGCTCAGGGCTGTGGTTCCAACCCAACGCCAGGATTTCGTACATGCGGCGCTGCCAGCGCGGGACATTCGTCAGGCGGTCGCGGGCTATGGCAATGTCCGGGATGAGCGAAAGGTAGAAGAAAACGATGCTGGAAAGCATGTACAGGCTGACTGCGGTCACATCCCACATGATCGGAGATTGGTAACGTCCGTAGAAAAGCAGGTTCAGGATGCGCTCCGGGTGGCCCATGTCGATGATGATGGAGCCCGCGCCGAATGGCAGGCTGAAGAGCGTGATGGCTTCGGCAGCGCGGGTGAGCGGGGCGCGCCAGCTCTGCCCGGCAATGCGCAAGATGGCTGAGATGAAAGTGCCCGAGTGCGCCAGACCAATGAAAAAGACGAAGTTGGTGATGTACACACCCCAGTAGACTGGGCGGTTCATGCCGGTGATACCCAGGCCTTCGATGAACTGCCAAGTGAATGCAGCTCCGCCAGCCAGCAACAGGGCGAGCAGTACGCCCCAAAGCAGGTAATCACCTGTGGAGACGCGTCGCACAGGAGCAAGGATTGTTTGAGTGTAGTGATTCTTCGGTTCCATGGTCATCACCCTTGCTTCAAATAATAGACTTTCGGCTGCGTACCAAGTTCCTCAAACATGCGGTAGGCGCGCGGGCTGTGGGCCAGTTTGGATACCAGACTGTTGGGGTCGTCCAGGTCACCAAAGTAACGCGCGTGACCGGTGCAGGTTTGCACGCAGGCCGGGATGTAGTCCGTGGCGTTGAAAGTACGGCCAGCAGCTTCGGCCTCCTCACGCGCCTTGCGCAAGCGCTGGACACAGAAAGTGCATTTTTCGACCACGCCTTTGGGCCGGGGCTGCACTTCCGGTTCAGGGTTCAAATGCGCTTTCAGCTCTTCCGGCCACTCCGGCGGATACCAGTTGAAGTAGCGCACGGCATACGGACAGGCCACCGTACACATGCGGCAACCAATACAACGCTCGTAATCCACCAGCACGGTGCCTTCTTCGTTCTTGTACGTAGCCTGCACCGGGCAGACCTTGACGCAGGGTGGATTGTCGCAGTGCATGCAGGGACGCGGCAGTATGGTTGTGTGGATGTTTGGATACTCACCTTCAACGAAGGGCAGGACTTCATTCCACAGGATGGCGCGCCCCATATCGGCCTGGTCTTTCCCGGCGGGGGGCGTGTTGTTCTCCATGCGGCAGGCCGCGGTGCAGCTCTGACAGGCAAAGCATTTATCCAGGTCAATTACCATTCCCCAGCGGGGCATATCCTACCTCCATTGTCATTGTGAACGGAGCGAAGCAATCTCCCGCTTCTAGGGAAAATTAAGCTGAATGCTGCCATGAGATTGCTTCGTCGCAAGGAGCGCTCCTCGCAATGACAGTAAATTCTTGGTTTGCTAAAATCAGTTTCTCCAAACATTGCTTACACTCGATAAATCCGTACGCGCACCGGTCCGGCGACGGCCAGACCGGTCAGCGGTTCGCTGGCAAATTCAGTCAATGTGTTGGAGTTAGCGCCAACAACCAGGTTCTCTGGGGAATTGCGACCCCAGCGCACAAAGGTGTGATGTCCGAGACCGGGCGGCAGGAAGACCGCATTCGGCCACAGGCCTGCATAGACCCGCACCGTAGCCTGCACCCGGCTAAGCGGCGACTCGACCCAAACGCGCTCCCCATCTTCCAAATGAAGGGTTTCCGCGGCCTTTTGACTGACTTCCACCCAACTGTCCCATTTGACATGCCCCTGCAGGCCGTAGCTCTCCTGCAAGGTCGGGACGATACCCTGCCACTGCTGGGACTGTGTAAACAGTGGTTGTGTCACCAACAAGAAAGGATATTCGATAGCGTTCGCGCTGCTATCGGCCAGGGTGACCGGGATGTCGAAGTGCGGCAGGCAGGCCTGATCGGAGTCCGGAGCGAGCAGGGAGAAGAGTTCGCGCGAGAAGAAGTCGAAACGTCCATCCTTGGGAGCGTTCAAGCGGTCACGACCGACCACATCCTTCCAGGCAGGACTCCCGGGAGCAGCGTTGAAGTAAACCAGCTCGGACCAGTTGCCATTGGCTTCCAGTTTCTCCCAATTGAACCCGGAGAGACGGTCCATGATCAGGTCTTTGTAGGTTGCCCAGGGTAAGGCCGTTGCGACCGGGCCACCCAGTCGCTTTGCCAACTCAAGCAGCACATCACCAGGATCGCGGGTATCGTGAACGGGCTCGACGACCGGGCGGCGCAAGGAGATGCCGGCATACCCCGTACCTTCCAAATAATCGTCGCCCCAGACTTCGAGGAAAGTGCTGGCAGGCAAAATCAAATCTGCCTGGGCGGCGCTTTCGTCCAGCGTGGAGGCAAAACTGACCACGAAGGGCACTTTCATCAAGGCATCCACAGTGCGCCCACCATTGGGCAGGTCATAGACCAGGTTCGCATTCAGCAGGAAGAGCAGCTCCAACGGGTAGGGTTGCCCCGCCAGGATACGCTCCGGAACGTTCTGGTAGGCTGATAGCGCCAGGGGGAATTGCGTGCCGGCACCATCCAAACGTTCCTGGGCTTCACCTTTGCGAGCAACCGCGTCGAGGGAGTAAGCAGGCCATTCCGTCAGTTCGGGGAAACGCTGGAGGATCACGCCGCCCTTGGCGTCGATCGAACCGACCAGCGCATTCAAGGCATGGACCGCCAGCGCGGTATAGAGCGCGTTGCCGGTGGAGAGTTCGCCCGGTTCGGTGGGTAGCACCGCCACCGCCGGCCGGTTGGTGGCGAACTCACCAGCGATGCGGGCAATCTTATCGGTTGACACACCCGTGATAGATGCAACACGTTCGAGCGTGTAGGTTTCAAGCACCAGTGACTTAAAGCCCTGGTGCGGAATCCCCTCTGCATCCTCGAAATCTTCGAAACCGAAGGTAAAGTCGCGCACGAAGGCTTCGTCATACAGTTTGCTGTTGATAATGACGTTAGCCATACCCAGCGCCAGCGCGCCGTACGTGCCTGGGCGGATCGGTATCCACTCATCGGCCTTGATGCCGGTCAATGAAAGGCGTGGATGGATCGCCACCAGCTTGCCACGTTGCGGGCGTCCGCGGCGCATGAAAGCCGCCGCGCCCAGGTAACCGATCAGGTTGCGGCTGGATTCGAGCAGGTTGCCACCAAAGGACAAGACATAATTGGAATTATTGATATCGTAGACGGGCAACGCGTTCACACCTTGCGAGAGCCACAGCGCCATACGGGCTGTGCCCTCCCCCAGACTTTCACGTGAAATCACGTTCGGCGAGCCATAGGCACGCATGAAGCGATTGACAACCTGGCGCATCTGCCCGCGCAGCTCTCCGTGCATGAGCGCCACGCTGTGCGGTTTTCCAGCCTTGCGTAATTCCGTGAGCTTGTCCGCAACGATGGCAAGCGCTTCTTCCCAGGAGATCTCCTTCCAATCCCCAGAACCGCGTGCGCCGGTCTGGAGGCGCGGGTGCTGGATACGCTCCGGGCTGTAGAGCACTTCCAGGGAAGTCTGTCCCTTCAGGCAGCATACGCCCTGGTTGAGCGGGTGCAGGGGGTTGCCTTCCACTTTGACCGCCTTCCCGTTCACCACGCGTACATCCAGCCCGCAGCCTGAGGGACACAGTGCGCAGGTCGTTTTGACGATGGTTTCTTCGCCGGTCTTAGGCTGTGCCACAATTGTTTCCTGCGCTGGTTGTAATGCAGTCAGGCCAACCCCTGCGGCTACCGTTGCAGTTCCGAGTCTGAGAAAGTCTCGACGGGTTAGTTTCGATTTAGAAGTCTGGGATGGGGAGTTTTCCATGCAGGTTATCCTTTACCAATCAAGGGACAGAAATTAATAAGATAGACCACAGTCTGCACCCTGTTGGCCAGATAAGTTCTAATTACCATCATAATCTCTCAACCAACGGTGCAGAGGTAGACCCTGCTCAAATGTAGTTTCCAACGCTTCCGGCTCCGGGACCTCGAGGTCTGTTACCGTGAAATAGGCCGGATCCACGGTCAGTTCGACACCCAGCAACTCCAGCGCCTGGAGCGTATCGGGGACTGCACCGGGTTTGCCCGAAGCCACCCACGCCTGCCCGCGCGGTCCACGCGGACCTCCACCTGATGGGCTGACATGACAGGTGGCGCAGGGTTCGCCGGTTTGTGATGAATACTCAGGCAATGCGCTCGCTGTTGAAGCGGGCATCAAGGCCAGTAATAGGGCTGTAACCAGGAGCAATGAACCGAAGAAAATCAGGAAGCGTTTCATAATTATTAAGCCTCGCCGACAATGACCATGGTCCCATCCACACTCACGGGGAATTGTTCCAAAGGGATGGGTGGCGGACCAGCCAGCACGTCACCGAATTCATCGAAGCGACCGTCATGGCATGGGCAGTAGAATTCATTCTTATCCGTTTGCCATTGCACCGTACAACCCAGGTGTGTACAAATCAACGAGAAGGCTCGCAGGCTTTCAGGTGTGCGCAACACCATGACGGGCGTCCCCCCATAGGTGATGGACTTTGTCCCGCCCACAGGCAGGTCACTCAATGGAAACGAGACCGGTGTGGCCTCCTCGGTTGTGCTGGTGGAGGGGAACAACCTCGATTGCAGCCAGGTCCCCAGCCAGGATGCACCCAGGGTCAACAGGCCGAGCTGGATGAACTGGCGGCGGGGGATAAAAGCGGAAGGTTTAGGGGAGGGAGAAGAGGTGGTCGTCATAGTTTTTTGCTGGTAGTCGAGTAGCCCCGCATACTCTGGAGGGGCGCATCTACACCATATGATTCAAAAAAATTTGTTTTCAAATAACCTGTTGGTCTCGATACAGGCTGGTAAGAGCGCCCAGCCCTACTCGACCAATGGAACTTCTTATGGAACGATTTCGTCCACGCCGGCATAGTTGTGGCAGTTGTTGCAGGAGGTGGCAGGATCGTGGCATTGCAAGCAATCGGTCTTTTCCAGATCGCCTCGGTTGACTACATTTTTGTGGTTCTTTTGCCACCAATCCAGCGGGCTGTGGTATTCGGGAGCAGGCAGGCTCGGGTCGAGGTAGACCGCCAGCGGGCCTTCCCCATCTTTGACGGGCTTTTCTACGTAGTGCGGATAAAAAACGACAATGAGGATGATGATCCCCAGGGACATAAGAGACAAAGCTACTTTTCGCATGTATGTCTCCGCAAATCAAAGTTTGAGGGCGTTTGCAAGCAGGTCGATCACGCCACCGACCTTGACCGGCACATCCCAATAGTGCATCGATTCGGGCAGTTGCGCCTTGCAAATCGCGCAGACTGTGGCCAGGTAGTTGGCGCCCGTATGCTTGACGGCCAAAGCGCGCGGCTTGCCACCTGCCATGCGAATGGGCATGATCTCATCGGTCAACAAGCCGTTGCCCGCACCGCAACAGAAGGTCTTCTCACGGATGGTGCCCTCCGGCATTTCGACGAAGCGATTGCAAACGGCGCGGATGATCTCACGCGGCTCCTCGATGAGCTGACCTGCGCGGGCCGAGTTGCAGGGGTCATGGTAGGTGACCAGGAATTCATCGTTGGCCGATTTGTCGATGCGACCATCGAAAGCGCCCTTTTTCATCATATCCACGATGAACTGGCTGATGTGGTAGGGATAGGGCGGATCGAACATGTCCATCGGGCCGCTCAGGGTTGGGGTAAGGATGCCAGCCCGCCAGGCATGCCCGCATTCGCCCCAGATAATGGTCTTGACACCTAACATGCGAGCCGCATCGATAATGCGCCGGTTGACCTTTTGCATGTTGGCAAAATTCAGGAACAAACCGAAGTTACCGCCCTCGTTACAATATGTACTGGTGGTCCAACTGATGCCCAGGTAGTGGAACAGCTTGCCATAACCGATCATCGTATCGGTGTTGGCAAAATTATCCGCCGAGGGGGGCACGAGCAGGACATCTGCGCCTTCCTCGTCGACCGGGAAGCGGATGGGAAGACCAGTTTCTTCCTTGACTTCGTCCTCGAGGAATTCGCAGTTGTCCTTCCAGGCGGCCGGCGGGATGCCCAGGTTGTTGCCGGTGGCATACACTTTTGCCACGACCTCTGTAACGTACTTTGTGGAGACACCAATCGAGGCCATGATCTCACGGGCAGCGATAGTGATCTCGGCGGTATCGATCCCGTAGGGGCAAAAAACCGAACAACGGCGGCACTCTGAGCATTGGTAGAAGTAGGTGTACCACTTTTGGAGCATCTCCTCGTCCAAATCGGCAGCATTCCCCAGGTCGGGGAAGAGGCCCGCAGGTGTGAAGTAACGACGGTAGACTTTGCGCAATAGTTCCGCGCGTGCTACTGGAAAATTCTGCGGGTCGCCGGTCCCCAGGTAGAATTGGCATTTATCGGTACAGGCTCCGCAACGCACGCAGATGTCCATGTACACGCGCAAAGCCTGGTTACTCTCTAGCATCTCACCCAACTTCGCGATCGCACGTTCCTTCCAATCGGGTACAAGTTCTGTCGGCAGGTCAATTGCCGCGGTATCTTTTGGCTTACTGGGGTAACAGCTCACCTCCGCCGAAGCATGTTCACGAAGCCTGGGCGGACGAAGTTCGCCGTTGACCGCAGGGTCTTTGATGATCGGAGTTTCGTCAAATTTTGCCATGGGTTCTTCTCTAAAAAATTCACTGGTTAGCGTTCAAGAGGATTGACATAGCGCTTGCCGCGCTTCTGGACCTGGAAAGGTTGGTGACGCGATGGGCTGAAGATGATGCCGCCTGCATGCAGCAACTTGCTGAACGGGAAATAAATCATCAGAACCAGCACAAACAGTAAATGTAGAAGGAACAGCGGATGGCGGGGCACCTCGACTGGATGGAAGGTCATGAGGCCCAAAATGAAACCCTTTACGTCCACAATATTGACATGCAACCAGTAGCTCACCAGCAGGCCTGTGCCCGCGATCAACCCCAGTAACACCAATACAAAATAATCAGGAACATTGGAAATGTAAAGCGTGCGCGGCAGCCCCAACCTGCGCCAGAACAGGAACAAAGCCGTGGCTCCAAACAGGCTGCCGAAGAACAATGCTACTGTTTCCATGTAAAGGACAATCCCCGGCACAGGATAAGTGAAATACCGCAGATGACGGAACAAAACAGCGGCCAGGGCAACATGGAAAACCCAGGCTCCAGCCCATAGCCACTTATCAGCTTTGAATAAATTCGGGAAAAGCGTTACATCGCCCAAAACCCGTAGGACAGAGCCGCTCTCGGTGGTCGGCGCTGGCGTCAGGGCATGCGGCAGCGGCATGGGCGTACGCAGATAACCAAATAATCTCCAAAGCAAACCTACAACAAAAGCGAATGTTGCGAAGTATGCCAGACCAATGAAAAACAATGAAAGCAAAGTCCACAAAATATCGCTCGTGCTCATAAGGCCTCAAAGTAAACAACAAGGGATAGGGGGCAGGGAAGACGGCCTGGTGGCACATCTACTCCCCCCTATCCCCAGTGGATGGTATGCTGTTGTGAAGAGAACTAAACGCAGCCAGTTGGCTTGGGTAAGCCAGCGATCTTGCAGGCACCTTTGGCTGGTCCACTCGGGAACAACTCGTAGATCGTCTTGAGATCGTACCCGGTCTCTTTGCACAGCTTGCGAATCATCGGAGCAATGCCGAACTGTTGGTAGTAATTCCGCAAATAGTTGACCACTTTCCAATGATCTTCGGTCAGTACTTCGACATCTTCTGTCTTGGCAATCGCAGCTGCCAGGGCTTCGTTCCACGTATCGGGTTCCTGGATGAAACCATCCTCATCCACATCTACCTGGATACCGTCTAAATCGATTACAGGCATATCTACCTCCTATAAACTTCTTACTATCAAATGGTGCAAAGTGCTTCGGCCATTCATGCGTCAGGGAGTTTGATGAAAGTGGCACCACCGAAAGAAGTAAACTCCAGGGTACCAGCGTTGACCAGTTCGGTGAGCGCTTTCTTGACCAACTTCTGATCCAGGTCAAGCCCTTTGGCTACATCACGATGAGTCATCATCTTCCCTTTTTGCTTGAAGAACTCCACAATTTGATTCTTCAACTCCTCAGTCACTTCGTCGCTCATATTTCACCTCTTTACCACTTGAAGGCAGGCGTCGACCGGAAGGTTTCGGGTGCCAGGGTGAAGTCATCAATGAGTTGGACGGTGAACGGGATGCCTGTCAGTTCAAAGAATCGCTCCCAGCCGATGCGATCGATCCATTCGCCCATGCGTTCGTGCTTGCGCGCATGACTTGCCCAGGTTTCGACAATATTGCGCACTGCATCAGTCACTTCCGGCCAGCGCGGTGGATTATTGGGCAAGTATGGAATAACCAGGCGGGAGAACTTGGGCGGTGTGCGCGCGCTGGAAATCTTGCCGCCAACCCAGATCGAAACACCATCACCAACTGGATCCGCCAATGGCATTCCCGGGCACATAGTGTAGCAGTTGCCACAATACATGCATTTCTCTTCATTGACTGTAAGTGACTTCTCTTTGGGATCAGGGCGAATCGCGCCGGTTGGACAGGCTGCGATCACATTGGGAATCTCGCATTTGGCACGTACTACATCGTGCTTGATTACAGGTGGTTTACGATGAATACCCAGGATGGCAATATCCGAGCAGTGGACAGCGCCACACATGTTGAGGCAGCAAGCCAGGGAAATACGGCAGTAAGCAGGCAACTTCATGTCCGTGAAATATTCACTCAGATCATCCATCACAGCTTTGACAATGCCAGAGGCATCCGTTGCGGGCGTGTGACAATGGATCCAGCCCTGGGTGTGCACCGGGTTGCTGATGGCATGACCGGTTCCACCGACCAAGAAGCCTTGCTCTTTGAGGTGGGCGATCAGGGGCTCGACCTGTTCCTTTTCAGAGACCAGGAATTCCAGGTTGTGGCGGCTGGTAAAACGGAGATGTCCACCGCAGAATTTATCAGCGATCTGGCAGACATCCCGGATCCAGTCCGTACTTACCAGACGGCCGGAGCCTACGCGGACGGTATACAGTTCATCACCGGACTCCGCAACGTGCCTCAATACCCCTGGCTTGACGCGTTCGTGATACTTCCACTGTCCATAGTTCTTTTCGATAACAGGCGGAAGCATGTCTTTATAATTTGGAGGGCCAAAGTCAGTGCGGCTCATTATTTCACCTCCTCAGGATCCCAGAAGTAATAAGGATTTGCGCGCGGGACGCGGATCATCTGGGGCACTGGCGGCAAGTCCATTGCCTTCAGGAAAGCGCGCATCCCCAGGCGGTTGATCAACTCACCCAGGCGTTCGCGCATCTTGCCATTCTCGTCCCACCACTCCCAGGCTCGGCGGACAAAGTCCTTGAACTCATCATACGGGGGTTCCATCTTCATGAACGGAATGACCACCCAGGACATCAAAGCACCATGCACAATCGGGGCTTTCCCGCCAACCAGGATGGTTGCGCCCTTTTCCTTTCCCGGGCGAAGCGCTTTGGGCATCAAGTTGATACAGTGCATACAACGGTTGCACTCACCATTATCGATAGTCAGCGCTTTGTTGGCAGCATCCCATTTCATGCAGCCGGTCGGGCACAAATCCACAACTTCAGCCTGGATATCCATGCCGTCCGTGGCATAGTTGGCAACCTCATTGGGATCAATGCGGATGTCATCTCGCCAGGTGCCGATGACCGAGAAATCGGAGCGCGCGACAGAAGCCACGCAATCATTCGGGCAACCTGAAATCTTAATCTTGGATTTGTAAGGGAACATTGGCCGGTGCAGTTCATCCTGGAATTCAAGCGTTACCTCACGGAGCATATCCAAGGTATCGATGCAGGCGTATTCGCAACGGGCAGGACCCACACAAGCGGAGGGCGTGCGCATATCGCTGCCGGATCCACCCAGATCGAAATCGATTTCAGCCAGGTCATCGAAGCAGGTTTGCAAGGCTTCTGTGGGTGCGCCGAGCAGGATGATGTCACCGGTAGCGCCGTGCATATTGGTCAAACCGCTGCCATGTTTATCCCACACATCACAGAGTTGGCGCAATTTTTCAGTTGTATAGAACCACCCAGCCGGCATGTTGACCCGAAAAGTATGGAATTCTGCAATGGCTGGGAATTCTTCGGGCAGATCGGAGTAGCGGCCAATCACACCACCGCCATAACCTCTCACACCGACGATACCGCCATGTTTCCAATGGCCGATCTTGTCGTTATAGGAACGCTCAAGCTGACCCAGTAGGTCTTTAGCCATATTATTCTTTCTCGCGGCCCGTTTTATCTCTTTGACAAAACTCGGCCAGGGCCCTTCTTCTAGTTGGTCTAACAAAGGAGTTTTTGAGTCCTCAGCCATATTTTCTATCTCCATGTGACCGCTCCCTGTGCTCTATGCAAAGGGGAAAGCGGCGTTTGCGTGTCGCTTTCCCCTCCACAACGTTCAAGCGGTCAATTATGAAACGACGTGGTTGTTACAGGCTCGCCGGGAACAGCCAGCCGAAGATCAGCCAGGAGACACCCAATGCCAACAAAGTGTTGAAGACAGTTACGATCAGATAGACGATCACAGGCGACCAACCCATCTTCTTAATGGATCCTACCGACAGTTCAAGACCCATGCAGACAAAGGCCAGACAGAAGGCCCAGTCCTTGATTGCTGCAATCAGGTTGCCAGCTGTGGGGGTTTCCTTGCCAGTCGCGGGTATCAATCCAAAGGTGAACAGAAGCGAAGCAACAATGAACCCCAGCACGAATTTGGGGAAACGCTGCCAGATGATCGAAGCGCTGGGTCTTTCCTTCTTGCCCTCCACCACGGTCGTGAAGTAAAGCGCCAGCAGGAAGGCCACCACGCCGATCAAGGCATTCTGAGTCTGCTTCACAATGCTGGCGATCTTCTGCGCGGTCTCACCGTAGATCGTGCCCGCGCCCACCACAGCAGCGGTGGTATCGACGTTGCCGCCAAACCAGGCTCCTGCAATCGGCTCAGGCATATTCATCGCGCCGGCCAGCAAGGGGGCGATTACCATCAAGGGCAAAGCCGTGATAATCACCAGGGCGGTGATGTAAGTGATCTCTTCCTTCTTTGCTAGTACCGATCCGGCAGCTGCAATGGCGGCCGAGACACCGCAGATCGAAACAGCAGTGGACATGACGGCGCGCAAAGTATCCGGCAATCCAAACTTGCCACCCAGCCACCAGCTAAAGAAGTAAACCGCGGTCACCATGATGATGCCCTGCAGGATTGCGCCCGCTGCAGCAGTAACGATCACTTTGAAGCTGATGCCTGCGCCCAACAATACCAGACCGATTTTCAGGAAAAGTTCGGTGCGGAAGCCAGGCTTTGGAAATTCATAAAACTTGACAGCCTTCAAAATGCCGTTGGCAATCAAACCCAACAACGCCGCCCAGAGCGGATATTCCAAGGCCTTACCGGGGATACCAAGGCCAATATCCGACACGCCATAAACCTGGACTTTAAGCCAGCGGGCAATTATCGCAAGTACCACCACGATAGCCAGGCCAACCAGGGTACCGACTACTCCCGAGTCGGAAGATTTTTCTTGTTTGACTGTTGATGTAGTCATGGCGATTTCTCCTTTAGAATTTCAACAAAGTGGGGGGAAGAATTTTCAATATCGCCAGTATCATCAGCACAAAGGCAATGATCGTGGCCAGCCAATCTTCATTGATTTTGACTTTCATCGTTTCTCTCCTTAAAATTCGCATTTGAGTAGGATATAGAGTGCACGAACTAGCATTGGGTGAACATACAACTCGGCCTGTCGGTCAATACGTACTGCGAGCTTCTCACAGGCAGGCCTTCTGTGATTTGCACCTCCTTCCATAACTGGGTTGCGTAAAAAATAAAAGTGCTTGATTAAACAAATTGACTGTCTTAATGACAGTCAATCCAATAACATTATAGAGATTTTATGAAGCCGGGTATCTAAGACATGTCTTAATCCAGCTAAGAAAAGCCTTAAGCAGCCTGGTATTACTTTTTGGCCTTATTTTCCTTGTTTTTCTGGTATTGTATATAAAATTCGCCACCCAGCAAGATGACCCCGGTCAAACCTACGCTCAAAGCGACGATCTGAGCCACCGGATTCAACCAGGCCAATGTAATGATGTCGGCAATCGCTAATATCCCCCACCCTGCTGCAAGGTTCCAACGTTGTTGTAATGCATTCGATGTAGCAAAGCTGACCAGGAGAAAAAAGATACCAACTGTCATCTGTGATTGAGGATCGTCCAAAATTTCCATATCCAGCACCCAGGCGCCAATCAATAATACTCCAATGACCAGTGGAACCAGTGTAAGGGTGAGGAGAACATTTCTGCCAGGTCTAGATTCCTTTATTGATCGTGTTTTGTCACCTTTTGGTGTCGTTTTTTTGGCCATGACGCGCTCCAGGTATGTAATTTCGATGCCTACATCGAAGCATAGTTGCCTCAAGTATAATCGAAAGCAAAGATACTGTAACATGTCTGTCGCATCGCCTGATCTGACCACCTTACGCCAGTGGCTTCTGGACGCCGACTACACACCGATCCTTGAATATGCAAAAAACAAGAAGGTTATCCTAAGCCAACTGACAGCACTTTCATATGATGAAAATATCTCGGTAAGTAATAACGCGATTGTAGCCACAGGGCTTGCTGCCCAAATCATTACCCAACGTGATCCCGAATACATACGAAACTTCCTGCTGCGCCTGTTCTGGTTGGTCAACGACGAGTCAGGAGGCATAGGTTGGCGAGCACCAGAACTCATTGGAGAAATTTTGCATCACTGTCCGCAGTTTAGCCAATTTTTCCCAATGCTGATCTCTTTGTTGGATTTAGAGGAAGAGGATGCTCCACGTTTTCGAGCCGGGACACTATGGGCAATTGGCCGGGTAGCGCAGGTGGCAAAGGATGCTATGCTGCCTGCGCTGCCACGTGTTCGAACATTCATTTCTTGGGGTGAGTCAACGGACAGCGTGGTGAAGAACAATGCAATCTGGTGTGCTGAGCAGTTAAGCCCAATAGACTGATTGAATGAGCCTCCATGTCAAATCGATGCACTGACGTTCTCGCACCGTCCACACCTGCTTCCGTTTCGACGCGTGGGACACGTTCCGTTGGCCAGTGTGCAACGTCTCGCGTCCAACGCGTCAAATGCAGACATTGGGAGCAACGAAGCATGCCACTAGAAATCCACTTCCAACAGTTGCCACCAAGGAAGACACGCAACAGGTAGAGAGCGTACGATTGTGGCTAAATAATTCGTAGCTGCCTACTGCTCACGCAAGGTTGCAACCAATTCTCTGCAAAATGTAGGGATATCAGCCACTACCCTGCCCCATACCAGATTCCCGTCTCGGAAGGCAGGTTCATCCACCCAGGTGGCACCCGCGTTGACCAAGTCGTCCTTGATACCCAGCGAGCCAGTGGCACGGTGTCCTTTGACTATACCCGCGGAAATGGCAACCAACCCGCCGTGACAGATGATGCCAATCGTTTTTTGGGCAGCATTCATCTGTCGGACGAGATTGGTTACGACTGGATAACGGCGCAATTTATCAGGCGCCCAACCCCCGGGGATGATCAAAGCAAACAAGTCTTTGGCGTTTAGCGTTTCGATAGGCGTATCAGGCGTGATGGCCAATCCATTTTTGCCCCGGACGAGTTTCAAATCTAGCCCAGCACTGAGCACAGTCGCGCCCTCTTCCTGCAAACGCATCAGGGGGACATAATATTCAAGGTCCTCGACACCCTCAGCGACAAGAGTGGCGATGGTTTTTCCGGTTAACTTCATAGGTTGTTCCTCCAACATCCAGATAAACAGGTTTTTTAGCGTGCCCCCCAAGTGTAACCGTTAATTCGATATCGGCGATACGGCTGATGATGCCGCTGCTAAAGACCAAGTAGTGACCACCTTTGGCCTCAGCAAAAACCCGGTGCAAATCCGGCACAAGATTTCGGTTTGACGATGGCAATGATGGATACGAGGCAAGAGCGAGATGGGCGCGCTATTTTTTGGCGGAAGGGCACAAAGCCGGTGCCTTATTGTGGGCAGGCGGTAACCGTTTTCCGTGATAGCTGGTAGCAAAAAAACGAATCAAACTAAAAAAATTTCTGCCGAATGTTGAACTTCCTGCAAATTGCAAGAAGCTCATCCGAACTCAATCCTTCCCCGATTTCTCCAGCACAGATATTGAGATACTCGTATTTCGCCGCAGTTTCTGCATATTCCACCAAGTCAGCAGCGTGTTTGATTGAAATATCAGAACGCGCCATCACGCCATGTTTAGCCCAAATGACAATGCGGTGCTGGCGTAGCGCATCAACGTTACCTGTCATCAACTCTGCCGAACCAGGAATTTGGAAGGGAAGAAAACCAATCCCTTCAGGTAGATTAATGATAGTCTCCGGCTGCCAGCGTAAGAGATGAAGATTAAGGTATTGTACGTTTTGATAGAGCGGTATATGGCTTAAATAAGTCAAGTGGATAGGCTGGCCATGAAGGACTGCATGAAAGTTGGTTTGCAAAGTGGAAATCCGGTCATTGTGAACAGCCAAGTGAGAGTTAAATTCGCTGGTCACACGTTCGAAGCGGCGGTGGTGGGATGTGTACATTATCCCGGTGCGACCATCATCGTTGACCACAATGCAGGCCAAATTGGCCGTCGGCTCATCCAGAATTTCGCGCAAGCGACAACCAGAACCACTAACAATGAACGTCGCACCCACCAGGTTGGGTACCGGCTGTGGTAATTCGATTTCGCTCATAAAAGGGAACCGGAGGCGCAGTTCAATTTGCCAGCGTACACATATGGAAATATTGCCCGCTGCGCCTTCACAGGCTTCGATTTTATCCAGGCGACATCCAGTTTCGCCCATCATGGTGAGCATTTCATCTAATTCAGGATAAGGAGGATTTAGCACAGTTTTATCTCTTTCTCGTCGATCTATTCCAGATATGTTTATGGTGCAATTATATTCTGTGCGAGGCTTTTTCTAAAACCAAATCTGGAAAGGCCATTTCTCGAAGCAAACCCCGTAATATCAAACATGAACTAGTATTACAACGCAAGGTTGTGTTGCTGATACGCATTCACTACAGGGATAACCGAAAAAATGGTTGTGGGGGGGGGGGGGGGGGGGCCC
>DAOTXM010000308.1:0-10437 GCA_034435215.1 Anaerolineales bacterium
GGGCGCCCCCCATTTTGCGCGGGTTGTCCTTGGCATGTTTTGCGTACACACTTCGGTTATAGACCGTAAATGTCGGCAAATTTCTGCTTCAGATAACGGATATACGCAGCCGGGTCAATTTTCGAACCGGTCACGCGCTGGACCAGTTCCTGCGGTTCGTACTTTTTCCCGTGAACATGGAGCTTTTCGCGCAGCCAGGTCAGCAAGGCGCCGAATTCTCCTTTACGGAATTGGTCATCCAGATCAGGAATATCTGCGTTGATCTTCTCCCAAAGCTGGGCCGAGATCAGGTTGCCGAGCGCATAGGTGGAGAAGTAACCCAGGGCACCACCCGACCAATGGACATCCTGTAAGACCCCTTTGGCGTCATCTGGCGGGACAATGCCGAGGTACTCGTCCATCTTGGCGTTCCAGATTTCGGGCAGGTCTTTGACCTGGATCTTGCCTTCAAGCATGCCAATCTCGAGTTCGAGACGCAGCATGATATGCATGTTGTAGGTGGCCTCGTCCGCATTGACACGGATCAGCGAAGATTCGACCTTGTTGATGCCCTTGTAGAAGGTCTGCAAGTCGACGTTCCCGACCTGTGCGGGGAAGCACTGCTGGAATTCCGGGTAGAAGTGTTCCCAGAACGGCAGCGAACGCCCGACCAGGTTCTCCCACATGCGCGATTGCGACTCGTGGACTGCCAATGAAGCGCCGCCTGCCAATGGGGTGCGTTCATAAGCCTGGTTGCAACCCAACTCATAGAGCGCGTGCCCGGTCTCGTGCATGGTGCTGAACAGCATGTTGGTCGGGCGGTCAGCTTCGAAGCGCGTGGTGATGCGCACATCGTTGATGCTGAATTCGGTCGTGAAGGGGTGCGCCGACTTGTCCTGCCGCCCGCGCTCCCAATCGTATCCGAACTTGGTCGCGATGGTCTCGCTGAAATCCCACATCGTCTGCTCGTCATATTCAACGCGCAGGAAAGCATCCTCCACCTGCGGTTTCCCAGCGATGGCTTTGAGCAGCTCCACCTGCTGCGGGCGCAGTGCCTCGAAAATAGCCTGGACATCGGCAGTTTTCATGCCACGCTCGAACTGATCAAGCAGCACATCGTAGGGATGGTCGGCCGGCGGGAAGAATGTGACATAACGCTGATTCAGTTCCACCACTTTTTCCAGATGCGGGCGGAAGATGGAAAAGTCCGCCTTGCTGCGGGCCTCCACCCAGGCCTCGAAGGCTTTGCTGGTGACAATGGCAAATTCGGCCACGAATTCTGACGGTACGCGGGTAGCCTGGTCGTAATCGTGACGCGTGACCTTGAGCAGGCGCAGCTCGTCCGACTCGGGCGCAGCGCCGTCGAATTCCTTTTCCAGGTCGCCCAGCAATTGCCCGATCTCATCCGAGGTGAATTTCTCGTGCGCGATCTTGCCGAGCGTGGCCAGCTGGTTGCCGCGCGCTTCTGCGCCGCCCGGCGGCATGTAGGTTTGCTGGTCCCAGCCTAGAACGGCCTGTATCTTGTTCAGGTCCGCCACTTCAGCCAGCAGAGTCTTGAGTTTTTGCAGTTTTTCAGACATTTTTCTCCTTGCCCTCACCCCCGTCCCTTCCCCCGAAAGGAGAGGGGAAAAGTTCCCATCTCCCTTCGGGAGAGTGGCTAGGGGTGAGGGAAAAATTATGATATCTTCCAGCGCAGCGGCTCACCCTTTAAAGCCGCCAGCACTTCGTTTGCAATATCTTCCGCCGCGCGGGACTGCGCTTCTGTTGTCTGCGCGCCGATATGCGGGGTAGCAATCACTTTCGGATGGCCGACCAATTCATTCGCACCGGGGGGTTCACTGGCGAAGACATCCAGAGCGGCGCCAGCCACCTGACTGGACTCCAGCGCCGCCAGCAACGCAGATTCGTCGATGATGCCACCGCGCGCCGCACACACGATCCGTACCCCAGGCTTCATGCGCCTGAAAGCCTGCGCATCGATCAACGCGCGAGTCTCGGCGGTGAGCGGCAGGTGCAGCGAGAGGAAATCCACCCGGGCATACAGCTCATCCAGGTCGACGGGTTCCGCCCCGCGCCGCCTGATCTCCTCGGCCGTGAGGAGCGGGTCGCAGCCCAGCACGGTCATGCCGAAGGCCTGTGCGCGCTTTCCAACCTCCGCGCCGATGCGCCCCAGGCCGAGGATGCCAAGTGTCTTCCCGGAAAGCTCCATGCCTTCCAGCTCTTTTTTGAGCCATTGACCCCGCTTCATGCCGGCATCCGCGCGCGGGATCTCGCGTGCCAGGGCCAGCATGAGTCCCAGGGTCAACTCGGCCACCGCCAGCGAGGTGGAGGTGGGCGCGTTGACCACTGTCACGCCATGCGACCGGGCGGCTTCCAAGTCGATATTGTCCACACCGACGCCGGCCCGCCCGACGACTTTGAGCCGCCTGGCAGCCTGGAACACCCCCGCAGTGACTTTCGTCCGGCTGCGGACGACCAGGGCATCGTAATTCCCAATCACCTGTAATAATTCTTCCGGGGAAATGCCGGTGCGCTCCTCCACCCTGGCCGAGGAACGCAAAATGGCCTGTCCGATTTCTTCCAGGCCATCTGTGATGAGCACGTTGTATGCAGGCATGTGTTGATTTTAACCGATAAGGGCTCGCAAAACACCCTTCTCAAGAAGGATTTTCCAGCTCAGCGATCATGCGCAGGCAGGCATCGTCGGTTTCATTCGGCTGGTAGGAGGTGCTGAACCACATATCCAGGATTTCCTTCACCACCACATCCGACACGCGCCGCATAGACAAGCACAGCACGTTGGCATTGTTCCACAGGCGTGCACCGCGCGCGGTCTCTGCATCGTCGCATAGCGCGGCACGGATGCCTTTGATCTTGTTAGCGGCTATGCTCACGCCGGTCCCCGTCCAGCAGAACAGGATGCCCTCGTCAGCCTCAGCAGACCGAACGTCCAGGGCGACACGCCTGGCCACGTCCGGCCATGGGTGGGTCGCGCCTTGCTCCGGTCCATGCCAGATGACCTCGTGCCCCTTCTCCTTGAGATAATTCAGGACTACGTCCACAACATGCAGTCGTTCGTCCGCACCGACAGCGATTTTCATTCTATTCGTATCGCAGTGCTTCTACAGGTTCCAGATTCGCCGCGCGGCTGGCAGGGTAGATCCCAAAGAACAGGCCGACCGCCGCCGAGAAGAGCGTAGCCAGCAGAATCGCATCCCCTCCGACGACGGGTGTGAAATCGGTGTTGGTGGCCGCGGCAATCTGGCCAACGATGTAGGCAATCAGCCAGCCAAACCCGATGCCGATGATCCCGCCGATCAGGCTGAGCAGGGAAGATTCGGTCAGGAACTGGACCAGGATGTCACGTTTGCGCGCACCCAACGCCTTGCGCAGGCCGATTTCGCGGGTGCGCTCGGTGACCGAGACCAGCATAATGTTCATGATACCGATCCCGCCCACCAGCAAGGAGATGGCCGCAATACCGCCCAGGAAGATGGTCAGGATGCCGGTAATCGACTGGAAGGTAGTCAGCAGGTCCCGCTGGGTGAAAATGGTGAAATCATCCTCGCCAACCGGGGTACGGTGGCGTGTGCGCAGGATCTGCGAAATTTCTTCGATCGCGTTATCGACAGACTCCGCGTCTACCGCCTGGGCCAGGATGATGTCCACACGGTCGGATGCGCTGCGGCGGATCAAACGGGTTTGCGCCGTGCTGAAAGGCACGAACACCAGATTATCCTGGCTTCCAAAAGCCCCGCCGCCTTTCGACTCGAGCACGCCGATCACACGAAATGGCTGTCCTTCGATGCGTATCGTTTCCCCGGTAATCCCATCGCGGTGCCCAAAGAGCTTATCGGCCACATCCGGCCCGACCAGCACCACCGAAGCGCGTCCCAGAATATGCTCCTCTGTAATATAGTCACCCTCCGTCAGAAGGTAATTCGTAACGATAAAATATTCAGGCGTAGCGCCGACGATCTGGGTTGTGGTGAGCTCCCCGCCAAATGAAACTTGCCCGGATCCCTGCAAGGCGGGGGCAACCGCGGCCACAGAGGGCGCCTGGAAAGGATCGCTAATCGCCTCCGCGTCGCCAGTCGTCAAAGGCTTGGGGTTGCGAATAGTATCGCTGAAATCACCGCGGAAGATGAACAACAAATTCGTCCCGATACCGCTGATCGAACCGGTGATGGAGGCCTCGGCGCCACGGCCGACGGACAGCATGGCGATCACCGCCGCCACACCGATCACAATTCCCAACACAGTCAGGCCGGAGCGCATCTTATTGCCGTTCAGGCTTTCCAACGCTTCCAGGATGGATTGGGCCAGATTCATTTTGTCTCCTTCCCGGACGCGCCCGCTGCTTTCCTCACCTGCACCTGCTTCCGCTTGATGGATTTTCCGCTGACTTTCGGCTTTTCCCCGTTCTGCTCCAGATCAAGGTACCCGTCCCGCAGGCGGATGATACGCTTGGTTTGCGCCGCAACATTCGCATCATGCGTTACGATGATGAGCGTGGTACCGCGTTCTCTATTCAGGGTAAGCAGCAAATCCATGATTTCCTGCCCGACCTTGGAATCCAGGTTGCCGGTTGGTTCATCGGCCATGATGATGGAGGGATTGTTGATGATGGCGCGCGCCACAGCCACACGCTGTTGCTGGCCACCGGAAAGCTCTGTGGGACGGTGGTTGACACGGTCGCCCAGGCCAACTGCTTCCAGGGCTGCTCGGGCAAGCTCGCGCCGGCCGCTGGTCACGCCAGCGTAGCGCAGGGGCAATTCCACGTTCGCCAGGGACGATATGCGCGAAAGCAGGTTGAAGCTCTGGAAGACGAACCCCACTTTCTTATTGCGGATCAAAGCCAACTGGTCATCCGTCAGGCTGGAAACCAGTTCACCGTCCAGATAATATTCTCCCGCCGTCGGCCGGTCCAGGCAGCCGATCATATTCATCAGGGTCGATTTTCCCGACCCCGATGGTCCCATGATGGCGACGACCTCGCCGCGCTCGATGGTGAACGAAACACCACGCAAGGCGTGGACTTCGACCTCGCCCATTTTATAGACTTTGGCGATATCCCGTACTTCGATTACGTTATCCATAGCTTTATCGAGAAGGTACGCTTTTATCTTGCAAACGGCGGACCACTGCCCGTCAGGTCGGCAGTCGGATTCAAGATGATCTGGTCGCCTTCCTTCAAGTCGCCGCCGATCACCACACTCATGGTATCGGAGGACGACCCCAGGAGGATTTCCACTTTCATGGGCTTGCCATCTTCACCCAACATAAAGACAACACGGTTACCATCCACCAGGCGGACAGCACGATTGGGCACGAGGACGGCATCCTCGATTTCTTTCACCACGATATTGACCGCTGCCGTCATGCCGGGCTTGACCATTTCATCTGCATCGGTCAGCTCTACGGTGACCGTGAAATTCACTACGCCGCCGATGACAGTGCCTGCCTGCGAGACCTTGATCACTTCGCCATTGTAGACCTTGCCCAGGATCGCATCGAATGACAGCGTCACTGCCTGCCCGGGCGTTACACTGTTGATATCGACCTCCGAAAGCTCAACATCTACCAGCAGGTGAGTCAAATCATCCACCCGGAAAGCCTGTGTGCCGACAGTTACCTGGTCGCCAGGCAGGGGAATGGCTTGGGTTACGGTACCAGCAAAGGGGGCAGTCAGACGCGCTAAGTTGAGTGTGGCCTGGGCAGCATCCACGCGCGCCTGCGCGGCAGCCAGGTCGTCTTTGTTGGGACCATCTGCCAGACGTTCATAGGTACGTTTGGCGTCTTCATATTGTGCTTCCTTTAAATCCAGATCAGCATCTGCCTTGGCAATTTCCTCTTCAGTGGCTGCGACTTTATAGGTTTTTGTCTTGGGAACATCCACCACGCCGTAAGGAGTGACTTGTTTTACCAGATCTACGCGCGTTTTTCTAATCGGATAGTTCAAGTAATTGCGGTAATCATAAGCCTTTTCGTAAGCATCTTCTGCGGCACGCAAGGCAATCCAGGCCTTTGCGCGGGCGGTATCCGAATCAAGCAAGTCTTCCAATGCCTGTTGCGCCGCTACCAACTCCGCTTCAGCCAGGATGACGTTCTGCGCCAAAGATGTTTTGGATAGGGAGGCAAGTACATCCCCTGCCTGCACTGTGTCGCCGATTTTGACATTGACTTTTTCCACCGTGCCGGTCGTCTGCCAGACTATAATGGCCGTCTGCTGCGCGCGGACGGTGCCAGTTGCCCCAACCGTGGCCGTCAAATTACCGCGTTCGATGGTTGCAAATTGGAACTGACTTGCTGGTTGCCCATTGCGGGGTCGAAAGACCAGGAACAACGCGACGATTCCCAGGAGTACCGCCAGCGTGATAAGGATTTTTTTTCGCTTCTTGATGAATTCGATCATGGATGTTACCTCCGCAGAGAAGACCTCTGCCAAGTTGTGATTTTACCTTACTCTGCCAAGAAATTTATTGAACAGCACGTCATTTTATATGAGAATCTAACAGAGTTAATCCCTCCATATTCATTCGTAGCACTCCAATAAGGTGTGTTGGGGTAGGGCAAGTTAGTATGTCAAGAGTTGTGTAAAAGTAGAGCATCAGTTTCCTGAGCAGGGACGGTAATTCTCCTGAGGTTCAGGCTGCGGGTGACCGCATAGAACAATAGCAGACAACTGGTTTCGTTGCGGAAAGCGGCAGCCATCTTGTGGCTGCGCTTCTTGACCTCGCCGAACAAGCGCTCGATGATATGAGTAGTGCGAATGTACTTCCAGTGCTGTTTCGGGAAGCTATGGAAAGTCAGGCAGGCTTCCAGGTCGCGTCGTAAGCATTCGATGGCACTGGGATAGACAGTTTCGTACTTGGCGATGAAGGTGGCCACCTCCTGGTCGGCTTTTTCCCGACTATCCTGGTAGAAAATGGCTCTCAATTCGGGACGCACCTGTTCGTGATGTTTCTCTGGTACGTAAGCCAGAACGTTTTCCATCATGTGTTTGATGCAGCGTTGTCGTCGCGAGGTTGGGAACTTGCTCGCAATGGCATTCAGCATAGCCTTGTTCCCATCGGTGACCCAGAGTCGACTTACTCGACGCCGCGGCTTTTCAAGTTCTCCAGCAAGTCTTCCCAGGCATCCTGGTTCTCCCGCTCACCCACGCCGAGGACCAAAACATCTCGGTTTCCTTCCTGGTCGATGCCGACGGTCGCCAAACTAGGCATTTTGCAGCCGTCTGCGTCATAGATCACCGTGAAGTAGGTGCCATCGGTGTACACATACAGGTCATGCGCCTTCAACTTGCGAATTCTCCAACTCTCGAATTCTGCTTCCAGAGAGTGAAAGACCCTCGATACTGTGGAGGTGCTGGGAAGGATGCCGGTCAGCGCCTCGATCACCGTGCCAACCCCTGCCGCACTCACACCCCGCACAAACATGCTGCAGATGGCCTCATCCAATTCCACCATGCGACGCTGGTAACGCTCGAACAGCTGGCTTTGAAAGCCATGGCGGGTCCGGGGAACGGCTAAATTCTCAATCTCTCCCTGCGTCGTGCCCAGATCGCGCAGATAGGTGCCATTGCGATGATCCCGCCGCTGGGGTGTCCGTTGGTAAGGTGCTGCATTACAAAAGACTTCTACTTCCTCTTCGAGTACAGTAATCAAAGTGTATTGTATTGCCAGGCGTAATCGTTCTTGGAGCGCCTATTGAAAGGTGACTTGACTGGCCTCGTCAAAGGTTTTATGATGTGCTCTGGGAGCCATGGTTTCTCCTTGTTTGGTGTAGTGACCTGCAAGGATACCGGTCCCTCCTTTTTACACAAGATTCGTTATTCTACCCGTCTCTCAGCCAGGATCCGATCTTCTAATCGATATGATGTCCAATTCTATACAGATCCTGCAAAATCTAGTATCAAGCCGGCTGCTCGACAGGCGAATCGTTTTTTTCGTTGGCGCGGGCATATCACTGGATTCGCCCTCCAATCTCCCAAGTACCGGGAAGTTCATCGATGCGATTTTGCGCAAGGCGTTCGATGATGAAAACGAGCGTAACGAGATCAGACAATTCATCGATCCTTCGACTCCCAAACGATTGGTAGATGGGCATTATCTCCGCTTCGAGACATTCATCGAAGCAATCACAAGCACAGGCAAGGATCCCGATTTGAGCATTCTGCGCTGCTTCGCTGTCTGTAAGGAGCCGAATAGGAACCATTACGTCCTTGCAGCCTTGATCAACCTGGGACACTATGTCGTCACGACCAATTTCGACTGCCTGATCGAATTGGCATGTCAGCGCCTGGGGATACCTTGCAGCCAGATCGTGTACGAGAGTGATTTTGCGCAGTATCTTGCCGCGCCAGAATTGCACGAAAACCCTCTTTTCAAGATTCACGGTTCGTTCACCAAAAATGGGAAAAACAGCCGCGACTCATTGAATGCCACCCTTTCGTCCTTGGCAGCCATGGGCGATCAGATGAGCAGGGCGCCAAACAAGAGGAAAGTATTGAGGAGATTGTTTGGCTCCCATCCTGTCATTGTGTTGGGCTATTCCGGGTCCGACACGTTCGACATTACGCCGATCATCACATCCATCTCAAGCAATGAACCGTTGATCTGGATGAATCACTCCCAGGGCGAAGCGTATCATGACAACCAGTCTATTCCGGATTTACCCAAGGACCCAATGGAACGGTTCGTGCACCCTCATCACGACCTGCTCGGTCGTATCATCAACCACGCCGGGAAAGCTGGTTCTGGGCCCTCGCGGGAGGTCCATCTATTCGACCTCGACACAGCCGTTGTGGCAGATATTCTTATCGGACAATTTGGTTTACAAATCCCGCGCCCCGGTCCGGCGCATCATTTCGATTTTGAAACCGATCTGCGTAAATGGTTCCAGACACATCTCCGTTCAGACCACTCCAGGCGGCTTCTGCAATTCAAAATTTGGGAGGTGATCGCAGAACAGAAGCGTTTAGAGAAAATGCTACCCTCCCTGAAACAGGATCTTCTGTCCCAAGTAGCCGATGCCGCATCGAGAAGAACTTTGCTTCAGATCGCACAACACGATCACCATATGGGCAAATTCCAGGATGCCATCGATTGTTATTGGAAAGTCATCGAAGCTGCGGCCGACCAGGTTGATCCCCTGATGGTCGTGCGTGCATACAAGGAATTGTCGACATCATACCAATACCGCAGTGAATCCCCATATGCCCTTTTTGCCCTCGGACAGTGTGTCGGTTGGGCCTCGGCAGCCATAGATGCCAGCCAGACGCCCGCGGACAAAGCTTATGCAACGTACCTTCGGGCAGAGGCTCTGTTCTCCAGAATCGCGCTGGCCATCAAGATGGGCTATCCTGATAAGTGTGACTTCGACGAGAGCGCGGTAT
Organism: Anaerolineales bacterium; assembly: GCA_034435215.1. Lineage (GTDB taxonomy): Bacteria > Chloroflexota > Anaerolineae > Anaerolineales > Villigracilaceae > JAABUE01. The sequence continues at coordinate 9,377 of DAOTXM010000308.1, forward strand.
TTGGTGACTTTGCTTACTGTCAATGGAAAGACGAGCCTGAGCCGCCCTGCCCTGCCCATGAAGATCCGATGAAACATAATCTCGAGTGGGCTCTGCAGCGCACACGGCGATATATCATGATGCACATTCGACATGCGATTGCCTATTGCCAGGAAGCACTCGAAATAGCAGAGAAATACTCATTAGACGAAGTAAAGATGAATTGCTATTCCCTTTACACTACGATAGATAGCTGGTTAGGGAACGATGTCGACGCGTTGGCTTGGTACGAAAAAACGGTTGCATTGGCAGAGCAAAGCGGGGATCTTCTGCGTTTAGCCCTGCTTGAGGAGAGCTCAAACCACATTGATACCGTGAAACATGCATATCACCTATACGAGATACTGGGTGACCTCGGTGGGATGGCCGGGATAAATTATAGATTGGGCTTGGCGCGTCAAAATGAAAATACCTTTGAGGAAGCAAATCAATACTATCGCAAGGCCTTGGAGATCTACAGCTATATGGGGGATCGACGGCAACAATCACATACCTTGCACCAGCTTGGCCGTGTGGCACAAGCCCAGAAACGGTATGAGTCCGCTGTGGACTTTTATGAACAAAGCCTGGAAATCAAGAAATCCCTGGTGGATGCGGATGGCATGGCAATGACATTCAAACAATTGGGCCACTTATTTATCGAGACCAGGAACTTCGATGCGGCGCTACAAAATATGATCCTTGCTGACAATCTCTGGTTCGACCTGGGGTCCCCGCGTCAGGCAGATGTGGAGCCCTATTTGAGATATTTACTCTCCGAACTTGGCGAAGACAGGTACAACTTCATTGTTGGTCGGATGCGAACATAAGAACACGATTGCTTATCCGAGGCATCATTGTGATCGGTACGGGAAATTTGATGGAACGCCCCACAGAGTTTTGTGTAATAATAGTAGTATGGCCAGTATTACAGTGCAAAGTTCCAAATTACACACATGAATATCAGCATATCACGAAACAACCGGGAAAAGTCTGAAAACAGGGGTGCGGGGTGGGCGGGCGCCCGCGCCGCCCCCCAGTTT
>DAOTXM010000309.1:0-1949 GCA_034435215.1 Anaerolineales bacterium
TTGGAAGGCCTGGAAGCTGTCCGCCGCCGTCCGGGCATGTATGTGGGTGGCACGGATATCAAAGCTTTGCATCATCTTGTCTACGAAGTCGTCGACAATTCCATCGATGAGGCTCTGGCCGGGGTTTGCAAACGCATTGAAGTCATTATCCACCCCGACAGCAGTGTGACCGTTCAGGACGATGGACGCGGAATCCCTGTCGACATCCACCCACAAATGAAAAAGTCAGCTCTGGAAGTCGTCATGACCACCTTACACGCTGGCGGCAAGTTCGGCGGCGGCGGCTATAAAGTTTCCGGTGGTTTGCACGGTGTGGGCGTCAGCGCGGTAAATGCGCTCTCGGAATGGTGCGAAGTCGAAGTCAAGCGCGATGGACAGATCCATAAGCAGCGGTATGAGCGCGGCTACCCACAGGGTCCGGTGAAAGCCAGCGGCAGGGTTAAAGAGAACGAAAGCGGGACCAAGACCACGTTCAAATTCGATCCGGAAATTTTCAAGGATAATATCGATTACCGATTCGATACACTGGCACAACGCTTCCGTGAAATGGCGTTCGTCACGCGCGGCACGACGATCCACTTCCGGGACGAGCGCAGCAATCGCGAATTGACATTTTACTTCGAAGGCGGGATCAATTCCTTTGTCCGCTACTTGAACCGGAACCGTGATCCACTGCACCCGGTTGTCTACGTCGAAAAAGAGATCGAAGGCATTGGGATCGAAGCAGCCATCCAATATACGGATTCTTATACAGAGTCTGTGTATTCCTTTGCAAATACGATCAACACAGTGGATGGCGGCACACATCTGACCGGTTTGCGCAGTGCGTTGACGCGCGTGATCAATGACTACGCGCGCAAAAACAACCTGCTGAAGGATTCCGACCCGAACTTCTCCGGTGACGATACCCGCGAAGGGTTGACTGCCATTGTATCGATCAAGCATCCGGACCCGCAGTTCGAGTCGCAGACCAAGGTCAAGCTCATGAACGCGGAGGCGCAAACCTACGTCCAGCAAGTGGTGCTCGAAGCGTTCAATACGTTTCTGGAAGAGACCCCGTCAGCAGGCAAGGCGATTATCGCCAAATGTCTCACGTCAGCCCGTGCACGTGATGCAGCCCGCAAGGCGCGCGACCTGGTCATCCGCAAGTCGGCGCTGGAGTCGCTCACGCTGCCCGGCAAGTTGGCCGATTGTTCCGAGCGTGATTCGTCCAAAACGGAGCTTTATATCGTCGAGGGCGACTCGGCTGGCGGTTCAGCCAAACAGGGTCGTGACCGTCATTTCCAGGCAATTTTGCCATTGCGGGGCAAGATCTTAAATACCGAGCGCGCACGCCTGGATAAGATCCTTGGCAACAATGAGGTCAAGTCACTGATCTCCGCCCTGGGTACTGGCATTGGGGAAGGTTTTGACCTGGAAGGCCTGCGTTATGGGCGTGTCATCATCATGACTGACGCGGACGTGGACGGAAGTCACATTCGCACCTTGTTGTTGACTTTTTTCTTCCGCTACCTGCCTCAATTGATCGAAGAAGGACACCTCTTCATTGCACAGCCTCCGCTTTACCGGATCGCATATAAAAACCAGGTCAAATATGCTTATTCAGAAAACGAAAGAGACGAGGTGGTTAGATCATTGGGCGGCGAGAAGGCAAATTTACAGCGTTACAAGGGACTTGGTGAAATGAACCCCGAACAACTTTGGGAGACGACCATGAACCCGGAAAATCGCACCTTGCTGATGGTCACGGTGGAAGATGCCGCCGAAGCCGACCGGACCTTCGATATGCTCATGGGCGATGCAGTCGATCCACGCAAACGCTTTATCCAGACCCATGCACGCAGCGTGCGTAACCTGGATATTTAGCGCTGTATCAGTACTTCACGAAAGTTGAAAGAATATCCGAAAACAGGGGTGGGGGGGGGGGGGGGGGGGGGGGGGGGCCCGCG
>DAOTXM010000310.1:0-22539 GCA_034435215.1 Anaerolineales bacterium
ATCCAGAAAATCGGTTTTGGGACCTGGAGCCTCGGCGGCGGGATGTCCCCCGACCGGTCACAGGATGCGCGCTCCCTGGCGGCGCTCCGTTCCGCGCTGGAGCTGGGCTACACCCATTTCGACACCGCCGAAATGTACGCCGGTGGTCATGCCGAGGAACTGTTGGGACAGGCTGTGCGCGAAACAGGCATCCCGCGTGAGGAACTGTTCATCACCTCCAAGGTGAGCGCGTCTCATTTGCGCTACGGGGATGTGCTGCGTTCCTGCGAAAACAGCCTGCGTCGCCTGGATATGGAGGTTCTCGACCTGTATCTGATCCACTGGCCCTCGGAAAGCATCCCGCTCGAAGAGACGTTCCGGGCGCTGAACCAGCTCGTCCGCGAGGGGCGGGTGCGGCAGGTTGGGGTCAGCAACTTCGACCTCGGCTTGCTGGAGCAGGCCCGGGCGGAGTCCGAAGCGCCGATCTTCACGAACCAGGTCCCCTACAGCCTGGCGGACCGTTCGTATGTCCGCAACGGCGTGCTGGAATACTGTCAGAAGAACGATATTTTGCTTACCGCTTACTCGCCGGTGGAAGAAGGCCGTTTGCGCGTGAGCCCCGTCCTGCAGTCCATCGCGGAGGCGCACGCTGTTACACCCTACCAGGTCGCGCTGGCCTGGCTGGTGTCCCAACCACGCGTGATCACCATCCCGATGTCCTCGAATCCGCGGCACCAGGCTGAGAATTTTGCGGCCGCCGACATCTCATTGACCGCCGACGAGATCGAACGCCTCGACCAATTGGGTTAAGAGATGGAAGCGCAGACAGCCCCGGACGTCCAAACCGGCGCAGACCAGCAACAGGAGACGGCTTACGAGCCGCTCTACCGCGTCATCATTCACAACGATGATGTCACGCCGATGGATTTCGTGGTACATGTGTTGACCAGCATCTTTATGCTTCCAACGCCTGACGCGGTCAGGGTCATGTTCACTGCGCATTACCGCGGGGCGGCCGTCGTGCAAATCCTGCCGCGGAGCGAGGCGGAGAAACGCATCAACAAGGCCCATTTCGCCGCCGGGCTGGAGGGCTACCCCCTGCACTTCTCCCTGGAACCCGAGTAGCATTGGACGCCCTGGCTGCCCTGACCGAAATCAACCTCGCTGACCTGGTCTCGTCCTTTGGGTGGGAAGGCCGTCCAGTGCTGGCGCGTTTGCTGCGTGTCTTGTTCGCGGGACCGGCGCGCAAGTTTGCCCGCCAGATGCTGGATTTCGACCAGGCGGTTGGGCAGAACGGACTGGTGGACGCGGCGCGCCAATTGCAACGCCGTTTCGTTCGCAGCGTGCGCCTCTTCTCGGACCCTTTACCTGACGGCCCTTTCCTGGCCCTGTCCAACCACCCGGGCATGGTCGACACCCTGGCCCTGTTTTCGACCCTGGCCCGCCCCGATTTGAGGATCATCGCCATCGACCGCCCCTTCCTGAAAGCGTTGACCAACACCAGCCGACGCCTGTTCTACGTGACCGATGACCCGGCCGCGCGCATGGCGCTCGTCCGCCAGGTGAGCGGACACCTGCGCTCCGGCGGCGCCGCCCTGACCTTTCCCGCCGGGCAGATCGAACCCGATCCGAACGTCTATCCCGGCGCGCTGGAGGCCCTGCAGGGTTGGACGGACAGCGTGGGCGTCTTCGTCCGCATGGCGCCGGAGACAGCCATCCTGCCGGTGCTGGTGCGCGGGGTGCTCTGGGAGAAAACCGCCCGGCATCCCCTGGCCCGCATGAAAAAGACGCGCGAAGAACGAGAGAAATTAGCGGCCGCCTTTCAATTACTGGCGCACGTGGTCTGGGACAAAAAGCCGCTGGATGTGACCGTACAGGTCGGCCGTCCGGTCACGGTTGCAGGCCTGGGCAGCAAGGACACACACGTCATCCACCAGGCGGTGCTGGCAGAGATGAAGCGTCTGATCGAGACTCCGCCGGAGGGAGCGGGTGAATCGGCACTTTGAGAATTCCGTCGTTGCGGGGAGGAGGGAGAAATCCCTTCGCATCGTTCGCGCGGGCGTAATCTATGCGGTTCTCGCCCTGCTGCTCTGGTGGGCCTTGCGGACCGTCCCGCTGGTCGAAATCTGGGATGCGCTCCGGCAACTCAAAGCGTGGCAAATCGTCGTATTGCTGGGATTCAATACCCTCGTGCTGGCGGCCATGACGGCGCGTTGGTGGGTTATTTTGCGCGCAGAGCATCCGGCTATCCCGTTCCTGCAATTGCTGCGTTATCGATTGGCCGTCTTCGGGCTGAGTTACTTTACGCCCGGTCCGCAGGTGGGCGGGGAGCCGTTACAGGTCATTTTTTTACAGCGCAACCATGGCGTGACCTTTGCCCGCGCCACGGCGGCGGTCATCATGGACAAGCTGTTGGAGTTCCTGGCAAATTTCATCCTGCTGGGCCTCGGCCTGACGGCAGCTTTCCGGGTGGGATTGGTCACGCAGAGCGGCACGCAAGCCCTCGGGAGCCTGATCCCGCTGGTTGCGATTTTGCTGTGGCCGGTTATCCATCTGGTGATGCTTTATCGAGGCCGCTACCCCGTTTCATGGCTCGTGCGCGCGGCGATGTCGCTTACAAAAAGTCAAAAATGGATGCGACTGATCATCGTTTCGGAACGCATGGCCGGCGCTTTCCTGCACCGCCACCCCGGGTCCCTGCTGGCCGCGCTGGGATTTTCGTTGTTGTCCTGGGCTGGTATGGCCGCTGAATATTTCCTGATGGCGGATTTTTTGCAGGTGCAACTGACGGCCGGGCAAACCCTGGCTGCATTGACCGCCGCCCTGTTCGCCTTCCTGATGCCCCTGCCCGGCGGGCTGGGCGCCCTGGAGGCCAGCCAGGTGTATGTCATGACCGCTTTCGGTCATCCAGCCGCGCTCGGCATCGGGATCAGCCTGCTCATGCGCGCACGCGATATTTTGAACGGCGGGCTGGGATTGTTGCTGGCGGGGATGCGCTTGACCGGAGGCAAACGGAATGAACGGTGACGTTAGCACTCTTGCATATCCGTGTCCATTTGTGTCTATCTGTGGTTAAATTCGACCATGCAGGCACGAACCTTATTTTTTACTGCTCCCGGTCGGGTAGAGATACGCCTCACGCCCCTTCCGCCTCCCGCACAGGGACAGGTGCTGGTGGAAACGCTCTGTTCGGCCATCAGTCCCGGCACGGAAATGCTGATCTACCGGGGACAGTTCCCGCAAGATCTACCCCTGGACGAAAACATCCCGGCCCTGGCGGGGCAGTTCCAGTATCCGTTATCCTACGGGTATGCCTGCGTGGGACGCATCATCGCGCTTGGGGACACGGTCGATGAAGCCTGGAAAGACAGGCTGGTTTTCTCCTTCCAGCCGCACGCATCTCATTTCGTTGCCGCCCCCGATCAGCTTTTCCCCGTCCCGGCCGGCCTTTCCCCGGAAAGCGCCTGCCTGTTGCCCAACATGGAGACCGCCGTCAACCTGGTGCAGGATGCTGCGCCGATCCTGGGGGAACGGGCCTTGGTCTTCGGGCAGGGCATCATCGGACTGCTGACGGCTGCGCTGCTGGCGGAATTCCCGCTCGCTGCTCTCGTGACCTGTGACTGCTACCCGCTTCGCAGGGACGTCTCTCGCTCCCTGGGTGCTTCCGCTGTGCTCAATCCAGACGCGACCGGTTTTCGCGAACAGGTGCGTGCCCTGCTCCCCTCCGGCGCGGACCTGTCCCTGGAACTTTCCGGGGCGCCGGCGGCCCTGGACGACGCCATCGCCCTGACCGGTTTCGGCGGGCGTGTGGTGATCGGCTCGTGGTACGGGGGCAAGAAGGCTGTGCTGGCCCTGGGCGGAGTTTTCCATCGCAGCCGCATCCAATTGATTTCATCGCAGGTCAGCACGATTGCGCCGGGGTTGCGCGGTCGCTGGGACAAGGCGCGCAGGTTCCAGGTCGCGTGGGAGGCGCTGGAACGCATCCAACCGCAGCAGTGGATCACGCATCGTTTCCCGCTAGAAGAAGCTGGAAAGGCCTACCGTCTGCTCGATGGAAACCCGCAAGAAACGATTCAAATCATCTTTCAATACTATGATTGGTAGATCACAAAATAGCTTGGAAAAGCCCGAAACCCTTCTAACTTTCTTGACGTACTGATGATGAAATTAGAGTACACCACCAACGAGACCTGTCACACCGCTAGCGGACTGGTTGTAGTCATCGACGTGTTGCGCGCCTTTTCGAACGCCGCTTATGCCTTCAGCGTGGGCGCGGAAAGCATCACGCTCGTCAGCGATGCGCAGGAAGCGCTCGACCTGAAGGCCCGCACGCCCGGCGCCCTCGTGATCGGAGAAGTGGACGGCCTGCCCCCGGAAGGATTCGATTTTGGCAACTCGCCCACTGAAATCATCCAGCACGACTTGCGCGGCAAGCACCTGATCCAGCGCACCTCGGCCGGGACGCAGGGTGTGATTCGCAGCGTCAATGCCGGAACACTCTTCGCTGCCAGTTTTGTGGTTGCCGGAGCGACGGTGCGCGCCATCCAACGCCTGGAGCCGGAAAAGGTTACGTTTGTGATTACCGGAAGGTATTTCGATGGGGAGGACAAAGCCTGCGCCGATTATCTCGCAGCGCGCTTATGTGGGCAAACTCCCGATCCCGCGCCTTACCTTGACCGGGTGCGCAACGCCCTCGAACTGTCCCACATGCCCCCCGATCGCTTCCCCAACATCGTTAGCGACCTGGATTACTGTACCCGCCTGGATGCCTTTCCCTTCGCGCTGCCGATCACCTATGAAAATGGCCGGCCGGTCATGCGAGCAGATTTTCTGGCCTCTACATTTTCCTGACCCTATTGAATTCTGGTTTCACAGCCATTCTCCACAGGGAAGATCAAGAAGAAATTTGGGAACGAGTCGTTTCCAGGACCGCCGGTACAAACATCGTTTACACCAGGGCCGCCATAAAGAGAATCATTTCCGCCTCCGCCTACAATACAGTCGTCACCGTCTGCGCCGAAGATATAATCGGCGGACGGGCGGCCAAGGATCAAATCTCCTGCATCTGTACCTGTTGTAAGCCAGCCAGACACAACAATGATGTTGGTTAGGTTTAATCCGGCGCACTCTGGAGGTGCAAGGTCATTGATGGATACAGAAAAGGATTGATCGGTGAGGCGCACATTCGGGACGGTGTTGGAAGCAGCAATTGCTGAGACCACCGAGATCAAAATCAACGCGATCAGGAGCACAAATATCAAGCGATATGAAATCTTTTTGATCACAGCGTTGACTCCCTTGGAGCAGGATCCTCAAGTATGTAACGATACGTGATCCCATCTACTTGTACAAAATAAGAATGTGTATGATCACGTGTATCGTGCAAGATCATTACGTTATATCGTTCGGCCAACTTGGCCAGATCGTCTATCGAGTTGACATCGAAAACGCGTGATGATGCTTTGATGCTTCCGCTTTTGATATCGACGATGAGCGAGTCAAATTTCATGCGGGTAAAGGCAGGGCGGTCAGTTTGTGACAGGTTTCGAATTTGCAAGCCGACCATGACAAGGCCACTCAGGGATAGTCCAAAAACTAATAAAGAGATGAAGCGTAAGCCAGATACCTTGGGTTCCCATCCGAAGATGGGCAGGATATTGGTTTCTTCGCGTTCCCCTTTCAGCAAGCGCATTTCAGTTGGGCTGAGGGGATCGCTCTCTTCGTTCTCGTTGATCATGTAGAAATGGGTGCGATCATAACGGAAGATCAGGTTTGGCCTGAAGGTATCTTCCATTTTCCGTCCAGAGATGAGTCCTGTGATTGTGACTTGAGGAGCGATCATAAGCGTGTAAGCTCCGGCGCGAAAATCGGTTTCCTGTTCCATCGCTTCGATCAAGGCAACGACCTGGCACACATCCAGGTTTGCCCTGGTGCCAAAAGTATTCCCAGTGAAAGGTTCCTCGGCGAGGAGCGAGAGGCTGCGCTGCCAGCCGCTTTGAGGCTCGCTCACGATGGCGGATATTTTGTGTGAACCGGCCAGCCCTTCTACTTGCTCCCCGACCAGCGTATATTGAAAATTGATATCGACCATGCAAGTCGTCTTAGGGAAGATCGGCTGGCCGCTGTGCAGTGTGCCCGAATCATAGACACTATTAGGCGCAGTTGCGGAGTAGGAAAAGAATCCAAAGTGCTGGTAAAGGACATCATCTGGCACCACGCGCGAGGCCGGGCGATTGAAAGCAAAAATCGCCAAGATCATCGAACCAAAAGCCAACAAACCCAGCATGAAAATGATCCCTTCGGTAGAGCCGCCCCGGTGATCCTTTCTTTGGCTTGCGTTCCTTCCGGGCAGGGTTGCGGGGTCTTCCGTGTGTCTCTTGGATGTTTTCGCTCCGAGGGCTTTTGCAAACCTGTTTTCTGCCCATCCTGAAATCCATTCGCGGACCCCTCGCTTTTTGGCATTCGACAACAATTCTTGTAAAGATTTATTTTTCATGCGACTTCTACCTTTCGGCTGCCTGGTTGCGATGCTCATCACCAACAGGCCTCCAAGCGCACCTGCGATAAGCGCCATATGGATAGGTCGGCGCACAAATTGCACTGCTTTGCCAAATCGAGGCAGGTGCGCCCATAATTTTCCGATGATTTCCGTCCGGGTCGGATGATAGGCGTCGATCCATGTGTTGTTGTCGCCTTTGAGGACATACCGGTCGAATTCCAAATCGATAATGCGATGGAACACATTCCTTCCCAGGTCAGGGCTTCGATAAACGACGCTGTCTCCAACGGTATAGTATGTTGATGGCCGTACGATAATTAAATCTCCAAGGTGGAAATTTGGTTCCATGCTATTGCCATTCACGATGACATAAGCGGCCTGGCCTCCCACTTGGATGGGTGCAAAGGCAATCCAAATAGTCGCCGTCAGAACAAGCCACATGGCGGAGGAAATTGCCGTTGCCCAGCCTCGATAAGTAGACATTTTTTGAATTATACAAGCATTAAACAGTAGAGCCTGCTTTTCAGGGTTCTCTTGGAGGGAACCTTGGGCAGGCTCAGTTCCTATTTACTACTGCAAGCAACAGGGATTGCGATGGAACCTAGTTGGAGAAGGATGCGGTGAAACTTTGTTGGGTGTGCTCCCTGGGCGTTATGGGATGAAGACATCGCCTGCGATCACGCGGAATTCATTGGTTGCCAGCACGGTAGCCTGCGGTGAAGTGGTGTCGCAGGTCCAGTTCAAGCCTGTGTTCAAGCAGTCATAATACGAGCCTGTGGTGACTAGCCTGATTTTCACGTCAGTGGCAGCAGCGTTCAACGAGAAGGTGACACTGTCGATGTTGGAGGCATTGCTGCTGTTCAGATGGTACTGCACATTGGTGACTGTATAGCCGCTCACGCTACCGCTACCTTCACCTGCGCCAGTGGCAGGAACACTGTTGCTGGCTGCAAAGGCATATGCCGCCGTAGCAAAGACCAGCACTACAATGGTGACGAGAACCGTCTTAGTAATTCGTGTATAAAACATTTTTACTCCTTTTGAATGAAAAGTTTGTTTGTAACTATGCCGATAATACAAAAGGAGCAGAGTCCTGTCTGTCAGGAATTCTTGATTTTTTACTTGCAGATTTGATAGGTTTTGCTTGCGGATTTGCAAATTGGAGCTTTTAAGCGGAATTAATCCAGTGGCGTGATTCCGTGCTTGATAGCAAAGCGGACCAATTCGGGCAGGTCGCGCACACCTAATTTCCCCATCAACCGGCTGCGATATGTCTCGACGGTCTTGGATGATAACCCCAATTTTTCCCCAATCCCGGCGCTGGAGTGACCTTCTACGGTAAGCTGTAATACTTCCCTTTCCCGCATGCTCAGCAACCCCAGCGGACTCTGTATCCGGCGATCTTGCATATAGGTTTCCAGGACGGTATCGCGAATGCTGGGGCTCAGGTACCTGCGGCCCAGATAGACTGCCCGTACTGCTGAGATCACCTCTGAACCAGCCGACTCTTTCAATAAATATCCCTGCGCCCCTGCCTGTAGGGCGCGAAAAATGTGCTCCGAATCCGAGTGGATCGAGAGGATAACGATCCCGATTTCGGGGGCGCTTTCATGGATGACTTGTGTAGCATCGATCCCGTTCAACTCCGGCATCGTGATGTCCATCACAGCCACCTTCGGTTTTATCCTGAGGATTCCCTCGATAGCCTGGTTGCCGTTTTCCGCTTCCCCCACGACCTGGATATCATTCTGCGATTCGAGTAGAATGCGCAACCCGTCGCGCAGCACGCGATGATCATCGGCCAGGAAGACAGTGATGCTCATTTGCCCTTCTTACCCGTACAACAATTTGGGTACCCTGCCCTGGTATGGACCTGAGCAGGAATTCTCCATCGATTGCCCGTGCGCGTTCCCGCATAAGGGTCAATCCCCAGTGTTCTGGTGATTTCGAACCTTGTTCCTGTACATCGAACCCAACCCCATTATCCGTGATGGCAATCATAATATCACCGTGCTCTTCGAACAATTCGATATTGACCTGCGTTGCATTGGCGTGTTTGGCAACGTTGTTGAGGGCTTCCTGGCTGATTCGAAACAGAGCAATTTCTATCTCAGCTGGCAAGCGTATGTTTTTCATATATCGGTCATTGATCGTGACCTTGATTTTCGTGCGGTGATGATATTGCTCGCCGTACCAGTAGAGCGCAGCGGTCAAACCATATTGATCCAGCATGGGCGGGCAGAATTCCGCCATGGTCGAACGCATGCGTTTCACACTCTCTTTGACTAAATTTTCTGTATCTGCCAGCCGGGAGATTACGCCTTTTGGAATGGTTCTGGGTAATAAGGTGCGCAGGATGTTCAAATTGATATTGATGGCGGTCATATCTTGACCCACCCGGTCGTGCAATTCTTCCGCCAGCAGGCTGTATTGGTTTTCCTGCATTTGAACCAGCCGCTTGGAAAGACCTCGCAACTGGTTCTGACTCTCTGAGAGTTGTGAAAATAGACTTGCATTTTGAATGGCAAGGGCGATTGGGCTAGCCAGGCTACTTACAAAAGAGATATCGTCTTCCGTATAAGGGGCGCCATGATCTCTGGCGATTGCCAGCATACCCAGGGGATGATCACCAGCTTGCAACGGGAACACTTCCAACGCACTGAGGCCGTCTTTTCCTAGTAGTGCGGTAAACTCTGGCGGAAACAGCTCTTTTCCTTTTTCGCGCGAGATATTATGCGCTGAGAATTTCTCTCCTTTCAACATGTGGTTGGCAATGATGTTTGCTTCGACAGAAATAGGCCGGTTGAGCAGTTGAGCACGTTGACGTGACAGGCTTTTATCGCTCCGATCCGTGATTGCCTGCACCTCTATCATGGTCAAGTCTGAGGTGAAGAGCGCTATCAGGCAAATGTCCCCGATCAAGCCAGATATTTGAGTTGTGATCTCTTCCAACAAATGGCTGTAATCATGGGCCTCTTGTATCAAGTATTGGGAGAGGCTTGCCAGTAATTCTGCCCGCCGTTTTTCTTCGGTCAATTGTCGGTTGAGCGCTTCCAATTTTGCGGTGCGTTCGCGCACTTTCTGATCCATTTGCTCGGTAAACTCACGTACCTGCTCCTCCACTCGTTTTTGTTCGGTAACATCCTGACCGATCATGATCAGGCGCGTTACCTGGGCACCATCTGTAATTGGGATGAAGCGAAGATGGACAAAGCGTTTACCCATCCATGTATCGCTTTCAATAATCGTTTTTTCATTGATGGCTGTTTGCACGCGTTCTCTGATCAAAGCCTCAAGAGTGGTATGCAATTGGAACAGGTTTTCGTTGATAAGCGATTCCACACTGCGGTTCAACCATTTGGCACTGACATCGTTCGCTGCCAGGATCGTTCCATCCGCTTCGATTAGCAATAATGCTTCTGATATAGATTTGAAAAGAATCTGCAAATCCTGCTGGACATTTGCCAACAGACTGGCCGTATGCAGAGAACGTGGTTGCTTGAATCTATCCATACTTACATCGAGGGTATGCCAAACTCCATCGTCTTACCCTTACATCATCATGACAAAACTGATTCATTAGACTTTGCCATCGTTCGCCGTGCGACTCCGCACCTGCGATGGGGCAGGTGAGATGCAGTGAAGAGGCCGGAAAAGAATATCCGAAAACAGGGTGTGGAGTGGGTGTGTGCCCTCTCCACACCCTGTTTTCGGTCTCCTCCCAGCCATTTCGTGATTTACCGACAAACCTTGCAATGGGAATGCAGGTAATTGCAAGAAGGCCCCGAGGTTGGTTATGGTACACTTTCCCATGGAGGTAGCCATGGACGAAGAAAAAATCCTGACTATACATCCTGAAAAGGGCAAAAAAGGCGTCAAGATCAGCCGCACCAAATACGACATGATCCGCCAGACCATCCTGGATGCAATCCGGTCGCAGGGAACGATCACATTTCGGGGACTGGTATCTCTGGTCGACTACAATTTGCGTAACCGTTTCGAAGGTTCGATTCCCTGGTATGTCACGACGGTCAAGCTCGACCTGGAGGCGCGCGGCGAGATCGAGCGTGTCCCTGGCCCGGGAGAACAGAAACTTTGTTTGAAGAGTTAGCAGAAGTATGGCAACCAATATCGAGATCAAAGCCCGTGTGGATGACTTTGAAGCCCTGAAAGCGCGGGCGGAATCCTTGAGCGACCAGCCCTTGAAAATCATCCCTCAAGAGGATATTTTTTTCAACACTGAGAAAGGCCGCTTGAAATTGCGTGTTCTGGCGCCTGACCTGGGTTATCTCATTTATTACGAACGTCCCGACCAGGATGGTCCCAAACGCTCTGACTATCATCTGGCAGAGACGCGCGACCCTGAAAGTCTCAAAACCACCCTGTCCCTGGCGCTCGGCATACGTGGCATGGTCAAGAAGACCCGCCATCTCTATATGGTCGGGCAGACGCGCATCCATTTGGATGAAGTGGAGGGGTTGGGTCGCTTCATGGAGTTGGAAGTCGTTATGCAGGCAGGTCAGAGTGACGCCGAGGGGCAGGCCATTGCTGAAGATTTGATGCGCAGGCTGGGGGTCCGGGAAGATGCGTTGCTCGAAGGGGCTTACATAGATCTGATCGAACATCAAACATAAAACAGGAGAAATATGTCTCACATCAAACGTATCAATCATGTCGCTGTCGTTGTGGACGATATGGAAAAGGCCCTGTCTTTCTGGCGCGATGCGCTCGGTATAGAGCTGCATGAATTGCGCGATGTGCCTGTCGAGAAATCACAGGTAGCCTTTTTGCCGCTGGAGGGTTCTGAAGTGGAGCTGGTCATGCCGACCAGCGAAGAATCCGGGATTGCCAAATACCTGGCCAAACGCGGCCCGGGGATGCACCATATCTGCCTCGAAGTGGATGATATCGCGACCATGCTGGCGCACTTGCGGACCAAAGGAGTACGACTCATAAACGATGAGCCTCGCACCAGCGCCGATGGCAGGCAGTACGCTTTCATCCACCCAGAGAGCACTTCGGGGGTGCTGGTAGAACTCTACGAACTATAAAAACCGGTGTAAAAAGGCATAGGTTCAAAAATTGGGGCGTGGGTGCGCCTATGCAGGCTCACACCCCCAATCTGGCCTCCTTTCACTGCGTCTCACCTGCTCCCCACGCAGGTGTGGAGTCGCGCAGTGAACGGCGGCAAAGCCTGAGGAACCTCTTTGGTCATCTTTGTGGTTTAATTGGTTTGATGTTAGATAACATCGAATCCATCTTTCGCGTTCATTGTAAATTGACCCATGACCGCCCCGTGTTGGTCGGCGTCTCCGGTGGGCCGGATAGTCTGTGCCTGATGGAGTCTTTACGCCAGGCCGGGTATCCGGTCATTGTGGCGCATTTCAATCACCAATTGCGCCCGGATTCGGACGCGGAGGCAAATTCTCTTGAGAAAACGACCTCGCGAAGAAATATCCCCTCGATCTTCGAGAGCGGGGATGTACATGGCTTTGCCGAGAGGGAAGGGCTGTCCATCGAAGAAGCCGCGCGGACCATGCGGTACCGGTTCCTGTTCGAGCAGGCTCGGGCGCACAACGCGCAGGCCCTGGCTGTCGGTCACACTGCGGACGACCAGGTGGAAACCGTCTTGATGAATTTCCTGCGCGGTGCAGGCCTGACCGGCATGAAAGGGATGACGTATCGTTCGCTATTGCCTGCTTTCGATGAGGGCATGCCGATCGTACGACCATTACTGGATGTATGGCGCGAGGAGACCGTCGTGTATTGTGCCGCCATCGGGTTGCGGCCATATTATGATCCCAGCAACGATTCGCTCAACTTCCTGCGCAACCGCATCCGCCACCTGCTCATTCCGCATTTGGAAACCTATAACCCGCATTTCCGGGAGGCCGTTTGGCGGACAGCGCGC
This sequence comes from Anaerolineales bacterium, assembly GCA_034435215.1. Taxonomy (GTDB): domain Bacteria; phylum Chloroflexota; class Anaerolineae; order Anaerolineales; family Villigracilaceae; genus JAABUE01. The sequence goes on from DAOTXM010000310.1 coordinate 12,390, forward strand.
TCGCTGGCCGGCGATTATGCAGCCCTGATCGAGGTGATCGATGCGACCTGGAACGAGTGTGTAAAGGCGGAACGGCCAAGCATCATCACCTTCGATGCAAACATGCTATGCGCTTATGCACCTGGATTACAGCGCAACCTGATCCGCCGCGCATTGGAAAACATTGTACCGGGTATAACCGATTTGCGTTTTTCGACGTTGGACAACGCCGCTGCGTTCCTTTCCTCGAAGCGCTATGGCCGCCTCGATCTGACCGGCGGGGTGCGTCTGCTCTTGGAAGGGGATCTGGTCTATGTGGCGGCGAAGGCGGTGAAATTACCCTTCGAGCGCTGGCCTCAGATGCCACAGGGGGAAGACAGTATGCAGTTGCCAGTTCCGGGGCAGCTTAGCCTTTCAGGCGGTTGGTTGTTTGCGTGCGAGCAGTGGCGCATCCCGGCCCTGGCACTGGAACAAGCTCTTCATAACGAGAACCCGTTCCAGGTCTGGTTAGATGCGAGCCGCTTGCCGAAGAAATTGGAGATCCGTCGTCGCCGGCCGGGGGACCGCTTCGAACCCTTCGGCATGGACGGTCATACGATGAAACTGTCCGATTTCTTCATCAATGAGAAATTGCCCCAGCGCGCGCGTGCCTCCTGGCCCTTGCTATGTTCGGGGGATACCGTTATCTGGGTGCCGGGATATCGGCCGGCGCATCCCTTCCGGCTGACAGACAAATCGCGGCAGGTCGTCTATTTCACCCTGACGCAAAGGATGTGAGATTCGAAAAACGGCTCTCGTTCTCCGAGAGCCGTTCGTTTTTTGGAGATCTTTCTCAGTTCTGTTGTTCGTTCAGTTGTCTCAGCTTCAAATTGATCTCCCTCCATTGGATCTTGGAAACGCCCAACTTTTGGCGAATCTTTTCGACATCGAAGCCTTCGCGATAGTCCCTCAAGGTGCTGGTCCAGCGACACATATCGAAGGAAAGATGTTTTTCGCCGAGGCCGGCTTCTCTGCCAATGTCTTCCAACAGGTATTCCAGCCTGCGCGGCGACCATGGAAAAAGTTGATCCACGGGTTGATACTGGGCCAGGTATTCCCTGTAAGCGGGGATCCAGTCTTCAGGCAGGGATATCTTGCGTTCCTTGTAGCGATTGGACGGGCTGGCATAGCGGATGAAGACCAGAGGCCCGCTTGAGGCTTCCAGGTCGATATGATTGAGATGGATGCCGAGGCACTCGCTCTTTTTGATGCCGGTTGCCAGCAATAAGGAGACCAGCGCGTACGGGCGTGCGTCCGGCTTGCGTTCATGGCGGTGACGGTCCGCTGCTTGCAACACGGCCTGCACCTCATCCTCGGTCAGCACAGTGGGCAGCGGGCTCATGACCGAGCGCTGCAAGACCTTTTCCGCCGGATCCACGAGGAGGACACCGTACTGGTGCAACCAGCGAAAAAAGGATTTGGTAGAAGTAATGCGCCTCGCCAGCGTTTTGGGGCTGCACGGGACGGGACGTTCCTTCTCCATCCATTCGAAGTACCGATTGAGGTCTTTGGTGGTAATGGCACCCAGGGCGCGGTCGGGGGGAATGAATTGTGTCAGAATGCGCACATCGGACAGGAAGGCCTTAACGGTATTGGGTGAGCGTCCCTGGTCATTGAGGTACATCTCCCAGGCCTGTATCGCTGGCGGGAGCAAACTTTGTGGGGTTAAATGCATTACAGTAGAGTCGGCAGACATCGCGCCTCCTTTTTCTACACATTTAGCGTGTAGTCTTTGCGTATAGTTTAGCGGAAAAGGATACGAATGTCAACGGGAACGCCAACAGATAATCCGATGTCGTATTGCGTTGCCATAACATCGAATCCGATGTTATACTTTTTACATTCTTGTACTTTTTTATTTACAGCATTACTTCGAATGTATCCATACCGACCCAACCGTTACTCATTTGACAACTAATATTATACAGAACGCACCCGATGACTTCCCTTCCCGATACCAGCGATGACCGTCTGATTCAACAGTTCATACAAGGCGATCTGCAAGCATTCGAGTCACTATACAATCGACATGTCAAAGCTGTCTATAATCGGGTGCGTTATGTCATTCCGGAAACAGACGTCGAGGACGTTACGCAGGAAGTGTTCCTTGCTGCTTTATGTTCTCTTCGATCCTTCCGGGGCGAAGCACTATTTAGCACCTGGCTTCGCACTTTAACAAATCATAAAGTGGCCGAATACTACCGGAAGCGCAATCGCAAGAAGGAGACGGTACAGGTCGATCTGGTCCAGGCCGAACGACACAGCGATGAAAGCAATGCAAATTCGCTGGAAGACGGCATAACCTTGCGTCGTTGCCTGTACAAGCTTCCCAAGAATTATCGTGAAGTCATCTTGCTGCGCTTTGCAGAGGGCATGCACTTCGACGAAATTGCGGTGTACCAAAGGAAAAATCCAGAGGCAGTTAAATCCCTCTTTCGTCGTGCGATGTCCGCTCTTCGAGAAAAAATGGATGTGAAAGATGAATAAATCACAAAACAAGACAGGTTCTATCGAGGATCAGCTTGCTGATTTTACTGACCAAATACTTGATGAAGAATCTCCCAAGCAGGGCAACCCCCCATTCGCTACGGACCCTGAGTTGCGTGCCCTCGAACAGACTGTTCAACGCTTGAAACATGCCTTCGACGAGGACGGTCCCAGCGAGGCAGCCATCCGGCGTATGCGCAAAAACATCGTCATGCAATGGCAAGCAGGGGAAAGAAAGCAAAACGAATCTTTTTGGGAGAAAATCACAGTCGTATTCAACATATCCAGACACAAATGGCGATCACAGCGCAGCCGCCAGTACCAGAGTCTGGGTTTTTCCCTGGCAGCAGTAGCCATGGTCATGCTGGTAAGCATTTTCCTCTTGAAGGGAGTCGGTTCCGAACAACCAGCTGCAAGCGGACAGACCTTGAGTGCTGGCTTCCTGATTGCATTCAGTGTATTGTTCCTGTTGACGCTGTGGTTCTTCCGGCGTAAACCATAATCCCACAATCTATAACAAACCCATTACACCGGGCGATAGCAATATGGTCAGCTATCGCTTTTGCTTTGTTAACCACGAAAACAGTTGCATCCTCTTTTCAGATAAGGTAAGATTTCAGCATGGGCGCCATGAATATCGTGGGCATTGTTCTTGGGTTGATCTTTTCTTCTATCTTTCCCCTGCTCTTTCTTGTTATCATTCGCACGCTTGACTTTTATCAGACCGGCCGGTCCCGATCGATATGGATCAGCTTCGGTTGGGGAATGCTCGCATGTGTTCTGGCATTCTTGATCAATCGGTCCTTGCAATCTTTCGGACTGCTGGATCGGGACACAATTATCCGTTTCGAAGCACCGGTTTTGGAAGAAATCTTGAAAGGGTTGGTCTTGCTCTATTGGATCCGGCGGCGAGAATTCTCATACAGCGTGGACGGGGCACTCTATGGATTTGCAACCGGTATCGGTTTTGCTATCCTCGAGAATTTCGAATACGTTACCAGAGATCTGTCCCTGGCGCTGCTGGTTGCTCTGCAGCGTATCTTTTCGGCAACTTTGGTTCATGCATCCAGCAGCGCTGTCGTCGGCATTGGGCTGGGGATGTTCCGCCTGGAAAAATCCGGGGCGCGTTGGTTGTTTTTGATGGCGGGTCTGTTCCTGGGGGTCGGCCAGCATATGTTTTACAATCAAAAAGTCAGTGACGGGACTTCGCTGGCTATCGCTTTTGGCATAGGTATCCTTGGGATGTGCTTTATTTATTCAGCGATGCAATACGGCAGGAATCAGGCGCAAACCTGGATCAGGGAAAAACTTGGGATGAATGACCGTGTCACCCGAGGTGAAGTTGCCGTGATTGACCGCCTCGTGAGCCCGGATGAGGTCCTGCTCCCGGTTTATGAACGTTTTGGCGCTCAAACAGCCACCCGGCTGGAAAGACTCCTGTATCACCAGGCGCGTCTTGGGATCAAGCACAAAATCCTGGAAAGCGTTCAGGACAACGATGGGATGCGTACTGCTATGGAAGCGGAGATAAGCGCAATGCAGGCGGAGATGGAAGCAGTCCGTCGCGCGATTGGCGTGTATGCCATGTTGTTCGTGCGCGGATTATTCACCGAAGAGATGGTCTCGGTCTGGGATCAGGTGCAGGCTAAAATCCAGGAGCGCTCCGCTGAGTCTGGTGGGCAGAAGGCCGGTGGCTTGTGGTCGTCCCTTGAGAAACGTGTCAAACCGCCAAAAGATGAGGAAGAGAGGCTTGAATAGCGCGTATGAACCAAGACCCTGCCGCCCAATTGAAAAGGATCAACTGGTTCGATGGATTGCCAGATGAGATGCTCTTTGCGCTGGCACAGAAAGTCCGCAAACGCGTTTTGCGCAAAGGTGAGATTCTGTTTCACAAGGGCGAGGTAGGGAATTCCCTTTTTGTCATCCTTGCGGGTCGGGTAAAGATTGTCACGCAAGATGACCAGGGCAATGAGGTCGCATTGAACCGGGTGGGAGCCGGCGAGATCATTGGTGAAATGGCCCTGCTGGATCATGAACCGCGCTCTGCTGGCGTGGTTGCGCTCGAGAAAACAACTGTCCTCGAATTGTACCGGGATGATTTTATGGAAATCCTGAAAGAACAACCCGATCTGGCTCTCTCTGTTATCCGGAATCTCTCCTCCCGGTTGCGCCACAACACCAGCTATATCGAAAAGATCACCGAAATGAGCCGGCGCGTTGCCCAGGGCGATTATGCATTCGTCGCTGAAACCCAACCCGTGCAGGCGCAAGGGGAAAAAGCCAGCGACCAGGACAAAATCGGGCAATTATTGGCGGAGTTCATCGCCATGGTACAGGGTGTTCGCGAACGCGAGGAGGAACTGAAGAAACAACTCCAAAAACTGGCGCTGCAAATCGATGAGGCAAAACGCAAACGGGAATTCGAAGCAATCACCAGCACCGATTTCTACGCCCATGTGAAGCAGCAGGCAAAAAAGTTGCGGGCAAACCGCATGGATAACAAGTGAACTTTCGGGAGGCATGATGGGACAAATCGTAGCAATCCACTCGTTCCGGGGGGGAACCGGCAAATCCAATGTCACCGCCAACCTGGCGGCGCAAGTCGCCCTGGCAGGTAAACGCGTCGGTGTGGTGGACACGGATATCCAATCGCCCGGCATCCACGTATTGTTTGGATTGGATGAAACCAACATGGGGAAGACGTTGAACGATTTCCTGCACGGAAAATGCACCATCCGGGAGGTAGCATTTCCCGTGGGCGAGAATACAGGGCAGCGCGTACACCTTGCGGACAAGTACTTATGGCTTTTCCCAGCCTCCATTCGCGGACGGGAGATCAGCCAGATCCTGCGGGAGGGTTTCGATGTAAACCTGCTGAACACCGGTTTGCAGACGCTGATGAGCGAGTTCGACCTGGACTATCTCTTCATCGACACCCATCCCGGCTTGAACGAGGAAACTTTGCTCTCGATCGCCATCTCCGATCTGCTGATCGTCATCCTGCGCCCTGACCACCAGGATTTCCAGGGCACGGCTGTGACTGTCGACATTGCCCGCAGCCTGGATGTCCCCAACCTGCTGCTGATGGTCAATAAGGCCGTTCCCGGCTACGACTATGACGACCTCAAGGGACAAATCGAAGGCGCTTACAGCGCGCCATTGGCCGGCATTTTGCCGCTCAACTTCGAGCTGGCCGGCAATGCCAGTAAGGATCTGTTCTCGCTCAGTCATCCGCGCCATCCCTGGTCGAAGGAATTGCGCAACGTAACGCAAACGATTCTATCGGTCATCTAGGAGGCGAAATGAAATGCTGGTATTGCGAGCAACCGGCGCGCGCTGCCTGCGTGTTCTGCGGGCGCTTCGTCTGCAAGGACCACTTCAAGCCGATGTCCACTTTTGTGGCTATGTTTTTAGGCGGTAAGGAGACCCCCAAAGGATTGGCTGTGGCAAATGTGGTCTGGTGCGGGGAATGCGAACCGCAACCCGAGCCTATTTCCATGCCGGAGTTATATTAGCAGGGAGGCGCACATGGCTGGTATCTATGACCGGTTACAAAAACAAATCGACGAGCAGCGCAAAGAAAGCGGGATGACCGTCCTCGACCTGGCTGACCTGCCGCCTGCCCTCCGCAAAATCATGCGCCTCATGCTACGGCAGCTCCAAATGAGCTACCCTCAACTGTGCACAACCATGGATCAATTGCCCGAAAGGGAACGGTTGACGCGCACCAGCCTGGACGAAACGTTGAAAACCCTGGCGGAACAGGGCTGGTTGTTCCAGCTCGGCGAAGGGGAACGCGCCATTTACAAGGTCAACCTGCGGCGCAGGGCGGGCAGCCAACTTCCTGAAAGTATCTGGCAAAGCCTGGATGCCAGGTTGAAAGACAGGCCCGGCGCCCGGTAACGCGGTGCGACCAGGTGTGTGATGTGATCTTCGCAGGTTGTCCCTGGCATATTTTGCGTGCACACTCCCATTTACAACAGCCCAATTTGTGGCCGTGAAGGGTATACTTTGCGCATGAACCGCGAACGACTGGGTGTCTTTGGCGGCACCTTCGATCCTCCCCACATCGGTCATCTGATCCTGGCTGCTGAAGCATATCACCAATTGAACCTGGACCGTCTGCTCTGGGTGCTGACCCCGCTTTCCCCGCTCAAAGATGCAGACGATATCGCCTCGCTGGATCGGCGTTTGTCCATGTTGCAACTTGCCATCGCCGGGGATCCCAACTTCGAATTATCGCGCATCGAGATCGATGCCCCCGCCCCGTATTACACGCTGGATACGATGCGAAGACTGGCGGACGAACATCCGTCCGCAGAACTCATCCTGGTCATTGGCGGTGACTCCCTGCGCGACCTGCCCCGCTGGCATCGTCCCACGGACCTGGTGGCTGCCTGCCACGAAATCGGCGTGATGCGCCGCCCGGGTGACACGATCGACCTGTCGGCATTGGAGCAGCAAGTGCCGGGCACGCAGGCCAGGGTCCGGTTTATCGATGCGCCCTTGCTGGAAATCTCCTCGAGTGACATCCGCCGTCGCATCCGTGAAAACCTGCCGTTCCGGTACTATTTATCCCCCTCCGTGTACGAATATATCTTAAAATATCGACTTTACCGGTGAGTCCATGCCCCTGCTGCCGACACATTTTTCTTCCGTTACTATGGCAATAACTAGGACGAAATGACCGAAGATGAGCGCGAACAACGTATCCGTGATTTTTTAGAGGAATATATTGTATCGGCACGCAGCGGCGAGAAGAAGCGCTCCGAGGCGGAGAAGTTGAAGGAGTTGGGGTTTTAGGCTGTATAATCGAAACATGACAGCGGCACAACGTTTACCCTATGTCTGGGATTATGACATCGACCAGACACAATTTCAAGAAATCCTGGCAGGCCGTCGCGTGATCGGCCGGTTAGACCAGGATTGGGCCGTGCATCGCCTGCTCGAATATGCTCCCTATGAAGAGATCATCCGCTTGATCGGATTCAAACAGCTGGTGGAAAACTGGCCTCGCTGGCGCGGGCGTATCCGCTCGAAAAGTCGTGTGCGCGGGTTCGATTTCCTCGTCGAATGGCTGCCTGAAAAACATCCTGAGTTGTTGCGTGGTTAACCCTGTTTTTTACTTTGATGTTCTATATCCTTTTCAAGACCAGGTGATAAAAGTCATCAACCAGGCGGATACAGGTTTCTATCTCACTGGTGGGACAGCCGCCTCGCGCGGTTACCTGGAACACCGCTTCTCGGATGATCTGGATTATTTCGTAAACGATGATCATCGCTTTGGCTTGTGGGTGGAACGGATGATCCAGACGCTGAACAAAGCGTGGGCATGTGATGTCTTGATGAAAGAAGAAAGATTCGCGCGGCTCAACCTCCTTCAAAATGATGTTTCGCTGAAAATCGAATTGATCAACGATGTGCCTGCCCGGGTAGGCGAAATCCAAAACCATCCTGTTCTCGGACGGTTAGATAGCGCTGAAAACATACTCGCGAACAAAGTCACCGCCTTGCTCGATCGGGAAGAGCCGAAGGATTTAGCCGATATCTGGGGATTTTGTACTCAAAAGGGCCTGTCGCTTCAAGCTGCTATCACCAATGCGCAAAGCAAGGCTGCGGGGGTCTTTCCCGCCGACCTGGCGCGTGTGTTGTGCTCTGCCCAACGCAAAGATTGGGAAGTGATCCGCTGGGTCAAAGCGCCGCCCGTAGAAGCGTTTATTGCGCAATTGAACGAATTGGGGGAAAGCCTTGTTTTACCTTGATAGCAGGTCTGGAAAAAACGCTCCGAGGCGGAGAATTTGCCTGCCCCCCGGGCAGCCGTCTCGCACCGGCGTGCCGCCGTTGCTTGCGGCACGAACGGTGTCCGTCCGGGACAGGCCGGCGTCAAGCCGGGGAAGGAGTTGGGATTTTAGAGTATAATGCCTATTGATTAATCGATTGATTAATCAATAGGAGTGTAAAATGAGATATACAGTCAGTGCAACCGATGCGCGCATCCACTTTGGCGAGATCATGCGCCGCGCCAAAAAGGGACCGGTGATCGTCGAGCGCGGCGGCAAACCGGAAGTAGTGGTCATTTCCAAACAGGAATATGACCAACTGGTAGGTAATGCTCCCAAAAAAGATTGGCGAACAATGCTCGACGAGTTGCATGAAAGACTACGGGTAGAACTGGCAGGCCGCACCCTGCCCGAGCCAGAAGAGATCATCCGACAAGGCCGCGAAGAACGCGATGAACAACTCCTCGACAATCTGCGTTGATGCCAACGTCATCATCAGGTTGACTCTAAAACTCGATGATGAGGTGATAAAACAGCTTTGGGCTTCCTGGATATCGCAGGAGGTTCGCCTGGTTGCCCCTACCTTGCTTTTCTATGAAGTGGCCAATGGGCTCTACAGGCAGGAAAGGAGAGAGCAACTCTCCTCAGTGTTTATTCGCGATGCGCTCGATTTTGCGCTGACCCTACCCATACAACTTGTTGGCGACGCAGCTTTACACCAACGTGCTCATGAGTTGGCTGCACAGTACAACCTCCCTGCAACGTACGACGCTCACTATCTTGCTCTGGCAGAACGGCTCAACATCGAACTTTGGACATCAGATGCAAAGTTGTTCAACGCCGTTCGATCTGCTGGCGTGGAGTGGGTGAAACTGGTCGAAAAATGAATTTCTCGGTAGCGGCGGGAGGAAACACTCCGAAGCGCAGAATTTGCCTATCCCCCGGACTATCGTCCGGGACAGGCCGGTGCCAAGTCAAAGGAGCAAGTTCGCATACTATCAATGAAAATTACGCAAATGGCTCCTTTGCATGGCAAGCGGAATACGGGGTTGTGAGTTTCTCAGAGAAAGCGTTAGCCACGATCGTGGACTATGTAAAAAATCAGAAGAAACATCATTCCCAGGACACAATCAATACAACATTAGAAAACCTAACATCATCAGGGTTTGAATCATGGGATAAGTATGAAATCCAAGTTTAATATATCTGTACTAATCTCCGCCCTCCTCTCAACCCGCACCGCCATCCTCCACGCAGCCTCGGGTTTATCACCCACAGCCCAAAATACTATTTTCCTCGGCACCTGGTCCCTCAAGGACCTGCTCGCCCACCTGGCCGGCTGGGATTCCACCAACCTGGCCGCTGCGCAGGATATCCAGGCCGGGAAATTGCCGGAATTCTACGCCCGCTACGACAAGGACTGGAAGACCTACAACACTGAACTGGTGGTGAAATACAAACGCGATGATTTCGACGAACTGCTGGCGCTTGTCCGCGACTCTCACAGCCAGTTGATCGGGTATCTGGAAAGCCTCCCGGCGGAGGCTTTCGAGCAGGATTTTGGCGTGCGCTCCGGGCGGGGGACCAGGGTCACGATCGCGCGGCTCTTGCAGGCCGAATTGCAGGACGAGCAGGAACACCTGAAACAGATCCAGGATTTCAGGGCGGGATCATAAGAGCGGAGCGTGGTCGCAGAATAACTACAGTTCCGCTCGTTGTATTTCATTCCATAATGAGAGGATTCGGTAATTCAAGCGGGCGCATGAATGGCAAGCACCTTCATACGTGAGCCAGCGAGATCAGGACGCTGAAAGCGATGTGCGGTCAGCGCGACACCGAGCATGACGGAGTAGACCAGTGCGGTA
>DAOTXM010000311.1:0-3529 GCA_034435215.1 Anaerolineales bacterium
CTACCCGCCTGCGGTGCTGGTGGTGATCGCCATCACCACCCCGGAGACCGGCGCCTTGTATTCCGCCAACCCCCTGCTACTCTCCCCAGTCATCGTGGGCTCCGGCGTTTCATACTGGCTCTCGATGCGCATGATCCGCAACGGCCTGTCCATCGAAGCCTCGATGGGCCTGCAGTCAGGCGGGCAGGGCGAGATCCGCCTGGACCGTCTGGGTCGGGTGTTGTAGCGTGAAGTTTGTCTTCCAGATGGCCCTCTTGATCGTTGCCGCTCCACTTCTGTGCGGGGCGGCTTTGGTGGTGGCCTATGTGGTGCTGGTCGCTCTATCCATTCCCCAGTTGCCCGCCTGGGCGCAACCGGGTGTGACGCAGTGGCTCTTGGACATCCCGCAGCACAGCGAAACCAGCGACAACGGTTCTTCCCCGGCAGGCAGCAGCGCCGTGCCTTGGGATGGTTATACAGGTTCGGAACCCAACCTGTACGGTCTGCCCCTGGTTGGACCGGTGCAGCTGTGGAGCGACTGGTATGACAAGCCGCTCCTGGGATGTGTCTTCCACGATCCTTTCTACCCCACTCACACCGGGGATGATTTTCCCGTGAACGCTGGCACGCCCATTCATACCACCCTGGGCGGGAAGGTGGTCTGGGCAGGATACAACGGGCCGTGGGGCAATCTGGTGGTAGTGGAAAACAGTGGCTACCAGGTCTGGCTGGCGCACCTGGATGTAGTGACGGTTTCATCCGGCCAAATTCTAGGCTATGGTGAGATCGTGGGCCTGAGTGGCAACACTGGCAACAGCACCGGCGCGCACTTGCACTATGGTATCAAGCATAAGACCGGGGAGGACAGCTATGTCTGGCTTAATCCCCAACAATTCTTCGCAGCTGATGAATACATCTACATCGGCTGCTCGGACTAACCCATGACCGTGCGACTTGGAAGTATGACTTTTTCTGATTGGGTCAGCCTGCCCTTCGATGGCGGCTGGACGGACACCTTTGTCTACCGGGTTTCCTCCCAGGCCTGCCTGCCGCCATTTGCCTATGCTCCCATCCTCAAGCGTCTGACTACCCTCAAGGTTCGCAACCTGCGAAAAAGCATGTCCCTGTGGGTGCAGGTGGACTCGTCCGGCGAGTGGTTCGCCATCGAACTGCGCCATGCTTTGCGCGGCTTGCAGGTTCCTTACGCCGTGACGAACGGAAGAACACCGGAGAAATTAGACTTTTCCTATCCTACCTGGCTGGGCGTTTCCGACTCAGGCAAGCCCCCGGATGTGCCAGATGAGCACAGTCTTGTATCACCGAAAGAACTGCTGTGCCTACAGGCGCTGGGACGGATAGTGAAAGGCAATGCAGATGAGATCGCTTCCCTTACAGGTTTACCTGTTCGGTATATGAACAAGATGCTGCTCGATCTTGAGAAGCAGGAACTGGTGGTATTTCGAACCGGCCACAGACTGACGAAAAGCAGGCGCAGGGAGATCGAAAGCATGCCCGATCCATGCAAGCTCTGGCATTTGACCCGGCAGGGAACTTCCCTGGCCCTGCGCGGTTGGGGCGTGCCCAAGACGGTGACATTTGACAAGAAATTCAGAGAAGAGCAATTCACCAACCTGATCCCCAGTGACCACCGCAACAAAGCCCGCCTGTGGCCCGCCTGGTTGAAAGCCGCCTGGCCGCAGGCTGAGATCTGGACCGGCTGGGCGGAAGTGAAGTTGCCAAAGCCATTGAAAACCGTTCCGGATGCGCTGGCCTGGGGTCGTATACAGGGTTATGAGAGTCTGTTCTGGCTGGAAGTGGGAGACGACCACAAGAGAAGAAGCGATATCGAAGATAACATGCGCGTCCGGTTGCGTGATGCCCTGGCGCTGGTCAAGCGCACCAATGTGCGCCTGGTCTTTACCTTTCTGGGTCCGAAGTGGGTGCAGGATGCTGCTAGTTGGGCCTTCGAGCGTTTACCCCCGGAAGTTGGCGTGGTGATGGCGGGGTGGACCAAATTCGGGGAGTTGCCTGTCCTGGAATGGGGTAGGGTGATGAGAAGATAGGGAAATTTTGTCAGCAGTGCCGCTTTCTCTGCTTTGAGATAAGATGGTCACTGCCATTGTCTATAGCGAGTATCGTTACTACGAACATAAAAACCGGGAAGCGATTATGACTCCGAGCGCCGTGGTGTGGATTGACTTCTCCATGCCAAATCGCAGTTCTGGGAAACCTTTCGTAGATGAAAAGAATTTCTATTGTGAAAACAACTAAAATTAAAAAAATCTACCGTCAGGAAGTAAACATGCCCATAAAGAAAATACTCAATGCAATCCTGTTGATCTTTCTTACAACGCTTGCTTGCCGTGGTGGTCTTCCAAGGGAAAAGGAATCATCGCCCCCAAGCGAAGTTTACCTTGGCCTTCGAGATATTTGGTTTACCTCAACACCTGAGGAAACTGGAATTTCCGTCGAACCGAACAGCACCTCTCCCTACGCGGTTATTATGGATATCGGCTTCGAGGAAGGAACCGCGACCATCGTAAGTTCAATTGCAGGAGATGGAAGTATGTACACCAGCGGTGGCGGAGGTATCATCGGTGGTATAGATCACAAAAAAGTCCGGAATGCCTCGATAAATTTTGTGGAGACAGCAGAGGATTTCGTTGACCAGATGGAACTTGTCACGGAGTTCCCGCTTCCTGGCGCTGAGAACGTTAAGTTTTATGTAATTACCCCAAATGGAGTGTTCGCGACGGAAGAAATCAACGCAGATATTCTTGCATCAGGCGATCATGAATTCTCTCCCCTATTCCTTGCGGGAAACGATGTAATCACAGAACTGAGATTAATTAGCGGCAATTTATTTCTAACAAGAAAAACACGAATTACACCTGACAGATGCGTGTTGAAGGTTGCAAGATAAACGAAATGAAGATAACTCGCAAAATAAGATCTTTCATTCTGACAGTTTCGGCTGTTGTTTTATTGGTTATTTTTATAGCCCGCATGTTGCCTTTGCAGGTTGAACAAGGTTTAGCTCCGCAGTTTGTCAGCACACCGGCTCAGGATGAACACACGCGAACATTCATGAATTACGTTGCACAGTTGGAACAAGAAGGGTTGGAACCGGTGAAAGAAATCCGGGTTGAAGAGAGCCGGCCATTTGTTTTTATTTTGAGGCCACAAAGCACCCTGGAAGTAACGGATGAAGATGTGCAAAACGTTACCGAACTTGCGCTTTATACAGTCAAGGTTTTTGAAGGCCGCGGCGGTTTACATGCTGATGATATAGAAATAGCTTTTCATCGTCCTGTAGAGCAGAAAATCTTACTTATAAAACGGCTTGATATGCCAGATTTACTCAGTGCAAACATTTACAATGAGATAACGGTTTCGATAGATACGAGTTATTTCACAAGCCTTGTCAATCTGGCGGGACCGCCTAAGAGTGGGCGTCAAGACTTTGGGAATGCCTGGGCGGTAATCCAGGCGATCTGTATCGCTTACGCGGGGGATTTTCCAGATGTGGATCCTGTCTGTAACATTATTT
>DAOTXM010000312.1:0-19620 GCA_034435215.1 Anaerolineales bacterium
TACCGCACTGGTCTACTCCGTCATGCTCGGTGTCGCGCTGACCGCACATCGCTTTCAGCGTCCTGATCTCGCTGGCTCACGTATGAAGGTGCTTGCCATTCATGCGCCCGCTTGAATTACCGAATCCTCTCATCGTTTTATATCTTTGCCTATTTCTTCAATTTCTCCAGCTAACTCAAGCCCCAATATTGATCTCCTTGGTCTTCTGAAACCAACGAATATTCGCATTGGGATCCAAAGTAATATATTTACTTTACCGCTTCGAACTATACAGTCCGAAACTGTCACTGCTGCTGCATGAATCTTTATCAGTACTTCATTATCTTTTGGAGTAGGTTTTTCTACTTCTTGGAGCTGAAGAACATCCGGTGAACCGTATTTTGTGCAGACAATCGCTTTCATGATCACGCGCCTCCTTTGCGGTTATCGTAACGATGGCCAATAACTATTCCAAGGGCGAGAAACCTTGGCATGTTCATCCCCGTGTCGGCCAAAAGATAGACAAGGGCATTGTTTGGATTTATAAGAGTTGAAAGGCCTTCGATCATGACCATGGCGACAAAGCTAAGGATCAATGCCTTTACGATTGGATTCTTTGCTGGGATCTTTTCAAAGAAACGCAACAGAAAAAAACTGACACAGCATCCGATAATCAGGCCGCCAATCAATGCTTCAACAAGAGCCATGGGTAGGGAAGAGATCGAGAAGGCGGCTTGATATTCCGCGGCGATGGGTGATACGGACATTACGAAGTCAATGATCCAGAAAGCCGCTCCTCCCGCTGCTGCCAACATAAGCAGTTTCTTTGTGGACGCTCGAGAGGTTTGTGTCTTGCTTTGACCTGTGAGTTGAGTCTCCATGGCTGTTTCCTTAATCCAACTCGGCGGGTTTCGCTTCACCTACAGATGGATTGATTCCCTTGTATTGCCATTTACACACATAGCCTATCGCGATTCCAAGCGCAAGGATCCGGATCACGTTAAATATTGTGCCGATGATGAAGTACCTCAGGACATTATTTGTTGCATAAAAACTTGAAGGACCTCCGAGCAGGATTGTGACGATGACCAGCACAATCGAGCTTAGGATGACTGATTTAAGGATTGGATCCTTTGTTGGAATCTTGTCAAAGAAGCGCAGTAAAGGATAACTGACCCATAATCCAATGATCAAGCCACCGATCAAAGATTCAAGCAGCATCGGGTAATAGGAAATGGACATGGCAGCTCTGTATTCCGCTGCGATGGGGGTTCGGGAAATCGCAAAGTTTGCCAGCCAGAAGGCCAGGCCGCCAACCATGGTCAATACGAATGCCTTTTTCCAGATTCCTTTTGCGTTGTTCATTTTTTCTCCATTCTTTATTCAGGATTCCACTGATAAAGAGGACTTCACAGCCTTGATGGAAAGCCACAACGCAAGGGAGACTTCTGCAATAAAACTGATCACCAAACAGGGATAAGCGATGACCGCAAAATCAGGGAGGATCAAACGCTGGCAGACATATATGAATTGACAAATGCCATCTGCGATCAACAGCATGCCAAGGATCTTTGGCAGAAAGCCCGACTTCAGAACCAGATAACCGAGCGGAAAGAGCCAAACCCCATAAGGTACCTGGGCGATAAAGACCCCATATTTGTATACATTGACAAAAAATACTGCCAGCGCCTGCAGTTGATCTGGCTGGAACGCTTTAATGGTTTCTGTCCCGTTCAAGATCACCAGGCTGGCAAACAGGCAAAGTGAACTGAATAACCAGACAGAGAAACCGGCAACATTAAATAACAGGAAAAGTAAAGCCAGGTCTTTATTCACCGGTTTCAATAGCACATACAAAGCCCAGGCTGCTAAAAGGAAAAAAACGACCGAGAACAGATTGGTCACAAAACCGATACGAAATTGAATTGCATGGGTCAGGATGTGGTTGACAGTGACTGGGGCTTCCACAAACACAAATTTTCCGAACAAATTGGCGATGACCGAGGTGATTACGTAAAGCAAATAAAGCACGCCGGCGGTTCTGGCGATTTTATTGATCGAATTCATTTTTAGCTCCTTTGAAGATGGAAAATCCCGACAAGCCAATGCCTGTCAGGTATAAAACACTCTGAAGGACATTCACCTGCCAGCGTCCATGCCCGATGTAGGAAGAAGCAAGAAATGCCATCGCTTCGATAAAACCGATCGCGAAAACCAACATCCAGAAAGCCGATCTTTCGCCTGTGACCAGATTCTTACGAATGAGCGGCCAAGTCAGCACCGAGATGACCAACGAGCAGGAGTTGTACAGGATCGTAAAACAATTAAGCGCCGCAATGGTCTTGGCACTAAGGCTGGCAATTTCAGCCTCTGAAAAAGAAGCCACTTGCAAAATCGGTGAGTCCTTTTTGAGAACGATGACATAGCACAATATGACAAAGGCAAGTATGAAGTTTATAACGCACCACACTGAAAGAACCAGTGCACCTTTTTTTAACATTTGATTTTCTCCTCGTGATTAGTTGTGTAGGTTTTCGGGTCCATTTAATAAAGAGCATTTACATGGATCTGAGCGGGAAGGGTTTACGGAGGGTCTTCAGCCATCCCTAAACCCTATGGTGCAAATCTATGCCACGCTCAAAAGCTCGTCCATCGCTGTTTTTTCAGACAGGGTATCGATGGCAGACGGATTGAAGCCTTTGACGATCAGCCATCCTGCCAGAGTTAGTTCATTCAAGCCGATTGGAATACTCAACAAGGAAGTTGACGTCGAAAAGGGATCAACCTGGGTGAACATCGTAATGAGCGCCCCGGTCAAATGCAGCAGGATACCAACCATGCCCCAAACCGACAGCCACCGTGGAATGAGGCTTGATCGATAAAATACATAGTAGTACATCAAGGCTCCAAGGCAAAAGCCAAAGTGCGCCAGCACCAGAGCCGACCAAAAATGAATTGCGTGCAGCGAAACGCCTGCGGCTTGAAAAGCGGAAGCAGCAAGAGCATCTGCTTTTACAGATTCTTGGCTTAATGTCAACAATGATAGTAAAGCAAGCGCTGCAACGATTTGGAATATGTTCTCGATCATCCGAAAGCCAACCGCTCCAAGAGCCAGGGATTCATTCTGCTTTTTCAAGATTGGATACAATCCAATCGCAATGCCTGCACACGCGAGCGCCATAATTAATTGAGCAAGCACTCCCATCATCACCGTGTTTTGGTTTTCGAATATACTAGCAAGATACATTGGATCATCCAGGATGGGTTTCACAGCAACAGGGCCGAATGCGCCTGCAAACCCAAGAATAAATAACATCCCCACAATTACCGCTGACTTTCTGTTTGTATTCATTTTTTCTCCTTTTTTGAATGATATGTATGAGTTTCATCGAGTTGGACTCGATTGACCAAGATCAATGTCATTCCCAAATCACGTACTTTTTTGAGCAACCCATGTAATGCCGCTTGATCCGCAACAGGTCCAGAAAGAAGCGTATTGCCATCCTCTTCCAGTGTGATGGTCAAGCCTTCAAACCAGTATGTCCATTGGCGATCCAAATGTCCCTTGATCCTGATCTGATAGATCACAGGCTGGAATGGATCGGGTTGGGGGGTGAGTTTGTTTGACATTGGTTTGCGTTTGTGCGGCAGGTGAAAACGGTCCATGCCACTTGCTCAGTACATAGACAATATACCTGCGCCAGAGTGTCACCGATAGACACTTTGGTGTGGTTCAGAGTGTTGTTTTGAATTGTTGAGAGTGTGGGGAGATTGACGCTTAGATCAAGCCCAGCTCACGGGCGCGGGCGATGGCTTCAGTGCGCCGCTGTACTTGCAATTTGTCAAAAATCCTGCGATTGTGCCCTTTGACGGTATCCAGTGCGAGGAAAAGCCGCTCGCAAATTTCTTGATTCGAAAGTCCCTGGGCAACAAGCCGCAGTACTTCCAATTCGCGCTGGCTCAATGGGTCTATTAAGGGCTGGGGTCGTTCAGGTTTGTCCTTGCTTTCCTGCCGCTCTGCTTGAAATGCTGCCAGCAATTTGTCTGTGTAATCTGGCATGATGTTATGCGCGGAAGATTTGCGAAGCAGTCCCATCATGCTTTTGCCCTCGTCAAGGAACATGCGGATATAACCCTGTGGCTCGGCCAACTCAAGAGCGCGTTGTAAAGGCAATAAAGCAGAGGGGATGTCGCCTTGTGCGTCATGAGCAAGCGCCTGCAATATGAGAATCTCGATTGCACTTCCCCTCCGCCCGCCTTCTTCCGCGGCCTTCAGCAGACGCTCCAACAGATTCACTATCTCAGTAATGGGGACATCTGCACGGTCATGCTGATGGCAAGCTAGAAGTACTCTCGACAATGTGATGTGATCGAACTCGCGCAGGTAACTCAGTTCGTTTTCAACAGATAGTCCATGCTCGCGCGCCCAACTAAGTGCTTCACCCAACTTGCCTTGGGCCAGCCACACCCGTACCTTGCGCGTCGCGACCGGGCGCACATTCGGAGAGAAATTGCCATCGTATACGTGCTCAGCCTCTTCGAGCAGGTGGAGCGCGTCATCTAGATCGCCTTGGGCTTGCCGTATGCGCGCCATCGCCGCACGCCAGCGATACGGGTTTTGCGGCAGCCCGGCAAGTTCTCCCAGCGACTGGCTTGTGAGTAGACATTGTGTGGCAGTCTTCAGATCGTTATACTCATAGTGGAGACTGCTCATGCCCACGTGCATGTCGGCCGCTCCCTGTAAGACTCGTGCTTCCCTGGTCGCCCACTGCAATCCCTTCTCATAGGTGGTCATGGCATCGTGCAGGCAACCTTGCGTGATTTGTATGTCCGCCAGAACAATGACGCCACCGATGGCGGGAGAGATAAACCCGCCCAGGCGCAAATTTTCGATGCCATCGGCGGTCATCCTTCGGGCGGTGTCGAGATCGCCGTTCGTCCACGCGACGAGCCCCAATTGCGAGGCTGCCCCGCCGAGCATCAGATAATCATTGGCAGGAGCGAAATCGAGCGCCTTTCGGGCATATTTCTCGGTCTCGATCATATCGCCCCGGCCCAGGGCTTGTCCGCCGCGGATCAGAGCGATCAAGCCAGGCAAACGGCGAAATTCCTCTTTGTCTGTAACAACCATCCTTCGACTTTGCTCAGGACAAATTCCTGCAGGTGGAGATTCTGATTGCTCTCCCATATTGAGCCATCGTTCGGCGTCCCGCAAGCGGGGTTCCACGGTCTCGTTTTCACCACAGGCCATTGAAGCGAAGGCATACGCATAACAGAGCACAGGTCTGACGCGGACCAACTCGTCAGGCAACGCCTTTAGCCAGCCCAACAAGGTGGCGAACTGTCGCTCACGGTTCATGACTGGAAAAGCCAACTCGACCAGGTCCGCGGCGCGTGCGAACTCTCTAGCAGCCAGCGCATGGCGGATGGCATCGGCTCGTAAACCGTTCAGTTCGTACCACATACTTGCCCGTGAATGGAGAACTGTTATCCGATCAGGCTGAGTCTCCATCAAATGTGTTTGCAGAACATCGGCGAAGAGACGGTGGTAGCGATACCATTGGCGCTTATCATCCAATGGAATGAGGAAGAGATTGCTACGTTCCAGGATATCCAACCCTTCTTTCCCGTCTTCCCATTCCGTGACCGCATTGCAAAGTGACGCGCAAAACTGATCGAGAATGGAAGTTTCAAGCAAGAAGCCGCGAATAGGTTCAGGTTGGCTTCGAAGTACTTCTTCAGCTAGATAATCCAACACAAAACGATGGCTGCCGGTAAAGGCCTGGATGAAACTGGCGCTGTCTTCCCGCCCCTGCATGGACAGCGCCGCCAATTGCAGGCCAGCGATCCAGCCTTCAGTGCGAGACTCCAGTGCTGCGATATCTCCATCGGAGAGATTCAGCCCCATCGTCCGGTTAAGGAACTCGGTGGCTTCAGCAGGAGTGAAACGCAAGTCGGCGGCGCGCAATTCGGTGAGCTGGCCGCGCACACGCAAGCGTGCCAGCGGCAGGGACGGGTCTTCGCGCGTGGCGATGACCAGATGCATCTGCGGCGGTTGGTGCTCGATTAGAAAAGAAAGGGTATCGTCAATTGGCTTGGAATCGATCACTTGGTAGTCATCCAGGATAAAGAGAAAATCGTTCGAGACAGTGGCAACTTCATTGATAAGCGCCGTCAAAATTGCTTCGTTTGAGGGCGGCTGATGCTGCGAAGCGTGGAGCGCCGCCAACAGGCTTTCGCCAATTCCCGCCTTGATGGTCTGAAACGCCGCGATCAGGTACGAGATGAAACGCACCGAATCATTATCCTCCTCGTCCAGCGACAACCATGCTATGGGTCGACCGCAGCTGGCAACCCATTCACTGATCAATGTGGTCTTGCCAAAGCCAGCGGAAGCGGAGATGAGGGTCAGTTTGCAACTCCTCACCAATCCTTCATTCAGTCGATCGATCAGGCGCGGGCGCAGGACAATGCCAGGCCTGGGAGGGGGGATATACAGCTTGGTAGCTAATATAGGCGCGGGCATAAGTTGATTATAAGACTCAACTCCAATTCCACGCATACCAGATCGTAATTACATTGAGCCCCAGGCTGACCGCCAGCAGGAATTTATCAAATAATGGTGGATAGGTGGGCAAGCCTATCAGGTTGAACAGGAAAAAGAAGGCGGCTACGATGATATTCGCCCAGCGACTCACAGACCGGGGCAATACCAGGGTCAGGAAAACCATCAGGATTGGCGTTAACATTAGAACCGCGATCCCCAGCCAAACGAACTGGTTTAACTTCATGTCAGCTAACGCTTTTGCCATATCGCCGCCGTGGTAGATGCGCAGGACGTCGCCATATAGAAAAATCAGCGTGACGACAACCCAGGTTGCGGAGAGAGTGATTCTCGTGTCCAGCATTGTTCTCTCCTTCATTCTGTCACCGTGATGACCACTTTGCTGCGGGCATGGCCTTTTTCAAAATACCGAAAAGCTTCAGCGGTTTTACTTAACGGATAGCACTCATCAATCACTGGCCTGATTTTTCCTTTTTCCAAAAGGTCTCGTATGAAAAGCAAATCTTTCTGATTTGCTTTTTTCATTACGCTGGTCATCTTCCTGCCAGCGTTTTTTGACATTAGGGATCCCAGGAACAGGGATTGGAACGTTTGCGCTGGCAAGCCTCCCACAAAAACGTAAATGCCCTGGGGGGGTTAACGCACGCTGATACGCGGAAAGCGGATGATATCCATTCACGGCAAGGATGAGATCATACTGCCGCCCATTTTGGGCGAAATCCTCTTTGGTGTAGTCAATGACCTGGTCTGCGCCCAACGAGCGTGCCATCTCCAAATTCCGCGTGCTGCACACAGCAGTCACTTCCGCTCCAAACGCCTTGGCAATCTGCACCGCAAATGTCCCCACCCCGCCAGATGCACCGTTGATCAAAACTTTTTGCCCGGGCTGAATATGCCCCTGATCACGCAAGCCCTGCAGGGCGGTGACGGCTGCCACGGGTACAGCCGCAGCTTCCTCGAATGAAACCTTGGATGGCTTAAACGCCAAGGCGCTTTCAGGAACAGAAACATATTCGGCAAAACTGCCACTGCCAAGCCCCAAAATATCTCCGAACACTGCATCCCCTGACCGAAACTGTTTGACGTTTCTGCCAACTGCTTCCACGCACCCCGCAATGTCAATGCCGAGAATTGTATTTTTAGGTTTGAACAGCCCAGCGCCTATCAGACGCATTGGGAAAGGATCAGCAGTCAGGTAATGCCAGTCGCTCGCATTGATGGATGCTGCATGGACTTTTACCAGCACTTCGTTATCTCCGGGCGAAGGCTTTTTCACCTCTTCGAGATGAAGAACATCTGGCGATCCATATTTTGTGTAAATAATGGCTTTCATTAGGTTTCCTCCTCTAATACTCAAGGGCATGTGCCAGCGCCGAAGGGGTGCGACAGCCGACAATGGCTGGGGCTTCGTGGATGAGCGCGTCGTTCTTAAGGGCCTCGACCATGAACAAGGCGAAATCCACGCGGCGCGTGATGTTGCTGGCAAGGATGGGATCGCCGACATGCCGACTCCACACGGGCAGACCCTGACTCTCGCCCTCTTCGAGGTCGCTTCCGCGTACGACCGTCCAGCGGGTGGTGCTTTCAAAGATCCGACGGCACGCTTCGACCTGGTCGTCAATATCCGCGAAGGGGACAATGCGCGTGATCCAGCGCGTGATCTTCTCCTCTTGCTGCAGGGACGGCGGGTACACGTCCCTGCCATCGCGGGTGATGTGCCAACCGCAGGAAAAGATGAGACGCGCGCTTGGAGGTGCAAAGTCGAGTACCGCCTGAGCGGTCCCAGACGAGTAATGTTGATTGCCCCAGGGAACCAGCACGGTGAGAACTCCGTCACACCCGGCGACGGCTTTTCTGATCACTTCGCGGTCGTTCGTCGCGCCAGGGATGATGGTGATGTGTCCTTTGAACGCGTCAAGTTTGCTCACGCTTCGTTCTCGACAAACGCCGACCACTTCATAGCCCCGATCCAACGCGTGTTGGACCATGTACCTGCCAAGTTTTCCAGAGGCTCCAATGATGCAGATTTTCATTTTTATCTCCAATACTATGTTCTTGTTTTGCAAGGCTGGCAATCCAACGCGGGGCTGCCAGCCCTAAAACATCCATCCGTTATTCTGTTTTTGTAGACAGTGAAGCTATTGTGGACGGATTGAACCCTTTTACGATCATCCAGACGGCAAAGACCATTTCCTGAATGGCGGTTGGGATCATCAATTGCCTGATGCCAGATTCGATCAGCGGGGCAATGTGCAATGGACTAAACATGCTCACGATCTTCGCGGTGAAGTACAACACGGAGCCAAGGACTCCCCAAACCGAAAGCCAGCGCGGAATGAGTCTGCTTTGGAAGAACAGGCTGAAGATCATCAACGTGCCGACGCTGAAAACAATCCCGCCGATCATTTGGAGCCACTCGCCAGAGGCAACGAGCAGGGACGCTTGAAGATTGGATGCTTCCACTGCTCCAGCCATTCCATGAAGTTCGCTGATGTTCAACAGCATGAACATGCTGATCACAAGGAGTATTTGACAGATCGTTTCAAACACTCCCCTGAACAACACCGACCCAAACGCCAGCGTTTCATTGTGTTTTCGAAAGATCGGATACAACAACACGGGGACCATGGCAAGGGCTAATCCCATCAGCAGGACGAACAGCGTTCCAGCGATCCATTGGGTTTCGCCCGCGTCTACGTTGAGCGGATATGCCGCGTCCGTTCTGATTGGGGCGGTGATGACTCCGCTCAGGATGCCTGACACCGTGCCGATGATGAAAAGGATTCCAACCAGAATAGCGGTCTTTCTGTGGGTGTTCATTTTTATTGTTCCTTCCTTTTCTATGCCGACTTGCCTGAGTTATTGCGCAGGAACACAATCCCCAGCCAGATGAACCAGACGATCTGCCCCAATCCAAAGAGACCAGTGAAATCGTTCAGCGCAGGGAGGATCGTGACGATGCCAATCGCGCCGACGAACAAGCCGAGCGCGCTCGCGCCTTTGGGAAGTCCGCCGCTCCGCCATGCTGCCAGGCTGACAAGCAGAGTCCACATGCCGCCGAGGATTTCACCGTTGGCATTGCCCAACCCGTTGGCAACGGATTCGATGCTTTGGAAGGTCAAGACAGCCTGGGCAGGGTCTTTGGCGTAGAGCGCCGCAACGGTGGCAAGACCCGCATTCGCAACCATGCCGCTGGCGATGAGCGAGCCAGCCCAGATGATACCGATCGCGGTGGCGGCTTGCATGAGCGCAGGCGCGCCAGATTTCATCTTGTCATGCAACGCCAGCGATAGGACGATCAACGCAAAGCCAAAGAACACGTACATGAGCAGGTTGGTGGAAAAGACAATCGTTTGCTTCTCAACATTCAAAGCAACCTTTTGGGCAGGATCGGTGATGCTGAGATAGTCCAGCACGCCGAGGAAGATGACGATGCCGATCAGGTGCGAGGCTGCCATATACAGGGCGGAAAAGCCGCCGACTTTTTGCAATGTTTTCATGTGTATCTCCTGATGTCAATCAAAACGTCCCGAAGGTTCACGTGTGTAGGCTTGAGTCCTTGCCCAAACCTTCGGGACGGTAATTATGATTCCGCGTTGCGCCACATCCACGCGAAACCGATGATGAGCAGAAGACAGATGGTCTCGACTGTGGCTATAAAAATATAGTGAGGATACGATGCCATACCGCCCCAGATGTAGGCGATGGTGACGATGCCCACGATGATATTGACCCAGCGATTGATTCCGTATTTCAACACGCGGGACAGGATAATCATGGCGATGGCGAGATTTCCCATCACCGCGCCGACCAGCATCAATTGGGGAATGGATGCGCCCGCGCTGGCAGATGTCTGTGCGACTTCTTCCGCCGCGCCAGGGATGAAGAGCGAGAGGATGTCCGCTTTCAGCATGTTGAGCATGACCACGATCCACAGGGTGGAGAGCAGGACTTTGGTATCAAGTTTTTTTGTGATGCTTACGTTCATTTTTGTATTGCTCCTTTTTTTATTTGTACTTTGTGAATTCAAAGCGTCGGTTGCCCGATTCACTGCAACGAGCGGCAATCCGAGATCGCGCACCTTCCGCAGCAACCCGTATAGGGCGGGCTGATCAGCCACAGGTCCAGAAAGAAGCGTGGTTCCATCTTCCTCCAATGTGATGGACATGCCGTCGAACCAGTCTGCCCATTGACCGTCCAAATGTCCTTCGATGCGTATCTCGTAGAATTGGGTCATCGCCTCACGCCTTTGAATCAACGTAAGCGAATATACCGGCAAGGAGGTATTACCGGGTAGCAACTTAAGTATTGTTTGGAGTATTGTTTTGGGGGATTAGAGCAAGCCCAACTCGCGGGCGCGGGCGACGGCTTCGGTGCGGTTTTGGGCTTGCAGCTTGTTGAAAATCCGCAGGTTATGACCCTTGACCGTGCTGAGGGCCAGGTATAGCCGCTGGCTGATCTCCGCGTTGGAATGCCCCCCGGCGATGAGACGCAGGATTTCGAGTTCGCGGTCGGTGAGAGGTTCGATCATTTTGGATTTTGGATTTACGATTTTAGATTGGGGAGTGACTTCGATGGATTGCGGGTAAAAATCCAAAATGCGATCAACATACCTAAGCAAGGGATGAGCGCGAGTCACGATCGTCGATCGAAATTCAGAAATCAACAATCGCATCGGTTCGCCTTCATCCGCGAAAATGCGGATATAGCCCTCGGGCTCGGTCAGTGTCAGGGCACGTTCCAGTGAGGCAAGCGCCTGAGAGTAGTTGCCCTGCGCCTGATGAAGGAGCGCCTGTGTCAACAGGATTTCGATCACACTGCCTATCCGTTTTTGGGTTTCTGCCAATGCCAGCAGGCGTTCCAGCAATTGACCGACGCCCTCGAATGAACGCTCTGCCAGACGCGTCCGCGCCAGTGTGAGATATTCGTACTCGCCCAGATAATTCGCCTCATCCGCGACCGAGAGGCCGCGTTCCCGGGCCCAGGCCTGAGCCTTGTCCAGCCGCCCTTGTTTGAGATAGACCCGCGCCTTGTGGGCTTCGACCGGTTGCAGGATGGGAACCGCGTTTTTGACGTAGACCCGCCTGGCTTCGTCAAAAAATTCTAGCGCCGCATCCCACTCCCGGGCGGATTCTTTGAGCCGGGCCTGGGCCAGATTCCAACGGTAAGGCCAGTCCACCAGGGTGGTGCGTTGGCCCAGTTCGGCCGCGGTCTGTAGGTGTTGCGCGGTAGCCGCCTCATCGCACCGTTCATGGGCCAGCAGGGCCAACCACAGGTGATGGTGGGCAGTTACAGACTCCGCCTCGCGCCCCTGCACATAGGCTTGTTGGATGGCCTGCCGCAGGGACTTTTCGGCCTCGCCCAGGCGGCCCAATATCACTTGCATATCCGCTACGGCAAAGGCGCTGGCAATCGCAAATGCCTGGTTGCCCAACTTTTGCATGTCCTCTATCCAGGCGTACATGCCTCGCAGGGAGGCTTCCAGATTGCCGGTAGTCCAATGGGTAAATTCCAGCGTGATGGTAGCCGAGGCGCGGAGGTAAACATCGTCCTCGGGGATGAGTTGAAGAGACAACTCGGCGTATTTCACCGTTTCGGCTAGGTTACCCTGGTTTTGGGCATTGGAGGCGCGGATCAGGGCAATGTTGCCCGCTAGGGACCTTGCCTCAGCCTGATCCGTTGCCCCAGCCAGCGCGCGTTCGGCATTTTGCAGGTGGATCTCACTCGTTTCTGGCTCCCCGGCATCCGAAAAAGCAGAACCAAGTTGGAGACATAAATTGGGCCGGGAGCAAACTACCGCAGTGGGTAGTTTTTTTACCCAACTGAGCCAGGAGGCGGTTTGGAAACTACGATTCATGTTCTGCCAGGCCGCCTCGGCCAAACGTGCCGCTCGTTCAAAATCGCCAGCTGTAAGGGCATGGTGGAAAGCTTGGGCCAGATCATCGTTAGCTTCATACCACTCACTGGCGTGAAGATGGTAGTTGGAGAGCTCTTTGGGTTGACCGAGGCGCTGGCACAGCAATTCGCCAAAGAGATGGTGATAGCGATACCAGCGTCGCTCGTTATCCAAAGGGACAATAAACAGATTGGCGCGTTCGAGATATTCCAAGATTTCCTGTGCGGAATCAGAAGGGGACTCCATAACAGCGTCACACAGCGGACCGCACATGCGGTCGAGAATAGATGTGCGCAGCAGGAACGTTTGGATGTTTTCGGGCTGCCGCCCCAGGACTTCTTCAATCAGATAGTCCAGCACGAAACGATGACTGCCGGTGAAGGAGTGAATAAAGCTGGCAGCATCCGGAAGCCCCTGCATGGAAATAGCGGCCAGTTGCAAACCAGCGATCCAGCCTTCGGTGCGGGAGTCCAAGGCGGTGATTGCTTCTGCTGAGAGATCCAATCCCATCACTTGATTGAGGAACTCGGCAGCTTCGGATGGGGTAAAACGCAAGTCGGCGGCGCGGAGTTCGGTCAACTGTCCGCGGGCGCGTAAGCGGGCAAGGGGAAGCGGCGGATCTTCGCGGGTCGCGATGAGCAGGTGCATTTGCGGCGGCAAATGCTCGATCAGGAAGGCAATGACCTGGTCAACCTGTTTGCCGTCAATCGAGTGATAGTCGTCAAGGACGAGAATGAAATGATCTGGGATGGCGGCGATTTCGTTGAGCAGGGGGGCAAAATGGCTTCGGTTTGCGGCGACTGAGGGGATTGGAAGGCAGCCAACAGTCCCTCGCCAATTCCCGCCTTGATCGGCTGTAACGCCGCTATCAGGTAGGAGATGAAGCGCACCGGATCGTTGTCCCCTTCGTCCAGCGACAACCATGTCACCCGCGTCCCTTCCTCTCTCCCAGCGGGAGAGGGGCCAGGGGTGAGGGCGGCAATCCATTCACTGACCAGCGTGGTCTTACCAAAGCCGGCAGGAGCGGAGATGAGCGTCAGTTTGCAACCCAGCGCCAAACCTTCGTTCAGTTGCTCGATCAGGCGCGGGCGAAGGACGGCTTTAAGCCGGGGCGGGGGCACATAAAGTTTAGTAGCTAAAAGTGGTGCGCCCATATCGATAATTATACAGCAAGGAATTTCACCCCACCTCACAGACGCACCCACCGCGACCCACCCCGCCGCACGCGCCGCACTGAGCTGGCAGGTTGAGCTTGTCGAAACCCTGTCGAAGTGGACAGCCTCCCCCATCCCGAAGCAACCTCATAATATTCCCAACAAATAAAATTGCGATATACTCCAGCCATGAAATTCTCTTGGGATCCGTAAAAAGCCTCCAGCAACCTTCGCAAACATGGCGTCAGTTTCGATGAAGCGGTGACCGTTTTCAAAGACCCACTTGCCTACATCTTTGACGATATGGAGCATTCCCAGGATGAACACCGCGAAATCATCATCGGCATGTCAGCTTTGCGGAGAATGCTCCTGGTGTGTTTTGTGGAGAGACAGGAAGATGTTGTCCGCTTGATTAGCGCGAGACGCGCGACCCGAATAGAGATAAACGACTATGAAGAAAACGCCCGAAACCGAACCCAATAAAGTTCAAGAAATGGCGGCGGAATATCGCTTTGACTATAAAAAAGCGAAGCCGAATCGTTTTGCGTCACGGATGAAAAATGAACCATTGATCGTTATGGTCGACCCCGACGTTGCCAAAGTATTTACCACTTCCGAAGAAGTGAATAAAGCCCTGCGCGCATTGATTTCCGCCATGCCTGAGAAAAAGATGAAGACCATCGTAAAGTAATTGCCTGTGGGGGAAACGAATCTGTCGCGCGCCGACGAAGCGTTCGCGACATATTGACCCCTCTCCCGTCTCCCCCACAGGGGGAGAAGCCAAACCATCCTGCAACGAATATCTGCTTTAGAAAATCGACTTGCCCACCGAACAAGAAAAGAAATCAACCCTATACCCTCTCCCCGCGGGAGCCCCACAGGGGTGCTTCGCGAAGGGCCAAGCGGACATGCCGATTGCTCAAGCCAATCAGGCGCTGCACTGAGCCTGTCGAAGTGGACACCCTCCCCCACCCCGAAGTCTTGGGTTGAGCCTGTCGAAACCGACCTTCCACCCGCGCACCGTCCATCCGTCATCCGCTTTGGAAACTGAACCCGCCATCAGGCAGAAAAGAAATCAGCCCCATACCCTCTCCCCTCGGGAGAGGGCCAAGCGGACATGCCGATTGCTCAACCCAATCAGGGTGAGGTTCCTCGCCGCACGGACAGCCTCCCCCGTCCTGAAGCGTCAGATGTGTTCAGGTGGTGTAAAATATCGTTATGGCAATCTTCACCCGAAACGAAATCGAAGAAGGCTTGAAGCGACTTGGAGAACTCGCCGAATCCAAGGGACTTCACATCCAGTTGACGCTGGTCGGCGGCGCGGTGATGGTTCTTCGATTCGACGCGCGCCTATCCACTCATGACGTGGACGCGGTCATCCTTTCGCCGCGCGAAGCGAAATTGGTTCGGGATATGGCAAGACAAGTCGCCGATGAACAGAACTGGCCTGAAGATTGGCTGAACGATGGAGCAAAAGGTTATCTGGTCGGCATCAGCAAGGGAGAAATTGTTTTTCAAGCCCCAGGTATCGAAGCCCGTGCGCCGTCCATCGAACAATTGCTTGCGATGAAACTCTCCGCATGGCGCGATGACATTGACATTTCCGACGCGCGGCGCTTGCTCGAAGAAGTCGGACGTGGACGCAATCGCGATGAAGTCTGGCAAAGCCTCGAACCATTTCTGGTCAAAGGCGACGAACTGACCGCGCAATATGCCTTTTGGGATTTGTGGGAGTCGTTGTATGGAACCGATTGAACAACTTGCCCAAGCCGCACTGGAACGAGATCACTTGAAATTACGCAGTCTTGTGCAGGATTTTATGCGCGCCAAAACTGACTTTGGTAAATTACCGCGCCCATCCACTTCCGACTCTCGTTTGCTGGTCATCAGCGCCGCGTTGACCGAACTCCTCGCCCAGCGCAACAACCAGACCCCGCCCGCGTGGACAAAAGAAATCGGCGCATTGAAAGAGCCATTCTTCCTGCTCGAATCTGCGGCAACAATGAAGCGCTTGCGTGTTTTGTGCGAGACCCAATCCCCCGAACCCATGCGTAAGCGGCTGCTCTACGCTCCCCCGAATTTCCTGGAATTTGCGTAACCCCCGCACGGACAGCCTCCTCCACCCCGAAGTCTTGGGTTGAGCCTGTCGAAACCGACCTTCCACCCGCGCGCCGTCATCCGTTCCCATCCATAAATCTTGACGAAGTTACCCGCCGTAGTTACAATACAAACCGTGAAATTCACTTGGGATGAAAACAAGCGGCTTGCCAACGTGAAGAAACACGGCATAGACTTTGCTGACGTCCCAGCCATGTTCGAGGGCGATGTTTTCACCATTGAAGATACCCGCTTCGACTATGGCGAAACACGCTACATCACTTTCGGGCTTTTACAATATCGTGTGATTGTGGTTGCGCACACGGATGAAAACGAAGTGATTCGAATTATCTCTGCCAGAAAGGCGACAAAAAATGAAGAAAAAACTTATTTCAAAGAAATCGGGCACTGACTTCAAACGGCTCGACGCCATGACCGATGCTGACATTGACCTTTCCGACATTCCCGAAGTGACGCCTGAAATGTTTGCAAAAGGCGTTGTTCGGCGCGGACTTAAACCAATTACCAAACAGCAACTCACTCTGCGTCTCGACAGTGACGTTATTGAATGGTTCAGGGGTCAAGGCAGCGGCTACCAAACAAAAATGAACGCTTTGTTGCGCGCCTACATGGAGGAACATAAAAGGATGGTTAGCGCACGTCGAAAAGCAACACACTGAGCCAAGAGCCATTGCACACGGTTGCTCCCGCCACACGCCTGCACTGAGCCTGTCGAAGTGGACACCCTCCCCCACCCCGAAGCGACTTCAAACAAAAAAAAGACTTCCGAAATCAACAACATCGGAAGTCTTTTCGCAAATTGCTCTTTGCTAATTATACGGCTACCGTCTCGAATGCGACGTTCAATCTCGTGGACGCAGGCAGGATGTAATTCAGTTTTTCAAAACCGATCACATTCCCATTTTTGTCCTTCATCAAGATAATCTCATCGCCCGTTTCTTCCGCGACGGCCTCATCCTGGGGATTGCCAAACCAGACGGTAAGCGTGCTGCCTTGCTGATCGTAAATGACTTTGACTTGCGTCATCTATAAACATCCTTGCGGTGACGAACTCGCATGATTTCGATAATCAATTTGTTTTCAAAAACTTCATAAACCACGCGATAATCCCCAACACGAATACGATAACTGAATTCCGAGCCAACCAGTTTCTTGACGCCGTGTGGAAATGGTTCATTGGATAATTCCGAAACTGCCGCGACGACTCTGGCAATCATCGGACGCGGCAGTTTTTGAAGTTCCTTGTAGGCTGAATTCTTCCACTCAATCCTGTAGGAAGCCATCGCGTTTTAACCTTTCGATAACTTCCTCGAACGGAATGGTCGGTTCCTCACGGCGTTCTGCTAACACAGCCAGATCATCCAAGTCTTCCAACAATTCTTCAAATTCTTCGATGGGAAGAATGACGGCGGTTTTCTTGCCGTTTCGATCAGTGACGTATTGTGCCTGTAATTCACGAATTTCCATTTTGCCTCTTTTCACTGTGACAGTGGCAATTATACCAAGTTGCACAGCCATATCCCCCGCCCCGAAGTCTTGGGTTGAGCTGGTGGTTGAGCTTGTCGAAACCCTGTCGAAACCGACCTTCCCCCCGCGCGCCGTCCATCCGTTATCCGCTTTGGAAACCGATCTCGCCATCAGGCAGAAAAGAAACCGACCCCATACCCTCTCCCCTCAGGAGCCTCACGGGGGTGCTACGCGAAGGGCCAAGCGGACATGCCGATTGCTCAAGCCAATCAGGCGTCACACTGAGCCTGTTGAAGTGGTGAGGTCCCAGCGGACATGCCGATTACTCAAGCCAATCAGGCGTCGCACTGCGAAGTCCCCGTAGGAGGAGCCTGTCGAAGTGGTGAGGTCCCTCCCCGCCACACGCCTGCACTGAGCCTGTCGAAGTGGACACCCTCCCCCACCCCGAAGCGTTACTCTTTTCGGCTAAATCGTACTTGACCAGGTTGAACAACTACAAACGCATTATTCAATTCGTTCCCATACTTCTCAACCAATTGCAATACCGACTGTCCAAGCGTGGAACGAAGGTTATTCGGGAAACGAATCAGGATTACCCCCGCAGAAACAGAATGGCTGGCAAACACCAGCCATCCAAAGTCTTTGTCTTCAGTTAGCAGAACACGATTTTCGCGGTGCGCTTGCTCGATCAATTCACTATCCACAGATCGTTGCATGTACTCGCTGACAGCAAGAACGTCATATCCTTGGCCGCGCAAAGCACGAACAACGGCAAAGTCGCAACTTTCATCCGCGAGAAACCGCAGATCACTCACGCGGCTACCTGTAAGATGATGGTCTCGTGAGAGAGGGCGCTGGCGGCATAGGCCAAAGCCGCTTGAATGTCAACTTTCGTCAGGCGTGGATACGCGTCCAGCAGATCGGCTTCGGTAGCGCCTTCGCTCAATTTGCGGAGAAGCAATTCGACAGGAATGCGCGTCCCTTTGATGACAGGTTTTCCAAGCATTACCGCAGGGTTGACTTCAATCCGTTCCAGAAGTTTTTCAGGCATGGTTTGCTCCTATCTCTAAATAAGGTAATTATACCAAGAAGAAATCCCTCCGCACGGACACCCTCCCCCACCCCAAACCGACCTTCCACCCGCGCGCCGTCCATCCGTTATCCGCTTTGGAAACCGAACCTGCCATCATGCAGAAAAGAAACCGACTTCATACCCTCTCTCGTGGGAGAGCGCCAAGCGGACATGCCGATTGCTCAACCCAATCAGGCGTCGCACTGCGAAGTCCCCGTAGGGGGAGCCTGTCGAAGTGGTGAGCCCCCCCCGCACGCCTGCACTGAGCCTGTCGAAGTGGACACCCTCCCCCACCCCGAAGCGGCCTTTCGAGCAATAACAAAAGACTTCCGAGGTTGTTGAGACTTCGGAAGTTTTTTGTCATTTCTTTGCAGTCAAATTCTACAACTCACTCCGAATCCGTTCCATCACTTTCTCATTCACCCTCCCAAACGTTTTGACCACAATGGATTTGGAGATCGTATAAATTTTATCCACGCGGACTTTACCTGGATGGTTGAGCGTCCCTTTTCGAGATCATCAGAAGTAATCGTAAAACTGTAATCCGCTTCGACGGGATTGGATGTCATGGCCACAACAACCAAATCAGCCGTCTTCTGATTGTAGTCGTTGTTGGAAACAACAATGACAGGCCGCCGTTTCTGCGATGAAAGGTCGGTAAATGGAATCGGCACGAGCAGAATATCCCCTTGTTCAGGCATTGTTCCAGTCCTCGTCATCAATGGGATTATCCCAAAAATCGAGACTGCTTTGCGAAGCGTAGAGCAAATCGGCAAAGGCGTCGCCCGCATCCAAGACAAAGACGGTCACATGCGCGCCCGCAGGAAACGGGACAGTCAACTCGACCTGTCCGTCTTTATTTACTTCCACATCATATTTAAGAGCCGTTTGCGCCAACATAGATAAACTCCTTCTCAATGGCGTAATTATACCAACTTCACAGCCTCCATCAGCCCGAAGCGACTCCCGTTTGTGCGCCTTCCACCCATTCATCCTTCATCTTTCATCCTTCATCCTTTCTTTCCCCCCACACCCACGCCCGCCGAAACCCAGAATCCGCCGCAGGTGGTCAGCGGATATTTATCGGATAAGCGGATTCAGCGACTCACTGTCCTCCATCCGTTTATCCGTTTCCCATCCGTTGGTCACCCCTTTTCCCCCACAGACGCGCTCCCCGAAACCCACAACCCGCCGCAGGGACAAGCCCACCCTCCCCGAAGCGTCCCCCATAAAACAAAATGCCCAGACTTTTACATCTGGGCAAGTTCGTCATTTGTTTGCAGTTCTCATTCACTTCTGGACTTTGTTACATAGGTTGATTTTCTCTGTAACAAGGCAGGCTGAACAACAAGTTCAATTGGTTCAGGGA
>DAOTXM010000313.1:0-6587 GCA_034435215.1 Anaerolineales bacterium
CCCCCACGCACCCCTTTTTTTCGATCATCTCCAGAAGTGAATGCGCACCAGCAATGCAACCTTGCGCTGGATATTAGTCAACGACGACTTTATTGATGTAAAACGTGAGCGTGTGGCTCGAATCCCCGCCCAATTTGAATTGGCCGGAAAACTTCTGCCCACCCACCCAGGCAACATAGAGATACCAGCCAGCCGGCACTTTGACATTCATCGTTCCGCTGACCGGGTATTCATTGATGACACTGGCGCCGTCATTCGTGGTTCCCTGCAGGGATACGTATACCTCGGCATTGGCGCTGTTGATCAGTGTGACGCGTCCGGTTGGAGTTTTGGGGGGCACGACGCCATACGAGCGCGGCACCAACGGCTCCGTCGTGGTCGGGACGATCCTGAACCAGGACGAGCCTGAACCCGGGATATAGATCACCTGCCCGGGATAAATCCGGTTTATATCCCAGATGTACGTGTTGGCTGCCCATAACTCATTCACACTCAGCCCATACCGTTTGGCAATCCCGGAGAAGGTATCGCCCCGTTGGACAATGTAGGTATCGCCATAACCAGTTTGAGGAGGGTAGCTGTAGCCACCACCAGGAATGACCAGGACCTGACCGGCATACAGATAACCGCTGATCCCGGGATTGGCAGCAAATAAGGCAGAGACGGTCGTACCGCAGAGGACGGCTATCCCGCTCAACGTATCACCCCACTGGACTACATAGGTGCCACCGCAACTGGACCACGCCTGGGCGTTCCCAGTGCCTGCAAAGGATGTCACCAGGATGGTGATGAGGACGATAATCTGGATGAATGTTTTACGTGACATCGTGAATCTCCTTCGATAGGCAAACCTGAACATATTTCATTACTATAATAAGACAAAATCGGGTCAAATACAACATGCAATTTGTACTTGGGTGTGATACAAAATTTTCTGATTCTGACAGAATTTGTGGTTATGGCAAAAATGAGGCATGATTGGCTAAAACTCCACCACGAGCCTAGTCAATATGCCTCAAAGACAGTGTTCCAAACCCAAAGCGGAAGTTACAAGGCCTTGCAAGCGAATCACCTTGCCGATCAGGCTGGAAAAATATAACGAGATCATTGGCAACAGGTGTGCATATCGAGAATGGGTAGATGAGATGATCGTTCAACCAACTGTCTCAACATGTCTGGAACGTTTACCACGCAGCCGATGTCGCTGCTTTTCGCTTGCAGGCAGAAGCCCTGCGCGTCTGGGCAGAACAACACACCACCGGCTATGTCTTGGAAACTGTGCACAAGCTGTGTGCGAAAACCGAACGCTTTGTTTTGGCTTACCAGTACCCACTCGCTCACCGCACCAGCAACATGCTCGATCGTCACATGAATTCCATGGCTCGCTGGCTGGATAGCACTCGCTTCTTTGATGGTCATTAGGTTTCTGCTGAAAGCTCCATCCGCGCCTGGACATTACTCCACGATTTTGGAGCCTACTGCCCGCGCGCAAAAATCAGCCAGACCTATTCCTCTCCATCTCACAAACTGAACGGTTTTGTCTACCATCAAAATTGGCTGCATAACCTGCTCATCTCAACTTCTATGTCTGGCTGTAGTCGTTAACCACAAAATAAATCAAAATCAGAAAAGTTGGTGTTGATTTGGTTGATTCGCCCCCTCCTTGACACTTTTCTCAATTGGGAACATACTCACGATCAGGATCGTCTTTAAGAAATACTTCGCATTGCAAAAGGCAAGGTGAAAATGGGTAAACGCGCTCTGGGTTTGTCCTTTATAAGCGTTCTTCTCCTGGGCATCTTGAATGCATGTGGGATAGGGCCGAGCCCCGTCAGCACGCTGGTCCCTACGCCGGCTGCCACATTGTCCGTGCAGGTGACGCAGGTCCCAGCCGGGCCGCGGGCCGTCGCGCGGGAGCCGCTGGAGGGGGAACGGCTGGACCTTGCGCCGGTCATCAAAATCGTCTTCGACCGCGACATGGACCAAATTAAAACGACCGAGGCCTTCTCGTTTCTCGGCCCGGACGAAAAGCCCGTTCCCGGTAAAGCGGCCTGGCTCGATGCCCGGACGTTCACTTTCGAACCGGAGAAGAAGCTCAAGCCAGCCACCCTCTACCAGGCTGTTTTCTCCACGGATGCCGCCGATGCTGACGGCCTCTCCCCTGAAGAGGAGATTGCGCTGGACTTCCAGAGCGTGGACGCCCTGGCGGTTGGGCAGACCTTCCCGGCGGCGGATGCCGAGGAGATCGACCCGGCCACGACAATAACGGTAATCTTCAACCGTCCGGTGGCGCCGGTCGCTATTGTAGAAGAGCAGTCCAGCCTGCCGCAGCCGCTGGAGATCTCGCCCACGACAGAGGGGCAAGGGGAATGGGTCAACTCGTCGGTGTACGTCTTCCAGCCGGAGAAACCTTTATTGAGCGGGAGCAGGTACACGGTCCGGGTGGGAGCGGGCCTGCAGGACGCCACCGGAAACCCGCTGGAAGAGTCGTACGTCTGGCAGTTCACCACGCGCGCGCCGGTCATCGCCAATTTCGGCCTGAAGAACGGCGAGCAGAACCCGCCGGAGACCATCCTCAACGTGCTGCTCGACCAGGCCTTCGAGATTACTTTCTTACAGCCAATGGACGCCGACAGTGTGGCCAGGTCGGTCACGTTGGTTAATCGGGAAACGGGGAAACCTTTCCCCTTCCGCCTGAAATGGAACAAGGATTTCACGTTCCTGACGGTCGAGCCGGTCGGGCGTTACCAGATCGCCCATTTCTACGACCTGACCCTGGCCGATACGGCGAAAGCCCAGGACGGCGGTAACCTAAAAGACGGGCTGAAGCTTAAGTTCGGGACCGTGCCCCTGCCGCACATCGTCAATGTCACCCCCAAACCGGATTCGCAGGCCAAAGATTACGACGGCTCGCTGACCATCCAGTTTGCCTCGCCAATGAAGTTCGACAGTATCAAGAGCCGCCTGCGGGTCACGCCGGAGCCAAAGCAGGAACTGAGCCTGTATTACAACGACAGCGACTGGCAGCTTTACGCCTACGGGCTGGACCCGGACACCGAGTACATCGTCCGGCTGCTGCCCGGGATGAGCGACCTGTACGGCAACACGATCAAGGACGAATATTCGTTCACCTTCAAGACCGGCGACATGACCCCCTACGCCCGCCTGGTGCTGCCCTGGGCGCCGCTGGTCTACCGCGCGGAAGGGCCACAGGAGGTGTTCTTCGAATACAACAACCTGACCTCCGCCACGGTCTCGTTGTATCAGATCAGCTTCGAAGACTTTGGCAAAATGCTCAAAGGCGACCTGGAGACGATCCGCTTCAAGCCGCAGGTCCAGCCGGTGCGCGAATGGAGGCCAAAGACAGATGCGCCGCGCAACCAGCTCCAGCGCGAGAACTACCAGTTGGGCGATCCGCGAGGCAATCCATTGGAGCCGGGCTATTACTTCATCGGCGTGACCGGCAAGCCGCTGGACTACAACACCAATTTTTACCAGGGCTTCATCTTTACTGTCGCCACCGACAATATCACCCTGAAAGGTACGCCGAGCGAGGGTCTGGCCTGGTTAACAGACCTGGAGAACGGGAAGCCGCAGGCGAACATACCGGTCACGTTTTATGACGCGGAGTGGAAGCGGCTGGGCGAGGCCAAGACCGACAAGGACGGCCTGGCTTACGTGAGCGGGATCAAAAATCCGAGCTACGCCCGCGCCGAAGGGGCTGGCCGCCTGGCTTTCGCCTCGTTGGATCTTGGCAGCGGCGTCTCGGCCGGGGACTTCGGCCTGTACGAGAATTATTACGGCGTTTCCACCCCGCCCTACGTCTATCTTTACACCGACCGGCCGGTCTACCGCCCCGGGCAGGAGGTCTACTTCAAGGGCATCCTGCGCCAGAACGACGATCTCCATTACAGCCTGCCGGAGCAGAAGGAAGTATTCGTCTTCATCCGCCGCTTTGACGAGGAAGTCTACGCCAAGGCGCTGCCGCTCTCGGAGATGGGCACCTTTACTGGCACATTCAAGCTCTCGGACGACGCCGCGCTGGGCACCTACGATATCGTCATCCAGGCAACCAAGGAGGATAAGTCACCGTTCGGGTCGTTGTCTTTCCGCGTGGCCGAATACCACAAACCCGAGTTCGAAGTCAGCGCCTCGTCCGACCCGTCGGACCTGCTGGCTGGGGAAAAGGCGACCTTCAAGCTGGACGCAACCTATTACTCCGGCGGGAAAGTGGCCAATGGCGAGGTGACCTGGTTCCTGGACGCGACTCCGTTTTACTTCACCCCCTTCTCCGACTACAGCCAGTTTAGCTTCCAGGATTGGGACCGGGATATGTACTGGGGCCCGCCAAAAGAGGCAGGCACCGGTGTGCTGGCCGAGGGTCAGGGCACGACTGACGAGCTGGGCCACCTGGAAATCCCCCAGACGGTCGGCCTCGGCAAGAGCAAGGTCAGCCAGCAGGTCACGTTCAACGCCAACGTCACGGACGTGGCTGGCAACCTGGTCAGCGGGAGCGCCAGTTTAGTTGCCCACCAGAGCCAGTTCTACGCGGGGGTCCGCTCCGAGCGCTACATCGGCATCGCCGGCGAGCAGCAGCCGTTCGAGGTGGTCGTGCTGGATTGGTCGTCGAAACCCGTCCCGAACCAACCGGTCACCGTCAAGTTCGTCGAACGCCAGTGGTTCAGCGTGCAGACCCAGGACAAGCAGGGCCAGTTGCGCTGGGAGACCTCGGTCAAAGACATCCCCATCAGCCAGGTCAACGCCGTCACTGGCGAGGACGGGCTGGCAAAGGCTTTGTTCGTGCCGCCGCACGGCGGCACCTATAAGGCCATCGTCAGCGTGACAGATGCTAAGGGTCACAGCCACCAGGCCTCGACTTACATCTGGGTCTCGTCCAGCGAGTACGTCGCCTGGCGCCAGACCAACGACCGGGTCTTTAACCTGATCCTGGACAAGGACTCCTATTCCCCCGGGGACACGGCTGAGATCCTGATCGCCCAACCCTTCGAACAGGACGTGTATGCGCTGGTCACCTACGAGCGCGGCCACATCTACAAGCAGGAAGTTCTGCTGCTGAAAGGCAACAGCACCATTTACAAATTACCCATTACCGCCGATATGGCGCCCATGGCCTATGTCTCTGCCGTGGTGGTCAGCGGCGCTGAGGATGCCGGAAAGCCCGAGTTCAAGATCGGCATGGCACGCCTGAACGTGGACACCAGCCACCAGACCCTGGACGTTAAGGTCACGACGGATAAGAAATCCGCCGGGCCGGGCGATGAGGTCACCTACACTGTCACAACCAGGGATTATGCCGGGAAACCGGTCTCTGCCGAAGTCTCGCTGGCGGTGGTGGACAAGGCCGTGCTGGCGCTGGCTCCTGCTAACTCGGGGCCAATGCTGGGCAGTTTCTACCCGGAGCAGGCGCTGGGCGTGCGCACCGCGCTGGGCATCGTGCTCAACGCTGACGATTTCAACGCCGAATACCGCAAGAGCATCACGGACGGGGCCGGGACCGGCTCCGGGGGCGGCGGCAAGGGCGAGGGCGACCTGGGGATCATCACCGTGCGCCAGGATTTCAAGGATACGGCCTACTTCGCCGCCCAGGTCATGACCGACGAAAATGGCACCGCAAAAGTG
This sequence comes from Anaerolineales bacterium, assembly GCA_034435215.1. Lineage (GTDB taxonomy): Bacteria > Chloroflexota > Anaerolineae > Anaerolineales > Villigracilaceae > JAABUE01. Next base: position 5,641 of record DAOTXM010000313.1, read on the forward strand.
AAGGTGTCCCTGCCCGAGAACCTGACCACCTGGCGGGCCGATGCGCGCGCCGTCACGGATGACACCCTGGTAGGCCAGGCAACCGGCGAGCTGGTCAGCACCAAGCCGCTTTTCGTCCAATTGACGACGCCGCGCTTCTTCGTCGCCGGGGATCAGGCCACGCTGGGGGCTGCCATCCACAACAATGGGGCCGAGCAGCTCACGGTCCAGGTTGCGCTCGAAGCGCAGGGGGTTGAACTGGAGTCGCCCGTGGAGCAGTCGATTGATGTGCCAGCCAAACAGCAGGCCTATGTCACTTGGGATGTAACTGTGGGCGACGTAGAGCGGGTCGATCTGACCGCCCGCGCCTCCAGCGGCTCCTTCGAGGATGCCAGCAAACCGGCGCTGGGCACTCTGCCGGGACAGGGCATCCCAGTCTACAACTTCACTGTGCCCGAAACGGTCGGCACCGCCGGGCTGTTGCAGGAGGCCGGCTCGGTCACCGAGGGCTTCCAACTGCCAACAACGCTGGATTACAGCGATGCTAAACTGTCTGTTGAGCTTTCGCCTTCTCTCGCCGCTTTGCTGAAAGACGGGCTGACCTTCCTGGAAGACTTTCCCTACCTGTGCCTGGAACAAACCGTCTCGCGCTTCCTGCCCAACGTGGTCGCGGCGCGAGCGCTCAAGCAGGCGGGTGTGGACTCCACGGAATTACAAACCGACCTGGACAAAAACGTCAGCGCCGCCCTGCAGCGCGTGTATGCCAAACAGAACTTCGACGGCGGCTGGGGCTGGTGGGACAGCCCGGAAAGCGATTTGCAGACCAGCGCGTACGTGGTCTTCGGCCTGCTGGAAGCCAAGGAATCCGGGTACACCGTATCCGAAAGTGTGTTGGATAACGGCATAACTTTCCTGCGCGACCACCTGTCCGAGATCCGGCGCAACGACCCGATCTGGAAGTACAACCG
>DAOTXM010000314.1:0-5814 GCA_034435215.1 Anaerolineales bacterium
GCATATCTGCGTCCAGTCTCTCCCACACTTCGAACACCAGGAGACATGCAAATCGAAGATGGTCATAAAGTCTTCCAGATGCGCCCAGGGAGTCAAAGATGGTTTGACTTTTTGCTCATGGCTTTTTGCTTGGTTCAAAGAGATTGCCTTGGTTCCCATACTCTTCCCTCGGATAAGTTTTTCATCGCTTGCTCGACAAGGTGGGCGCGCTTGTCCAGAAATGCCTCGTAATCTCCATTTGCCAGATCATCGAAATCTATGGCGTGAGTTTTCAATCGTCGCCTGATTTCCTCTTCTCCCAAAGTACTGGCTTCGGCGCGTTCGCGCAGATATTCAATTGGTTGTTTTGCAGAAATGGTGCGATTGGTTTTCCAAGTGATCAAGGCACAGTTCACAGCGCGGTTGACCAGTTCGTCATCCAGCCCTTGTTCCCTCAGAAATGCAACGGGGAACAAATGATGATATTCGCGGCACTTCAAATGTTCCCTGCTGATTGGGGTACTATCTGCCATATCATGTGCCCTTCCCAGCAGAGAAACCGCCAGAATGGCCCTCGCCAGACGGTCTCGCTTCTTTGGCCAGCTGGCTTGTTTTAACTCATCCTTGGAAGGAAGAGGATGAGCCTTGGAATCGAAACATGGCACTTGATCTTCTGATTTTTCGCCCTTGATTACATCCCGCAGGGCGCGGAAATCCTGCAAAGCGGCTGAAGCCGCAGCGCGCTCATAACGGTCGGTAAAAAAGGCCCGCCAGATGTATTTTCTGAGCAGGATGACAGCGTTCCCGCGTTCATCCGCACTTTCCGGCACATATGTCCACAGAGCAATCAGGGGAGCAAGAATGCTTTCGGTTGGAAGGCGGTTACCGTCGAAAATGAGTTCTCCTTCCAGAAAGTCAATGGCTTCTTTGACGCCCGTTTCCAGCCGCGGCCATTCCTTGACCATGTCGCCAAAGTTCAATCCCAGGTATCCTGTTTGATTGGGAACCCGATCCTGGAGCAAGGCCATCGCGCCTAGAACAAGATCATCTGGCGTATCGTAGGCTGCCAGAGCAGGGTATTTGCTCGCCAAACTGGTCACCAAATCGTGCAAAGATTCGCCAGTGGCCTCCTCGGTTTGCGCCACGATGATATCGAAGGTGGTCAATCGCACCGTCCGGGTGTTCATCTTGATGAAAACATCCAAGGCAACTTCTTTGGGAGTTTTCATAGGCAGGGAGAGAAATGGCAAATTGAACTGCGCCACTCGCTGTCGGAGTTTGAGCAATTCGCGCGAGAGTTGATTCTCCAACTTTGCTTTTTCGATTTCTGCCTGCCCGCCACCTGGTTCCGTGAGTTGGAGGGCTTCTTTTATCCAATGATCCATGGCCGCTTCCCCATCTTCGCCGGGACATAGCACATGGAGCGGCACCAACCGTTTTGCCCAGCATCCAGATGGGTCTTCAGCCCAGACTGGGTGGCGGCGTCCGTTCTTGTGCCAGCGGCTAATTGAAATAACCTCTGGATGCACTTCTGAACTCACAGGCATTTCCAGAAAATAGGTGCGGTCTTCGTAGTTATTGTTGAAGGCACGCCAAAGCGCCGTCAAGCGTTGCTGGCCGTCCAGCAAGAGTTCTGTCACGCGCTCGCCCTTGTCCGGTGCTCCCGCCATCGGGCGGCTCACAAATTGCAAGTTATCGCCCACCTCCAAGATCAGCACCGACCCAACCGGCAAACCCCTAAGAACGGCTTCGAGCAGGTCGGTAATCTCTTGATAACCCCAGGCTTCCATGCGCTGAAAGCGGGGCAGCATAATCTGGCGTGTACGGATGCGCGTCATCCAGTCCGGCAATGTTCGGTTTCGGGCTTCCATGCTCTACCTCCCCAGTGGTCAAATCATTCCAAAATGCTTGAACGCCGCGCGGATCGGGTCCACCTTTTCAGGCGGACACGGCTTGACCCGCTCTGTTCCTCTGCGATTCGGCGCTTTTCGCATCGGCAAACCAGACTGGGACTTTACATCTGCAATCCAACATGTTGCAGGGACAAAACCGTAATTTTGTTTCACCCATGCTTGAATTTGGCTGTAGGTTGCCATAATAGTTTACTCCTCAAGAACACTTCGGATTGTTGTAACCAGCTTTGAAAACAATTCTGTTGTAGTTTTTCTTCCTTTGCGAGTGCGCCAATCTTCAAACAATGTGCGGCGTAACCCCTTTGACAACTCAAGCTGAACGCCCTTGCCTGAATGTGTCCGATTACAGATATTTGTGGGCCAATCCCCTGCGTATCTCTTTATCGCCGGTCGCACAGGAAAACATTCTATATTATTTAAAGCAGCAATTAGTATGTCCTTCAACTCATTATCTCGTCCGCCAACATAGATCATCGATTCTTTTCCATCGTAACCGTGAATAGCAAGAGCTTTTTGAAACTTTCCTATCAGATTTAGGCAATCAGGCTCATCAAAGTTCGTGCTCGTAATGTGTAGAACCTGGCTTTCTTTTGCAGTTCGCATTAGACCTTCAAAGAGGTAGAGGGATAAGTTATCTCCAGCGATCGCTCTTGCCAATTCAGATGTGCCGCGCTCAATACCACCGCCATGAGGAGCCAGAATCAATATTTCGCCTCCGCGATCACACTTCACTCTACTAAAGTGAACACCTTCCGTAAAATGATTTTCAAGATCAGAATAATAGGCAAACTTGTCGTCCATCAACCCTCTTCGCTATCATCATCGGTATCAGGCGCTGCAGGTAGCTTGACTTTCGGCAAGTCCATGCTTTCCAGCTTTTCCAAGATGGGCGGCATCAATATCTCAATCTGAGAACACTCCTTTACAGCTTTGTTTGCATACATATTCAGTTTTGTCTTTTCCTTATCAGCCTTAGCATTTCGAACCTTCAAGAGACTGTTGTTAGCCACAGTAATCACTTCGTTTACTCTCAACAGTTCATACACAAATCCAACATCTTCAAGTTGAGGCAGAAATCCACTTTCCTTGAGTGCGTTCCATGCCCCGCGAGTAAATCGTAGTGGGTAGAGGGTGGAAAAGTCGCTAGAAGTTCGTTTCAGAGCATCGCGATACAATCTTGCGCGCTCAAGGTTAATTTCAAATTCAATCTTGAGCATTGACAGCGCTTGGTTCTTTCGTTCTTGTCTGGCTTTTTTCTCGTCTGGACGGGTAATAATCCAGTAGAGGATAAAACCAATCACTGCACTGGATCCAGCGTTGGAGATGAAATTAGCCCAGAAATCGCCCCAAGACCAATTGAAAAAAATCCCAATTTTCCAGGTGAGCCATCCAGATCCTAGAATAATAACAATCCCAATCAACCCGTTCAAGAGAGAGCCTGAATGCATTTTCATAACTTACCCCTCATCCTCCCAACTTATCCCACGCCTCCAACACCAATCTTCTCGTCCTGTACTCCCCAAACTGCTTGACTTCCTTCTCCTTCAGCACGCGGAAGGTTTCGCCAGAGAAATCTTCGCCATGGACTTCTTTGGGATCAAGAATATAGCGCAGTTCATCGCGGGTGAGACCGTAGAGACGGGCGTAGTAGGCGTCCAATTCGGCGCGGAGATATTGGAGCATAAGAGATTATTTCGATTTATATCCAGTAGTAATCATACTGACCAAAACATCGTTCAAGAGCCGACCTCGAAGGTTTACAACAATTGAATTTCTTTCCTGGCTTATCTTTTCCATTATTGTCTTGTCAATAAATCCTTCGTTTTGGGGTGCATAAACTATGAGGGCAGTCGAGTCTTCCTTTATTCCAAGAATCTCTTCAATCTTGCCTTCAAAACTTTTCCAATGCACCAAAAACAGCGTCATACCTTCTGCTTTTTTGATCGCTCCTTTATCAATTTTTATCACATTTGCTTTTTGAAATAATCCAGAGTCTACAAGCATGTTTCTGAGCCCATCAAACTCGTTTTCTGCAAACACGGCTATTTTCCTTTTTGACAAGCCCATTCCCAGCCTGTACCAAACGGGGAAAATACCCTTCATAACGAGATATATGGCATAGATAGCAGCAATCAAAGTAATCAGCGTGGATATGCCGCCAAGTACTATGAAAACGGGGTGATTGAGGAAATCGACAATTGTTTGCATATCTTCCTCCTACCAGATGATTTGTGCCCAATTGGGCTCTCGCAAGGATTGTGCAGCAGCATTTGAAAGCAATAATTTCTGGGAACTCGTCAGGTCATCAGAAATTACATTGTTTGTATTTCCAGGGTCTAAAAATCGATAGTCTCCCTCTGGAGTGTTGAAGGGTGTAAACTAGGGGCAAACACATGAAAGGGAGACAAATGGACAAGTTAGCCAGAGCTGGAGAATTTTGTCCCCATGAAGACTGTCAAGACTATGGCAAGCTTCATTCAGGGAACCTCCAAAAGTTTGGGAAGACATTAGGCGGTGTGCAGCGATTGCGTTGTACGACCTGCGGACGGACCTTTACAGAAACGACTGGGACGATCTTCTTTCGGAAGCGTACGCCGGATGATGAGATATTGGAGACGTTGGCGCTACTTGCCGAGGGAAGTCGCATCAGCAGTCTCTCCAGAGCCAAAGGGCACAAAGAAGATACCATTCTAGCCTGGTTGCGAGAAGCTGCCAGGCACTCCGAGCAAGTAGAAGATGTTTTGATGGCCGAGTACAAAGTCAAACGTGCCCAGTTGGATGCCTTGTGGTCGTATGTGGGCAACAAAGGCGAAAAAAAGTTACCCGGAGACCGCTGAAAGTGGACAGTTCTGGCGCTCTACTTTGCTAGACATGGACACACGGTTGCGTGTGGCACGTGGCATTGCCAAGGATGAGACCCAGGCCAGTGTGGAAGTATTCCAGACACTCAAGCGTCGTGGACACCCAGACAGCCCGCCAGCAACCATTTCAGATGGCTGGGGCGGCATTGACGATGCCATGATCGCTGTCTATGGCTTGGTTCCAGAGTACAGTGGCCGAGGCAGACCACCTACGCGCAAAAGAGCTCAACCAAACTGGCAGTATCTGCAAATGGTCAAGCAGCGTGATGATCATGGTAAGTTTCAAGGCACCAAACTGCGTGTGATCTACGGCAAGAAGAGTGAGGTGGTTGCTCTCCTGGGCAAGAGTACTGCATACATTGAACGAAGCAACCTCACTAGTCGGCTCTTCAATGGACGGCAGACACGCAAGACACTCGCCTTCTCGAAAGACTTGCGATGTCATCGGGCAGCTGCGGCCTGGGAAGATTTCTATTACAATCTTGCTCGGCCTCATAAGAGTTTACGCTTGCGCCTCCAAGATGCTCTGCCGCAAAAGTGGCTGCAACGCACCCCCGCTATGGCAGCTCATCTGACTGACCATATCTGGGCTGTTAAGGAGCTTTTGACTACTTTACCTATTCCTTCCACTATCAACATTTGATAGGGAGACTATCTAAAAATCGAGCATAGGTAATGCTCTGAGAAATATAGGACAACGCTTTCAAAACATTGTCCGCTAAAGTTGTAGTGGATTGATATTTAAGCGCCTCAATTACAACGAGTTCCAAATAACAAGATGGGAATTCCAGGTTATGCAAGTTCCTCCAAACTTTGATTGCTCGTATTTCTTTTGTGCGGGAAGAATTTCTAACGGTGTCAATTTGAAGATCAACATTCGTTTGCGTCCAACTTGCTGTCTTGGATTTATAGAGACTATGCCAGTTCAAGTATCCTTCCTGAATTCTTCCAGGGACAAGGTCAATTTTCGCGCCAAGGTATTGTATGCCCAAAGACACATTCTGCTTTCGCGGAAACCAACCCCGATTTAGAGCATATTGATAAAGGCTATCATACATCCC
>DAOTXM010000315.1:0-23489 GCA_034435215.1 Anaerolineales bacterium
GTTATTTTGGGGGAAGGCAAGGGTGGGGGTGGGAAGGGGCTTAAGAGGGTAAAATACACGCATGCCCTGGAACCCAGACAAATACCACCAATTCCAAAGCCAGCGCAGCGCGCCTTTCGACGATCTGCTCGGATTGGTTGACATCCGACCGGGATTACGCGTTGTAGACCTGGGCTGCGGCACCGGCGAGCTGACCCGCCGTTTAGCGGATTCCCTCCCCGGCAGCGATGTGCTGGGATTGGATTCCTCCCCGCAGATGCTGGAACGGGCAACCGAACACGCCCGCCCGGGTTTGCGCTTCGAGCCGGGAGACCTGGCCGAATTGAGAGGCGAATGGGACTTGATCTTTTCGAACGCAGCCTTGCAATGGGCCGAGGATCATGAGCGGCTTGTTCCATTTTTGTTCAACCATCTGGCTTCAGGTGGACAGATCGCCGTGCAAGTGCCGTCCAACCACAATTCGAACACGCACCAGGTATTCCTCCAGGTAGCCGGGCGGGAGCCTTTCGTCAGTGCATTAGGCGGGTGGACTCGTCAGTCTCCGGTCCTGCCCATCGAAGCGTACGCAGAACTGTTATTCCGGGAAGGTGCGCAGGAGATCCTCGTTTTCGAAAAGGTCTATCCCCACGTCCTGGAAAACGCGGATGCCATTGTGGATTGGATTTCCGGCACCGCGCTGGTCCCTTTTTTCGAACGGCTCGGCAATCTGAAAGATGATTTTGTAGATGCCATCCGGCAGGATTTGCGCGTCCTCCTGCCGGGCGAACCGGTTTTCTACCCCTTCCGGCGCACGTTCTTTTCTGCCAGAAAGGCTGCGTAAATGGGTAATGAACCGATCGATCAAAAGGAACTGGTGCCGCGTGTGGGCACGTTTCTTATTCTCCTTGGAATTTTCGCGCTCATTTTTTTCCTGGCATCCGATTTTGCAGACCGGCCCGAATTCGATTGGCTGTTCATAGGAATGGTGCTCCTGGGGTTTGGCTTTATCTTTCGCCGCCGTGCCGCCCCCCCACCTCCCGCTGGTCGCTTTAGCACTCTTCGAAAAATGCGCGAGAGTGCCAAAAAACGCAAAGAAGAAAAAGCAAAGAAGGCAAAGAAACAATAATGACCAAACTCATCTCCCTTTCAGAAGCAATATCCAAATATGTGCAGGACGGTGACACCGTCTATGCAGCAGGATTTACCCACCTGATCCCCTTTGCCGCCGGGCATGAGATCATCCGCCAGCGCAAACGGGACCTGGTGCTTGCGCGCGCCACCCCAGACCTGATCTACGACCAGATGGTCGCGGCCGGCTGCGCCCGCAAGGTGATCTGGTCGTACATGGGCAACCCCGGCGTTGGGTCGCTGCGGATTGTGCGCAGTGCAGTCGAGCGCGGACAGGTGGAGTGGGAAGAATATTCTCATTTTGGCATGATCACGCGTTTGCAGGCGGGTGCCTGCGGCTTGCCGTTCCTGCCGATGAACCAGGTCGGCGTACAGGACCTGGAGAAAGCCAACCCTCTCATCAAGCGCATCCCAGACCCCTATGGCGGCAAGGATGTGATCGTCGTTCCGGCGCTTCACCCGGATGTGGCCATCGTCCATGTCCAGCGCGCAGACGCAAACGGCAATGCGCACCTGTGGGGCATCATCGGCGAGCAAAAGGAAGCCGCTTTTGCTGCCACAAAGGTGATTTTGACCGCTGAGGAAATCGTGGACGAATCCATCATCCGCTCCGACCCGAACCGCACTATGATCCCCGGAATCATCGTCCATGCGGTGTGCCATGTGCCATACGCCTGTCACCCGTCCTATGCGCAAGGGTATTACGATCGCGATAACGAGTTCTACTTGAAATGGGATGAGGTCAGTTCGTCGGAGGAAGCGGTCAGGGCCTGGCTGGAGGAGTGGGTGTATGGCGTGAAAGATCGCGGGGAATATTGGCAAAAGCTGGGCACGGAGGTGCATGAAAGATTGCAGGTGAAACCGAGGATGAGCGAGGCGATCAATTACGGTGAGTACTGACAAAGGGAGGGGGATAAGGGCTAGAATAAATGGGAGATTTTCGTTCCTCTTTCCACCTTTCCAATATCCCTTTCCTTGACTTCGGCGGGGATGGCGAGAAACTTGTCTTCCTGCATGCCAATGGCTATCCCCCGGAATGTTACCGACCCCTGCTTTCGCGCCTGGCTGAACGTTATCACGTCACCGCCATGCTGCAACGTCCGTTATGGCCTGGGAGCAAACCGGAAGAAATCGATGACTGGCGTCCATTGACGGATGACTTACTCCGCTTCCTGGACACGCATCAATCCGAACCCCTGGTCTGTGTTGGGCATTCGATGGGGGGGCTCGTCCTTCTGCGAGCTGCGTTGCGCAAACCGGAGCGATTCAAGGCAATTGCTCTACTCGATCCAGTGTTGCTTCTACCGTATTACTCTCCTCTATGGAGTCTGCTCTACAAAAGCGGACTGGGTTATCGCCTGCATCCACTTATAACTACCACAAAAAACCGCCGTCGAGAGTTCGACGATTTGGATAGATTATTCAAGGGTTTTCGTCGCAAGTCTATCTTCAGGTATATGGATGATGAAGCACTGCAATATTATGTAAAGGGTATTACTTGTAAAACTAACAATGGTTCTTATCAACTCTGCTATAGCGCTGAATGGGAGATGCGTCTATATATTACTGCCATCTGGCGTGATATGGACATCTGGCGTGAGCTGCCAAAGCTCGAAGTGCCAACCATCATCATCCGTGGCATGGAAACGAATACTTTCTGGGAACGGACCGGCAAGCTCATAAAGCGGAAGCAGCCACGGGTAAAAGTCGAAGCGCTGGAAAGATCTACTCATCTGGTGCCGTTGGAAAGGCCCCTTGAAGTCGCAAAACTAATTCAATCCTTTTTCGAGGAGAATGTATGACCGAACCAACCTATTCATCCGCCGAATTGATGATCATCAATGCCGCCCGCCTGCTGCGTGATGGCGACGCAGTCTTCGTCGGCGTAGGCCAGCCCAACCTGGCCTGCAACCTGGCCAAACGCACGCATGCCCCCAACCTGGTTATGATCTACGAAGCGGGCGTAATCGGCGCGGAACCAGCGCGCCTGCCGCTTTCGATCGGCGACCCGACCCTGGTCAGCGGTGCGCTATCGGTGGTCAGTATGTACGATATCTTTGCCAACTATCTACAGCGCGGCAACGTGGATGTGGGTTTCATGGGCGGCGCACAGATCGACAAGTATGGCAACATCAACGCCACGGTCATTGGTGATTACGCACATCCCAAGGTGCGGTTGCCCGGCTCCGGCGGCTCACAGGAGATCGCAGCCTGGGCTAATCGCTGCTACATCATGACTCCGCACCAGAAACGGCGATTCCCTGAAAAAGTGGATTTCATGACCTCAGCCGGATTCCTCAACGGGCGAAAAGAGCGCGAAGCAACCGGCGTGCGCGGCGGTGGGATGCTGGCCGTGGTGACCGACATCGGCCTGTTGGAACCGGATGATAACGGTGAGATGGTGTTGACCGCTCTGCATCCCGGCAAGACCGTGGAACAGGCCAAAGAAAATACGGGTTGGGAATTGAAAGTTACCAGTGAACTGCGTATTACTGATCCCGTTACCGAAAATGAACTGCGAATCCTGCGAAACGATTTAGACCCGAATGGAATATATTTGAAATAATCGGTCGCTCTCAACGACTTTATAATTTCTATATGGATGTGAAAAATTTCATAAAGAATCTGAGAGCAGACCCCTCAAAAATGACAGGCTCCTACCAAGACAGCCTGATCCATATCACAAGACTGGGAACGCTCATCACAGCTGTGTTTTTTATTGGCTATGCCCTTTTTTACAAGTCGGGTGGATATCCGTCCCTGGCGGTGTGGGTCAACCTGATCTCAACCCTGTGCTCTTTGTCAGGATACGTTCTCATCACCCGCTTTCATCAACACAGGATTACTGCGAATTTGCTAACGTTCGCGATATACGTTTCATCCGCAGGCGTGATGTCGATTTCAGGAGGGATTCACTCGTCCAGCGTCATCTGGCAGGTTTTTGTGCCGGTCGCAGCCTCCATCATGGCTGGCCTCTGGACCGGTCTGCGCTGGGGGGTGGTTTGCTTGATTACAGTAGTTTCAGCGTACATTATGGAGACGAGCGGGCTTTGGTCGTTTTCCGGTTTTGAAACCACATTGACAGACCGGCTGATCGACCTTGCTGGCGCGATCCTTGCTGTTTCCATTGCGATCTGGTACAGCGACCATCTGAAATCACGTTCGCTGACAGATTTGGAAAAGGCAAAGGCCCAACTCAATTATTACGCCACGATCGACCCGCTCACAAACACCTTCAACCGCCGACATTTCCTGGAACTCTCGGAAAGGAAGATCAAAAGGACCCATAATACAGCCAACGGTCATGCATCCTTTTTGCTATTCGATATCGACCACTTCAAAAAAATCAACGACGAACATGGACATATTATCGGCGACCAGGTTTTGCAGGGCATCGCGCAGACCTGCGTGAAGAATCTACGCCCCGATGATGTTTTGGGACGATTTGGCGGGGAGGAATTTGTCATTTTGCTCCCCGAAACAAAACGCGAGGATGCCAGGAATATCGCTGATCGTCTAAGACTTCTCGTCGCAGACACACCCATTGAAACTGAGATCGGTCCAATCAGGACGACCATAAGCATCGGAGTGGCGATAAAAGATAAAACCACATCGATCAGTATAGACCAATTGCTTTCCAGGGCCGACCGGGCGATGTACCGTGCCAAACAAGCGGGGAGGAATCGCGTCATAATTTGGGATGAGCGCGATTTGCCAACAACTTAAACCAGTCTTCATCGTATGTAATGGTGAAACTATCATATTTTGGAGGTCATCGAATGAGTCAAACTCGCCCCCCTCTCCGACGTTCCCGAAGCAACCGCGTGGTCGCCGGCGTCTGCGGTGGATTGGCTGAATTCTTCGGGATCAGCGCTTTCTGGTTTCGTCTGGCATTTTTGATCGCCCTGCTGCCGGGTGGCGTGCCCGGTATCGGCGCTTACCTGCTTTTCTGGTTGATCGTACCGAAGGCAAACGATTGAACAAGACAGAAATACTACTATACAGGTGAAAACGATGGTACAGGAACCCGTCATAAAACGCTCACTCTTGAAAAATATTTTTCTCTCACCAGACGAACCACGTTTGCGCGCTGGTTGGCGTTTAATCTTACAAACCATCTTGTTGATCGTATTCGCATTTTGCGCTGGAATTCCTATTGGCCTGCTTTTTCTTATTCCTGGCCTGGAATTGTCCAATGAGCTTTTGCTGGCCGTGAACCAGGTGGTTGAAATCTTCGCCGTTACTGCATCCGTTTTTCTGGCACGCCGCTTTCTTGATAGACGCTCCATCAGCAGCCTGGGGTTGAAACTCGATATTTGGACTGCCATCGATATTTTTGCGGGGGTTGTTATCACGTTTTTCATGATGGGATTCATTTACTTGATCGAGTGGAGCGTGGGTTGGCTGACCTTCAACGGCTTTGCCTGGGAGACAGACAGCTTACTGACCGTTATGGGTGGAACACTGGGTATGCTGGTCGTCTTCATTTTTGTCGGCTGGAACGAGGAGTTGCTCTCACGCGGCTACCACCTGCAAACGATAGCCAGCGGCTTGAATCTATTTTGGGGCGTGGTGATTTCTTCGACTGTTTTTGGAATCCTGCACCTGGGCAATCCCAACGCCACCTGGATCAGCGCGGCGGGCATCTTTTTCGCTGGACTCTTTTTAGCCTATGGCTATCTCACTACAAAACAACTCTGGCTTCCGATCGGGCTGCACATCGGTTGGAACTACTTCGAGGGTGTGGTCTTTGGTTTCCCGGTTAGCGGGTTGGACGTTTATCACCTGACGCGTATCACGGTCAACGGGCCGGAATTGTGGACTGGCGGTGCTTTTGGCCCGGAAGCAGGCCTGGTCGTATTGCCAGGGTTGCTGCTCGGTACAATACTCATCTTTATATATACTCGCTTTGCAAGGAAGCAAAAAACCGATTGAATCATGCCGTTCATCGCCTCGACACCCATTTTGGTCATCCTCCTCCTCATGATCGGCTTTCGATGGGGTGCGGCTCGGGCAGGCGCGGCGGGTTATCTGGCCGCGTTTTTCATTGCTGTTGCGATCTTTGGCGCGGGGGCAGATGTGCTGGCCTTTGCACACATCAAAGCATTTATCCTCGCTCTGGACGTCCTGCTCATCATCTGGTCGGCCTTTCTGCTGTACCAAGTGGCGGAAGAAGCGGGTGCGATCAAAACGATTGGCAGGCTGCTCCCCTCCCTCACCCGTGACCGCGGCATGCAAGCCTTGTTGATTGGCTGGGTCTTCGCTTCCTTCCTGCAGGGTGCGGGCGGGTTCGGCGTCCCGGTAGCGGTCACTGCCCCTTTGCTGATTGGTTTAGGGTTCACCCCGTTGCATGCCGTTCTCATCCCTTCAATTGGACATGGCTGGGCAGTGACCTTCGGTTCGCTGGGTTCATCGTTCAACGCGCTGCTCTCTGCGACGGGACTCGAAGCCTCGACCCTGGCTCCCGCGTCCGCGCTCTTCCTGGGGCTGGCATGCGTTCTGACCGGTCCCATGATTGCCCATGTCGTCAGCGGCTGGGGTGGTGTAAGACGATTATTCCTGCCGGCGTTGGTGATCGGCACGGTGATGGGAACAGTGCAGTTTGTTGTCGCAGCTGGAGCCGGGTTGTGGAACCTGGGTGCTTTCACAGGCGGCCTGGCAGGATTCGCTGTCAGCTTTTGGGTGGCGCGTTGGGGGGAAGCAGACTACAGGGTGGAAAGGAGCGAGCGAAAACCGCTCCTGCTGGCGCTGGCAGCTTATGTCATCCTTGTCATCCTGACGGTCCTTATCCTGCTGGTTCCGCCCATCCATGCCTGGCTGGGACAGGTAACCATCCAAATTCAGTTCCCGGAAACGGTCACTGTCATGGGGTACGCAAGCCCGGCGGGCACGAATCGCCCGATCCACATCTTTACCCATGCAGGCGCAATCTTGATTTACACATCGCTGATCTCTTTTTTCGTTTACCGACGTGCGGGTATGTATACCTTGGAGGCAGGGAAAAGCATCCTGCGTGCAACTGCCAGGAATATGATGTCATCGAGCCTGAGCATTGCGCTGATGGTAGCCATGGCCAGTGTCATGCAGCAAAGCGGCATGACGGAGTCGATTGCGCAAGGCCTGGCAGATGCGGCGGGAAAAGCTTTTCCCTTTATTGCACCCTGGATCGGAGGCATCGGCGCATTCATGACTGGCTCGAACACGAACTCGAACGTTGTGTTTGCAGGCTTGCAAATGCGCACGGCTGAACTACTGGGTTACAGTATTCCCGCCATCCTGGCCGGGCAGACCGCCGGGGCAGCAGTTGCTTCGGTTGCAGCACCCACTAAAGTGGTGGTGGGCGTCAGCACTGCGAACATGGCAGGAAAAGAAGGGGATGTACTGCGCGCTCTGGTCGGGTATACTGCCCTATTGGTCATGTTTATCGGCCTTTTGACCGCTCTAGCAAACCTTCTGAAATCTTGATGTGTTATGCTTAAAAGCAACTTCAAACGCCAAACGGTTGCATTCCTTACCATCGCGCTGGCTTCGATTTTTTTATATCCAGCAATGCAGTTTAGACTGGCAACGATTACGTGGTTACTACTTGGCACGGTCGTGTTGGCAGCCATGCTAACGTTGAGCACAAAATGAGCAAAAACAGGTCCACTGTCGACGTTCTGATTACCATGCCCTTCAACGCCACCCTGATCAAACCACTTCAGGACGTGTCTCCCCTGTTGCGGATCACAGTGCATCCGGCGCAGACCGCCAATAAAGTGCCAGGCGAACTCTGGGCGCGTTGCGAAGTGTTATACACCGACCGCATCATCCCGGACCCAGAACTTGCTCCCAATTTGAAATGGATCCAGCACCACTATACCGGGATCGGCTCTTCGATCGACCGCCTCCTTTCGACGAACAGGCCAAACCTGATCGTCACGACGTTGAGCGGGGCAGCCGCATCCCAGATTGCCGAATACGTATTGGCCATGCTCCTGACCTTCAGCCATCAACTGCCAGCTTTGTCGGCGCAACAGAAAAAAGCCGAATGGCCAAAGGACCGCTGGGAACGTTTCAAACCGCGCGAGTTGCGCACCAGCACTGTAGGGATTATCGGGTACGGCAGCATTGGTCGCCAAGTAGCACGTCTGTTGCGGGAGTTCGGCACAACCGTGCTGGCCAGCAAGTATGATGCCATGCAACCTATCGATAATGGCTACACACCCGAAGGCATGGGAGACCCTGATGGCGATCTAGTTCATCGGTTATATCCGGCGCAGGCGCTCAAATCTATGTTGAAAGATTGTGACTTTATCGTCGTGGCTGTGCCGCTGACAAGCCAAACGCGCGGCCTGGTCGATGCGGGGGCGCTCTCCGTTTGCAAACCGACTGCTTACCTGATCGATGTTTCGCGCGGCGGTATTGTGGATCATGTGGCGCTCATCAAGGCCTTGAACGAACATAAGCTGGCGGGAGCAGCACTGGATGTCTTTCCAGAAGAGCCACTGCCGAAAAAGAGCCCGCTGTGGGAAATGCCCAACGTCATCATCACACCGCACATTGCAGGTATTAGCGCACACTATGACGAACGCGCCATGTTGCTGTTCGCCGAAAACCTCTCCCGTTACCTTGCCGATTTGCCGCTCTTCAACGTGTTCGATCTCAAAAAAGGGTACTAAACCATGCTCATCCGGGCTGTCATCTTCGACCTCGGGAATACTTTAATGTTCCCAGTCGCACCAGACCTGTGGCCTGAAGTGATCAAACGAGGGAACCAGGCATTGATGGAACATCTTTGCAGCCTGGGCATTCTTTCGGACTGCGAACCCTTCCTGCTGGAATTCAACCAGCGGCTGCATAAATATTACGATGAACGTGACAAACAAATGATCGAAACCAGTACCTTCCTGGTACTCAAAGAACTGCTGGCAGAAAAGGGCTATCCCGATATTTCGGATTCTATTATCCGTGATAGCCTGGATGCGCATTACGCTGTGACGCAGAAAAACTGGCAACTGGAAGACGACGCGATCGACTGTCTCACCACCCTGCAAGAACAAAATTATCGACTGGGGCTCGTCTCGAATGCCGGTGACCATCGCGATGTTCTGCAACTGGTCGAAAAATTCAACCTCACCCCGCATTTCGAATTTATCCTGACATCAGCCGGCTGTGGGTATCGCAAACCTCATCCAAGGATCTTCCAACTCGCGCTGGAAATGATCAATGCCCGGGCAGAAGAAGTTGCCATGGTGGGGGATACCCTCAACGCAGACATCCTGGGAGCCAACCAGGTGGGCATGTACAGCGTCTGGATCACCCGCCGCACGGAAACTCCCCTGGATGACACGTTGCCGATCCTGCCTGAAGCCATCATCAGCTCCCTGGGGGAGCTGCCCATTCTACTGAGGGATTTGGAGATAGGTCTTCGTGCTTGGGACCGACGGTGAATTCGCAAAGAGCCGCTATTACTCACTAAGTTCACCAGGGGCAATATAACGCACTTTTTTATATGGCTTCAACTGTTCGGCCAGATTCTCCTGCAACAAATGTCCCGACTCGTGCATGAGTGTATCGTGGTTGTAGTCGTTCAGCTTGACCATGCTCGCCAGGCAGGGAAAATGATGATGGAACAGCCCGGCACGCTCTTCGGCTTCCTCCACTGAGAGTCCAACCAGCTTTTCAGCTACGTGCCGCGCGCAACCACAGACCGCATCCACGCGCACTTCGGCTGATTTGATGGTGGCGGTTTCATCGTCGATGGTGAGGCGGATGTCGGGCTGACCGAAGTAGCGAGCAAATTCAGAGATGACCGCACAGTCATACGTCTCGCGCTCACGGCGGGTCACTTTGTAATCCCTCTGCGTCAGGGAACAGAGCGGCTTGGGTGTGGCACAGCCGACATCCATACGCTCCAGCCAGCCACGCAGCTGACGTCCCAACCCGCGCGGCAACCAGGCCTCGTTATCCACCGCCACGACCACGCCTTTGGCGCCTGTCATTTTAGCGATCTCGGGGATGAGTTCGGCCACGGACTTGTTCTCGGCAAACGACAGGATCAGGTCACAGGGCGCGAAACCCGCGGGCAGGAATTCCTCGGGGTAATCGATGATCAGCGGAAATGCGGCAGGAGCCTTCCATGTTTCGATGCTCCAGTCTTCTGGTTTGTGAGCCTGGATATTGTTGATATGGCGCAAACCGTATTCGCCGGAGATGATGGCAAGAATGCGCATGCTTGAATTGTACAAGTTTGGCGGAAAATGTCCGTGACTTAAGTCGCTGGATTTCCTGAGGTTTTTATTTCGTCTTTTGGATTCGGATCGCGAGAAATTTGACCTAAAAGTCGAAAAAACGCTTCAACCACCTGGGGGTCGAAGTGCACACCGGATAGACTACGAATGTAATCCAGCACTTCTTGCTCCGGCCAGCCACCCCGGTAGGGACGCTTCGAACGCAGTGCATCCCACACATCTACAACGGCAAACAGGCGCGCGGGCAACGGTATCTCCTCGCCCTTCAAGCCGCGTGGATAACCGGTCCCATCCCATTTTTCATGATGGCAATAAGGAATGTCCAGCGCAGGAAGCAGGTACGTAATCGGAGACAGCATTTCATAGGCATATTCAGGATGCCTGGCAATGATCGCCCACTCCTGTGGTGTAAGCGTATCGATCTTATTCAGAACCGAATCCGGGATGCCCATTTTCCCAATGTCATGAAGCAGGGCACCCCGGCGGATATGAACGATTTCAGATTCGCCGATTCCCATAGCGCGCGCCAGCATGACAGTCATATCCGTAACGCGCAACGTATGCGTTTCTGTTTCCCGGTCGCGCAGGTCAAGGGCACGCACCCAGCCTTCGATGGTGCGGTCATAAGCTTCGTGTAACTCCAAATAAGCAGACTCCAAGACCTGTCTGGCGGATTTTCGCTCGTCCGAGGCAAGGCGCTGAAGTTCGTCGTAAGCCTGCGTAAGGGCGTCCTGCATCAACCTGGATTCATTCCGGCTTTGGAGCAAAGCCTGGCTCAATCGACCATATTGCGTGACATCTTCTACCAGCAGAAGCAACCCTGCATCCAATCGATTTTCATCCAGGGGGGAAATGTAAAAGGACAAGTAACGAATAGATCCATCTGGAAGATCTCGGCCTACGCGCTCCAACTGGAACGAGGACATCACACCCTGCAAGATAGAACGCAAGACCTGTTCGGTCCCCTGGAATTCATCCAGCACATCCGTTAAAGGCGAGCCTTCTACTGTCATATCAGGGTCCATCAACACCGACTTGAAGTTCGATGAAGCCTTTACAATTGTAAGATCAGGTGCTATATGAGCATGCGCCAGTTGATACAACCGGCTAAAAGCCTGGGCAGCCTGTGTGGCTAAGCGGGGATCTTCCAGGCGCGTCATGCTTTTTCCTCGATCATGTCTGCCAGGTGTATAAACGCGGTTTCTACATTCTCCCCGGTCTTGGCGCTGGTCAAGTAGAAGGACCGGCTACCCAGGGCCTTCGAGAGCGACCACAAGCGCTCATCAGAAATCACACGGTCTTTTACCAGATCCACTTTATTGGCAATGAACAGCAGCGATACCTGGGGATTGAGCGTCCGCATCTGCCCCACATAACTTTCAAAGACATCCAGGGTATAACTCCGGGTCAGGTCGCAAACCATCAGTGCCCCTGCGGCTCCATGCAGGTAAGACATCCTGATTTTTGTATCAAGATCTTCGCCCCCGGTCATATCCCAGACCAAAAGATTGAGTTGTCCATATGGGCGAGAGATCACCTTGCGGGATATTTTTACACCGATCGTACCCAGATATTTATCGT
Organism: Anaerolineales bacterium; assembly: GCA_034435215.1. Taxonomy (GTDB): domain Bacteria; phylum Chloroflexota; class Anaerolineae; order Anaerolineales; family Villigracilaceae; genus JAABUE01. Next base: position 11,922 of record DAOTXM010000315.1, read on the forward strand.
CGAACCGGCCTTCCACAAAGCGGCGCACCAGGCTCGTTTTCCCTACTGCAAAATCGCCCAGCAAGCAGACTTTCTTTTGGATCAGTGTTGTCATATGTGCTCCGATGTTCAGGGAATTCGAGTAGGAGTAATCTGCTCATTCGATATTGGTTCGAATAACGTGATCCACTCTGACGGCACCCAACCGCGCTGAAAAACACCCTCGGCCTGCCACTCCACCTCCATCCAGCGGCCATACACAGACAGTACCTTCACAGGGGTGCCCGAGAGCAGAACTGTAAAACGCAAATCACCAGCATAGTCCGGTTCAGGCCGCACCCAGACATTCCCGCCTGCGATGGCTTCGAACGGCGTGGAAGTCGAACTGGGAGTGAACGTTGCCGTAGGCGTAGATGTATTCGTTGCGGTAAACACAGGCGTGGGAGTAAAGGTAGAGGTGCCTGTCATCGTCGCCGTAAAAGTCGGCGTGGAACTGGGAGTTGGTGTGACTGTGGGCGTTGCTGTGCTGGTGGGCGTAACCGAGGGGAACGCCAATGGATATAACGCAATCGTAAATCGAAGATAGAAGCATGCCAGGCCAACCAAAAGCATGCCCAGTAAAACGCTGATCCCTAAAGCCAATTTCGTCCCGCGACTCATTTCCTTGGGAACGATCCCTGAGTCCGCATAAACCTCTGCTAATTTCGCCAGTCTGGACCGCAAATCGGGTAAAGTATCCGTATTCCCGTTGTAACGTCCAAAAAAAGCCCCGTATTTGACATGCAACTCGGAGAGCAGCGTATGCATCCTGGCGCGCAACCCTTCTGGTTCAACGCCTGTGATGACCACGGCAAGATATGCGGAGCGCCCGCTTTGAATGATGATTCGTTGGTCGCCATACTGGACTTCATCCAGTTCATTTTCCGTCCCGTCCTGGCCGAATGAGTCGTGCACAAAATCTCGGATCGCAGTCAGCATTGCACCGATAAGGTCCATGTCCAGTGGCGCACCATCACCGGGATGGAAATGCGCCAGCAAGAAACCAGATCCATGCTGGATCAAGAAAATTTCCTGGACGGTAAAAGGTAGAGCATCCCGCAGGGCAAGCTGGGAGGCAGGAACGCCGCGCAGGCGTGCAAAGATCGTCCGTAATACCCCGCCTGGTCCAATCGAGCGCCGCAAACGGGCATCGATATTGCGTTGCAACTCTTTGGCAAACTCGCTGATCGCCCGCTGTACAGTTTCCCCAATGACAGGGTAAAGCGCCTCGATCATATCCTTGCGCGAATCGCGAATCTGCACGCGGATGGCTTCGCCCATCACCGGGCCAAGTGCCTCGGCCATCTCGTCCCGCGAATCGCGGATGGCACCGCCGATCATATTACCCAACACCGGGGTAATACGCGCAATCAACCCCTCCGCGTCCTTTTGGGTTTTCCTGCGTAAAATTTCCACTTCGGGCTGCAGGTCACGGGTGCGAGTATCGGCCTCGCTGACCAGTGTACGAAGTTGTTCGAGTTCAGCTAAGATATCACTCAATTGCTGGCGAAGAGCCTGCCTGTCCGTGTCAGACTGGTACTGGAGATCGTTGTACTGGCGTTCAAGCCTGTCGAGACTTTCTCGTACATCAGCCAACAAGATGGAGCGAATAGAACCCAGCGGATCACCATCCCCGCCAGGCAGGGTTCTGTTCCTGATCCGCTCAGATTCTCCCTTCATGGAAACCTGTAAACAAATTGATCAGGAGGAAGATGACTCGGTACCGTTCCCCAGACGTACCCCCAGTTCGACCAGCATCTGCCCCAGATCCTGGCGCGAGGCTTTTTTGTTCTCCAGGGAGGCGGCCAGGTCAAGAAGCTCTTGCCGCAAACCATCATCGCGCTGCCGGGTCTCTGATTGCAGGTTGCGGATGCGTTCTGCCAGTTCTGCATTCGTCTTATCGATTCGTTCATTCAATTCCTTCTGAATCGAACGAAATTGGTGCAAAAAATCAGCAGCGAGCTTCTCGTGATTGTCACTCAACTCCTTCCTGGCAGCACGGAGTTGGGCAACCTGTTCATCGGCTTGTTTCTCCACACGTTCGATCAGTTCCTTTTGTACAGAGCGAAGCTGGGCGGCATAATCCGCCATCTGACTGTCGAACTTCCCGGTCAACTCCTGTCGGACGGTCGCCAGATCCACGGAAGAAGATCCCGATAGGGCATCAAATTTTTCATGCACCGTTGCTGTCAATTCACGCCGTGTTTCCTCGAGTTTTGTTTCGAGCTCATTCAAACGATTCTCGAGGCTGCGCGTTTGCGAACCGAACAATATATCGCGCAGGCGCTCGAGATCACCGCCGGAAGATTCGGCTAAAGCAGGAGCCGCTTTGGAATTCAAAGAGTTCGAAGAATTTGAATTCTTCGAACTCTTTGCTGGTAATGCTTGTGATTTTTGCATGGGCGATTGCTTGGGAGCATCTTTCTCAGCAGCTTCGGTTTCGGAAGAAGAAGGATTAATCAGTTTTTTAAGCATGATTTCCTCACTAATGGGGTATATTCGGGTTGCAGAATCCAACAAATGATTTCATCTTTATAATTATAACCATGAATTTATTCAATTACGCTTTACAAAATCGTTTGCGGGAAGAAGCGCCGCTGGCGGCGCGTATGCGCCCGCGCACGCTGGAAGAATTTCTCGGCCAGGAACACATCGTGGGCGAGGGCAAGCTGCTGCGCCGCGCCATCGAAGCCGACAAGCTCTTCTCGTCCATCATCCTGTGGGGGCCGCCCGGCACCGGCAAGACCACCCTGGCACAGATCATCGCCAATCACACCCAGAGTCATTTCGAGACCATCTCGGCCATCCTGGCGGGCAAAGCCGACCTGCGCCGCATCATCGACGAGGCGCTCGAACGCCGCCGCTTGCACAACACGCGCACCATCCTGTTCGTGGACGAGGTCCACCGCTGGAACAAAGCCCAGCAGGACGCGCTGCTGCCGCATGTCGAGGCAGGTGTGGTGACGCTGATCGGCGCGACCACCGAAAACCCCTACTTCGAAGTCATCGGCGCGCTCATTTCGCGTTCGCGCGTCTTCCAACTCAGATGGCTGAACCAAGAAGAGACCGGTATCCTGCTCGACCGCGCCCTGGCAGACAAAGAGCGCGGCTACGGGGAGAAACGCATCAAACTGGACCCGGAAGCCCGCTCCCATTTCGCGGAGGTGGCCGGCGGCGACGCGCGCAACGCGCTGAACGCGCTCGAGTTGGCGGTCGAATCCACGCCCCCGAATAAAAGGGGCATTATCCACATCACGCTTGACGTGGCACAGGAATCCATTCAGCGCCGGGCTGTGCTATACGACAAAGACGGCGACGCGCACTACGATACCATCTCGGCCTTTATCAAGTCCGTACGTGGCAGTGATCCGGACGCAGCACTCTACTGGCTGGCCAAGATGCTCTACGCCGGGGAAGACCCGCGCTTCATCCTGCGCCGCCTGATCATTTTAGCGGGCGAAGACATCGGTTTGGCCGACCCCAATGGTCTCGTAATAGCCGCTTCAGCCGCTCAAGCCTTTGACTACATCGGGTTGCCCGAAGGCGTTTATCCTATCGTCGAAGCGACGCTGTATCTTGCTACCGCGCCCAAGTCCAACAGCGCCGGGGCGTATTTCAAGGCGATGAAGATGCTCGAAGAGGAGGGCCAGGTCTCGGTCCCGCGCCATCTACAGGATGCCAACCGCGACGCGGTCACCGGCCAGGGCAAGGACTACGCCTACCCGCACGAATTCGAAGGCCATTTCATCCCGCAGCAGTATCTCCCCAGGCGTTTGCTCGGAACCTACTTCTACCAGCCATCCGAGGAAGGCTACGAGGCGCAGGTGGCCGCACGCCTGGAGATGTGGCGCGAAGCGCAACGAAAAGCGCTCGGCATCGAGCGGCGGGAGGACCTGCCAGATTTAGGGCAGGAAGAGATCAATGCTCTGAAGCGGAATATAAAATAGTGCAAAAACTTTTTGCCATAATCAAAGACGCCAGATTTACAGAAAAACATGCGCCGTGGATTATCCTGGCGGCTTGTATGCTTGCATTTGGGTTGTTTATTCCCCAACTCGGTTACTTCCAAGACGATTGGAATTATGTCTACAACTCATATATCTTTGGGCCAAAAGGGATCGTTGATTTTTTAAATTACGACGGCCGTCCAGTGGCAAGTTGGGTTTACATTCTCGGATTTGCCTTAGTAGGATATAAACCGTTATTCTGGCACGTCGCTACGTTGTTGCTCAGGTGGTTGACCGCAACGGTTTTTTGGAGCATTTTAAAATTTATTTGGCCAGGTAACGGCTGGCAAAATCTTGCAGCTGCGCTTGTGTTTGTTCTTTATCCCTTTTTTACCCTGCAACCGTTAGCAGTGGCCTATAGCATGCATTGGAGCGGTTATTTAATCGTCGTATTATCGATTTATTGCATGCTCCTGGCGCTCAGGAACCATTTTTGGATATTCGTTCTTCTGGCCGTGTTTACCCAAGCGCTGCACCTGTTTACGCTTGAATTTTATTCCGGCATTGACCTGGTCCGTCCTGTCTTGATTTGGATTGCGTTATCCAAATCCAACCTGTCGGTCCGGGATAAATCCAAGGCCACGCTTCGCCAGTGGGTCCCTTATCTCGTAATATTCATCCTGTACTTCGTCTGGAGAGGTTTGATCTACCAGGCCGCGGACGCAGGAAGGAATACCCCTTTTCTTTTGACCGCCCTGCTCGAAGATCCACTGGGCACTATCGGCGCGACAATTAATAACGCTATTCCCGATCTGGTGCTCATCCTGGTCACTTCCTGGTACAAACTCATTGCGCCGGGGAATTTCGATTTCAGCGTTTCTTCCAACCTCTATATCTTCGCCATCAGCGCCGTCAGCTTTGTTCTTTTTTATATCTTCTTTCAACGACAAACGTTTACTGCTGAAGAAAAGAACGAGCAAATAACAAAACAATTTGTTGTCGTTGGGATCGTTGCATTGATCTTGAGTTTGCTGCCCGTCTATGCCGGCGGGTACGTCATCCACACAAAGCTCGAGCCCTGGAACAGCCGTTTCAGTCTGGGGTCGCAGCTTGGCGCGGCTCTGATCATCACGGGATTGGTGGATTATGCCATCAAGATTCCCAAAACAAGGTGGACCATTCTTTCAATCATTCTTGGCCTGCTGGTTGGTTGGCACCTGCACTACACCAACGATTTCCGGTGGGCCTGGAATAAGCAGATCGATTTTTACCGCCAGTTATACCTGCGGGCCCCGGATATCGTCCCAAACACCGCAATCCTGTCCGAAGGGGAACTGTTCATGTACATGGGAGACTACCCGACAGCGTATGGCATCAATCTGATCTATACGCCCAAGGGAAATGGCTTCGAAAAAACGCGCATTGCAAAATACTGGTTCTTCCCGCTGGCAGAGTTCAACACCAGCCTGAACGAATATCTTCACGGCAGGCCTTTCGCAACGACCAGGGCTGGCGCAAGTTTCGCGGGCGAACCGGGAGGCTCGATCGTCGTTTCTTTTGAACCGGAACTTGGTCAATGCCTGTGGGTCATGCGCCCTGAATACGCCAGCGCAAAATCTTTATCACCCAGCCTGCGACAACTTACCCCAATTTCTTATACGAACAGAATCATGCAGGCTCCGGAAAATGCAGACAGTTTCTTGTTTAAATATCTCTACACCAACCCGGAATACGATTGGTGCTATTACTACGAGAAGGCAGATCTGGCCTACCAGTATAAAAACTGGGATCAGATCATCCAGCTTTGGGAAACCACGCAACAGAATGGTTTGCAGCCGGAAAGCGGGTTCGAATACCTTCCCTTTATCGAGTCCTTTGGTCAGACAGGCGATTGGGATACTGCAAAGAAGATAACGCGCGCTTCCCAAAAAACCATGCAAGGGATCGAGCCATTACTATGTCACATCTGGTCAAGGCTGGAAACCGATACGCCTGACTCTATCGAAAAAGAAGCAACGCTCTCTTCCATCAAGGAAGACTTGAAATGTGGGCATTAGAAGAATTCTTGGCGTTCCCCGCGGCTTGGAAGTTAATTCGATTTTGTCGGGTCTACCTTTTATGACGGGATGGGGAGGCCGAAATTGGGGGCGTGAATGCGCGTACGCGCGTTCATGACCCCAATTTCGGCATTTTTCCCACCAAAAACGGCAGAGCGATTTTGTCAAAGAAATCCAGGGAAATTCTAGTTGGCGCTTAACTGCTCCAACACCTCCAGCAGGCGGTCTGGCCAGTCGGGATCGCGGCCAAATGCCAGCCAGTAGGCGTTCTTCCCACCGCGGACAGCAGGTCCCAGGTCCCGAAGACGAGGCGCGGACTCTTCATCAGGACTGGGATGATAACGCAATACGATCTGTCCGTTTTCCAGGCCGATGGAGGCCAGCCCGATTTTCTCCGCAAGCAATTTTACGCGCATCTGGTAAAGCAGGTTCTGGACCATTTCAGGAGGGGATCCAAACCGGTCGTTGAATTCGGAGAGCAGCGCATCGATCTCGCTTTCATCGCGCAAGTCGGCGATACGGCGGTATAAACGCAGGCGCAGATCCTGGTCAGGGATGTACTCGGCTGGGATGCCAACTGCAAGAGGCAGGTCCACATTGATCGGCATGGCCAGTGGCAGGTTCATGGCATCAAAGGGCGTGGCAGAAGCAGGCAGGTGCGCCCCAGCCGCCGCGCGGATGCGACGCACAGAGTCGGCCAGCAATCGCGTATAAAGGTGAAACCCAACAGCTGCAATATAGCCATGCTGGCGCGTACCGAGCAGGTCACCCGCACCGCGGATCTCCAGGTCGCGCATGGCAATGGAATATCCAGCGCCTAACTGGGTGTTTTCGGCAATGACTTCGAGCCGCTGCTGGCCTTCGAGGGTGGGCGGCAGCTTGCGGTGACGGAAGAAATAGGCATAGGCGCGCATCGCGCCGCGACCCACGCGCCCACGTAACTGATAAAGCTGGGCCAGGCCAAACGTATCGGCGCGGTCGACGATCAGGGTATTGGCATTAGGGATGTCGAGACCGGATTCGACAATCGACGTGGACAGCAAAACGTCAATTTCGCCCGCCGTGAACTGGCGCATGACATGGGCAAGCTGTTGCTCCGGCATCTGGCCATGTCCAACCCCAATACGCGCCTCCGGGACCAGGTTTTCCAGGTGGGCACGCATGGCATCGATGGTATGCACGCGGTTGTGGACAAAGAAAATCTGTCCGCCGCGTTCCAACTCGCGCAAGATGGCCTGCCGCACCAGTTTGGACGAATACGGTCCCACATGCGTGATGATCGGCAGGCGCTCTTCAGGCGGCGTGTTCAGGTTCGAGATGTCGCGTACACCGGTCAGGGCCATGTAAAGCGTGCGCGGGATGGGCGTTGCGGTAAGCGTCAACACATCCACTTCGGTGCGCAGTCGTTTGAGATGCTCTTTGTGCGTTACACCGAAACGCTGCTCCTCATCTATGATAACCAGCCCCAGGTCCTTGAACTGCACATCAGAGGATATCAAACGGTGGGTGCCGATGACAATGTCCACTTCGCCGAACGCCAGTCCGAGCAAGATCGCTTCCTGTTCTTTTGGCGTGCGGAAACGGGAAAGCATCTCCACTTTGACCGGGAAGGCCGCCAACCGCTGGCAGAACGTTTCGTAGTGCTGCTGGGCCAGCACGGTGGTCGGCACCAGCATTGCCACCTGCTTGCCGTCCATGACCGCCTTGAAGGCCGCGCGCAAGGCCACTTCGGTCTTGCCATAGCCCACATCCCCGCATAACAGACGGTCCATGGGGCGGGCGCGTTGCATATCGCGCTTGATATCGGCAATCGCGCTGGTCTGGTCGATTGTTTCCACGTACGGGAACGAATCCTCCAGCTCTTTCTGCCAGGGGGTATCTTCCGGAAAGGCATGTCCCTCGATAACCTGCCGCCGGGCATACAGGTCGAGCAGTTCTTCAGCGACCTTTTGAACGGCCTCTTTGACGCGACTCTTGGACTCATGCCAGCCCTGGCCACCGAGACTGTCAATCGACGGGGTTCCGCCATCGGGGCCGACGTAACGTGTCAGACGATCGGCCTGGTGCACGGGGACATAGAGCATCCCGCCCCCCTGGTATTCCACCGCCAAGAACTCGCGCAGGTGGCCTTCCAGTTGCCTTTGCACGAGACCGTGAAAGCGACCAATGCCGTGATCGATATGGACAACGTAATCGCCTTCGAGTAAATCAGCGTACAGAGATTCCGGCGCTTCCGCCACCTGGCGCTGGCGTAAACGTGGCTGCGGACGTTCCCAACCGAAGATCTCGGAGTCAGTAATCAGATGAGTGGAACGCAGGGAGTCAGCATCAGTCAGAATGAAACCTTCAGAGAGGCTTGCCTCCACAAAGATTGGATTGTCCTCGTTTCTCTGCACTCTGCTTTCTTTCCAAAGTTCCTGCAAGCGGGGAGATTGACGCGAGACAATGAAAACCTGTTCGTCCTTGTCCACCAGGCTGCCCAGGTATTCCATGAAAGGTTTGAGCCGGCCGCCAAAGCGTTCATCATGGCCGAAGGAAGAGGCAAGATCGAGAACCTCACCCTTGCCGCTGCCTGCACTCTCTGAGGGAGAGGGAGATCCTGGAGCAGTAGAGTAGCCTAATTCAAGCCAGCTACGGGCGTGAAACGTATCTTCGAGTTCGGACCAAGTCAGGTACGGGGTGGGAAAATCATCTTCCAGGAGACCTTCGTTGATACTCTCCAGTCGAAACTTAACTGCCTGCTCTTCCACTTCATTGACAACCGCCGCAACCATGGAGATATCATCGATCAAAATCAAGGTTTTCGATGGCAAATAGTCCAGCAATGTGGCGGGGATATTGTGCAGGAGCGGGATGTGGAATTCGGAAAGCTGGCCTGTTTGGTCTAATCGGTCTGACAGGTCAGGTTGCAGGAATTCGCGCGCAGGCGTGACCAACAATGAATCAAACTTTTCAATCGTACGCTGTGAAGCCGGGTCAAAGCGACGGATGGTATCGATCTCATCCCCAAAGAAATCCAAGCGGACAGGATGCAGCTCGGAAGGAGGCCAGATGTCCAACAGGCCGCCGCGATGGGAAAACTGCCCGGGCTCGAGCACCGTGTCCACGCGCTGGTAACCGATCCCAGTCCACGAACGCAACAAGGCATCCGGCTGGACGGTCTGTCCCACTGCAAGGAGTTTGCAGGCCTTGAGGAAGTCGCGGCGCGGCAAAGTGCGCGTCATCAATGACCGTGCGGAAGTGACGATGATTGGGGCTTTAACAGGTTTCTCCGCAAACGGCAGATGGTAACGGGCCACTCCGGTGAGCGCCTGTAACCGTTCACGACGGGTGGCGCTTCCCCAGGCCGCCTGCTCATAGAAAAGCGGGTTTGGTTCGGCAAAATGGAAGCGCGGCGTATCCCCTGCCCAGAAACCCAATTCATCGAACAGACTCAAGGCATGGTCTGCGCGATCAGTAACCAGTAGAACCACATACTCCAAATCGGCATGCAAGGCAGCAAGCAAAGGCAAACGACCGGCGCGAGGCAACCCCAGACCAGGCTGGACAGTACGCTCCCGAACAGAATTCAGGAGAGCTTTATATTGTGGCAAGCTCTGAAGGATATTGATCAGGGATTTCATCGAAACGATACAATTATTTATTATTGGACCTCGCCGTTGAATTTATTCATAGCTGCATCCAGACCTTCGGTCACAAAGGTCAAGGCTGCCTCAACAGCGCGGTCAAGGATCGTGGAAAGCAGGGCGAGGTCAGACCTTGGGAAATCTTGCAACACGTAATCCGCAGGGTCCATGCGACCGGGCGGCCTTCCAATGCCTATACGCAAACGGGGAAAATCCTTGCTCCCCAGGCGCTCGATGGTGGAGGCGACGCCCTTCTGCCCGCCGGGCCCGCCGCCGGGACGGATGCGGATGACCCCAAAAGGCAGGTCGAGATCATCGTGTGCGACGATCATATTTTCGAGCGGCACTTTATAGAAGCGAGCCAGTCCCTGAATAGATTGGCCGGACAGGTTCATGTACGTCTGTGGTTTGGCAAGGATAATTCTGTCAGCCTCGTAATCGACAGAACCAACCAGGGCCTTGGCCTGCACGCGGGTCAGGCGCGCATTCAAGCGGACCGAAAGCCGGTCTACCAGCATGAACCCAACGTTATGGCGGTTGTCCTTGTATTCGCGGCCGGGATTTCCAAGCCCAACGATGAGGAAGGTGTTTTCGGTCATGATTTCTATCCTCATTCGCGACGCAGGCGCAAGAGCAGGCCAAAGCCTGCAAATAACAACAAGACCAGGAACGCCCCTCTCCCAAGAGCGGTCGAAATGGAAACCTCCTGCAAACTTGCAGGATTACGCGGTAGCGGCGTGGGCGTTGGCAGCGACGGGGTCACGGTGGCAGGCATGGGCGCGATCAGTTGCGCAGTGGGGGGCACAAACAGCACGATCGCGGTTGCCGTCGCCGTAGGGGTGGCGGTCGGTATGGCAGTGTAATTGCGCACACGCAGACCGGTTACCGCGGTTTCCTGTACGGACCCATCCAGTAAAAAGACCTGCAAGCGCAAGGTATAGTCGCCGTCCGTCAGGATGGTAGTATCCCAGGTACCCAGCTCGCCCTCGAAAACCGGCAGGGAACTGGATGCGATGACGAACCAGGTTTGCGTCGGATCATCCGCGTAGGCAAAGGACAGTACATAGGAGGAAAACCCAAGGACTGTGACCGAACCCAAAATTTCAACGGATCCCTGCACGATTTGCCCTTCGCCTGGGGAGGAAATGGTCACAACCGCCTCTTCCTGCGCCCGAACCGGGACAGGCAGGAAGATAAGTATGATCATAAGGATAACGAAGGCATATTTCATAGCAACCAGTAAGTCTATCACGATTGGAAAGTAAAATCCATGAAACTCGGCCACCTGTGTGAACGTAAAGCATATCAGCGACAACCCGCGCATGCACACTGCTCCCTTTGTTCCATCGCAATTGGGTGAGGTGAAAAAAGTCCTGGTTACGGTGAAATTTCCTGAAGAGCTCTCGATTTTATGGTAAACTCAGGCCGAAGTAACCGAACCAAGGAGAGCCCCCGTTATGACCAAATCCCGCGCTGACCAAATGGTAGAACGATTGCGAACGATGCAGGCCGCAGCCCCAGATATTGAAGCTTCTGCCATTGTTTCAGTGGACGGGTTGATTATGGCCTCTGCCCTGCAGCAGGGCGTCGAGGAAGACCGCGTCTCGGCCATGTCGGCTGCCATGCTGAGCCTGGGTGAACGCATTTCTACTGAGCTGGGACGCGCCGGGCTCGAGCAGGTCTATATCAAGGGCAACGCCGGCTCCATCATCCTGACCTCCGTCGGGGAAGAGGCTGTGTTGACCGCTATGGCACGCCAGGATGCCAAATTAGGCCTGATCTTTCTCGAAATGCGCCGGGCTGCAGAGGATCTGACGAAACTGGTCGGATGAACCAGCGCAAAATTCTCCACCCCCGACAAAACGCAACCCCCAACGGGGAGGGCTCAATCGCCCTCCCCGTTTCTCTTAATCTATATAG
>DAOTXM010000316.1:0-9447 GCA_034435215.1 Anaerolineales bacterium
GCCAATGCGAAGTGCATGCGGCCACTGCGGCGCAAGTACTCGAGCGTTTTGAGCGAGGCAAATACATAGGTGCGTTTCATCAACTCTTGCAGGTTGGTGATGATGTCCTCCACTTTGTGGCCGAATTCAGCCATTTGTGCGGCTTTCTCGACGATGAATCCCAACCCCAGGCTGAGCTGCGATGAGTCCAGCACCGTGACAGGGATGCGCTTGAACTGATTCGCCGCCATGCGGGCCGAGTTTATGGTGGCGCTCAGACTCTCGGAAATATGGATCGAGAGAATGAACTTGGCGCCTTCTTCGGCAAGTTTTTCATAGATTTGTCGGAAAACCTCGGGACTGGGTGCAGCCGTGGTCGGGGCAGGCTTGTAGTCCGGTAGCTGGGCATAGAACTCTTCACGACTCAGGTCGACACCATCGCGGAAGGATTTTTCGCCTTGATTGATATGCAACGGGATAACCGCAATCTTGTGCTTGCTAACTGTTTGTTCAGGCAGATCACAAGTGCTGTCAGTGACAATACGGATTTCCATTTTTTCCTCCACCAAATCGTTCGTTTGAATTTCTTGCTACTCTACTAGCATAATGCCGGCCTGCTTTATCAGCCAGGTCGAAATAGGTTGGCCGACCGCCCCCATATTTTCATCGATGCACTTTGCATAAGCGCCCAGGAATTTTTCCAGGCTATGGTGATCTTGATGATGTTGATACAGCAACCCGCGCAGCCATTCCATTTCTGCGCTGATGGATTCCAAACTTCCCAGGGACAGGGCTGAGGCAAGATTGTCTCCAAGTTGCTGGGTGGCAATGCTTGTGAAGTGAGGTGGAATTTCCAGGATGCTGGCTTCCCTGCTTACTTGTGCCTCGATCATGGGTCTGTTTTGTATATAGGTTTTTGCAAGACGGGTGTCTTGATCGCTGATGGGTGTGACGTGACGCGGAGGGACTTCCGTGCTGATCAACATCTCGATGCTCTGTAAGGCCTCTTGGACAGATTCACCTAAAAAGTGCGCCGGGATGCGGTTGCGCAGTTCGGGCAGCAGGTTGAAGATACGACCGCCATAGGCGATGCGCGCTCCGCTGACCTGGAGATGTTCTGCCGTTTCTCTTAATCCGTTGGCGTTTTGCAGAAGTTGTGCCGAAAGAATGACCAGATGCGGTTTGACCACCTGCAGGACTTCGTTGTAGCGTAGAACCGGTACGTTGGCGCCCAAATAGACAACATGGTATCCGCGACGCCGTATGAGCAACGTGAGTAGTAAAGGGACGAAAACATGCTGGTCCCCCGCAGTACAGCCGATCAGCACCGTGTATGGGCGGGTGGGAGGCGGGGCAGCAGCAATCATGGCATCCAGGCGGCGTTGCACAAGCGCGGATGTGAAATGCTCCTGTTGTGCATTGATTTCGTTGCGGTACCACATCTCGCCGATTTGCTGCAGGCCGCGTTGCATGACTTCTACGCAAACGGTTTCGAGCGGGTGGGCGGCAAAGGCCTGGTTGAGGATCTGTTCAGCGGCCGTTTCGTCGAAAGCCATGCAGGCAGCCAACCATGCTTCCCGAACTGAATTCAGGTTGACGCTGGGGATAGCTACCATCTGCGTAACGGGAGCAGGCAATGGGTCCACGCCTGAAGCGGTCAGTTCATTCCACATATCCACAGCGCGGGAAATGCTCAAGCCTTCATGTTGTTTTTTTAACAACCATTTGATGGTCTCGATGTCGCGCTGCGAGTACAGGCGGTGGCCGCCGGGTGTCCGTTCGGGCACAGGCAGACCATAACGGCGCTCCCAGGCGCGCAGGGTATCGGCGGCGACGCCGGTCTCTTTGATGACAGCTTTTAGATTGAAAGTAGGCGTGGTGCTGATGGGCATTTTTCCTCCGAAAAAGGGTCAGTCGGTTGCAGCGGCGAGCGCATTGACCATGTTTTGTAAAGATATTGTACCCTTTTCCATCAGGATCCGCTCGGTGGTTAGTCGGGCTGATAGCAGGACGATCGGCAAACCTGTACCAGGATGGGTAGAAGCGCCGGCAAAGTACAGATTCTTGTATTTTTTGTGACGGTTTTGCGGGCGCAGGTAACCGACCTGCCAGAAATTGTGGCTGAGACCAAAGGCGGCTCCCTTTTCGAGGTTGAAGCGTTCTTTCCAGGTTTCGGGCTGGTACACGATCTCGAATTTGATGTGACTCTCCAGGTCTGTGATTCCCATTTCCTTGGACAGGCGCTCGAAGACGGTCTGGCGCGCCCGCTGGATGCGCGCCTCCCAATCCTGCTTTGAGGCGGCGCTCAAGTGGCCGACCGGGACCAGCACGAAAAGCGTATCCTGGCCCGCGGGCGCGGCAGCAGGATCGGTGCGGGCCGGGGCATGGACGTAGAAGCTGGGTTCATCGGGCAGGTCGTGGTTTTGGAAGATCTGGTCGAAGGAGGCCTTGTAATCGCCGGCCAGAAATACATTATGGTGCGCGATCTGTGGGTATTGTTTATCCACACCCCAGTAGAACATGATGGTGGAACAGGTATAAAGCTTTTCTTCCAATTTTTTGGCTTCCGCGGCGTCAGGCAACAACTCCTTATAGATGTAGGGCAGGTCGGCGTTACCGACGAAGATGTCGGCTGAAAGCGTCGTCCCATTTTCCAGTTCGGCCGATACAACCTTCGAACCTTCAACTTTCAACTTCCTGACAGGGGTGTTATAGACGAACTTCACGCCCAGTTTCTCGGCAACCTTCACCAAGGCTTGGATGGCGGCATACATCCCGCCCATCGGATACCAGACGCCTTCGGCCAGCTCGGTATATTGCAGCAGAGAATACGTGGCCGGTGCGTCGTAGGGACTGAGACCCAGATACATGTTTTGGAAGGTGAAGGCGGCTTTCAGGCGCTCGTCTTGGAAGAAACGCCCTGTATTGCGATAGTGCTTGTCCAGCGCTTTCAATTTGAAGATGAGTGGTAAATTCTTGATGCTGAAATAGTCGAGCAGGCTGTAGAAGTTCCGGCCAACGAATTTTTCGAGTGAAATTTTATAATGCTGTGCCCCTTCGGCGATGTAATTCAGGAAGCCGGTGAAAGCGGTCTTTTCCACTGCCTCGAGCTGAGTTTGCATCTCGCCGATGTTGGACGTTAGTTGTAACTTTAGCCCATCGTCGAAATGGACCTTGTAGGTCGGATCGATGCGGCGCAGGTCGAGATGATCGCTCATCTTTTCGCCGAGAGATGCAAAGGTCTCCTCCCACACTTCGGGCATCAGGAACAGGGTCGGGCCGATATCGAAACGGTGACCGTCCTGTACGATTTGGTTGCAGCGCCCGCCGGGCGTTTCGTTCTTCTCGAGCACGGTCACGCTGTATCCGTTTTTTGCCAGGCGGGCGGCGGTTGCGATCCCGCCGATGCCGGCGCCGATCACGATTGCGGTTGGTTTTTGTGTCATGTTACTCCTTGACTCCCCTCACCTTGTGGGAGAGAGGCAGGGGGTGAGACGTATTTGTGTCATCCATATTATACACGTTGTCAATATTTTGTCAAGATATTTTCAATAAAACCTTGACAAACCGGACAAAACCTGTATACTTCAATCAATGAATATTATTTTTTCGACCAATTGACTTCCCCTCTCTCTTTTCGAAAAGTTACTTTGGTCAAATATTTGGAGGTAACGCATGGAAATGCAGGCTCGTTGGGAAAATCAACTACTTGCCCTGGCAGGCAATGTCCCCCATCCATCCACTCGACCTTTGTTTTCCTATTGGGCCGGCGATGCCGCGCTCCGCAGGGCGTACAGACATGCGGAAGACCTCACCCGTGAGCATAGCAAATCTTTCTATCTTGCCTCCCAATTGCTGCCGGAAGAAAAACGTTCCGCTGTCCGCGCGTTGTATGCCTTTTGCCGCACCGTGGACAATATCGTGGATGAGAATACGGTCGACCAACGGGAAGAACATCTCGACTATTGGCGGGAGGTGGTGCAGCACGCCTCTTTCCGGGATGGCGACCTGGTTGCCGCCGCATGGGTCGACACGCTCAACCGCTACCATATCCCGCGCCACTACGCCCTGCAACTGATCGACGGTGTCAACCGCGACATGACCCAGACCCGCTACCAGACCTTCGAAGAGCTGGCCACCTATTGTTATGGCGTCGCTTCCACGGTGGGCTTGATGAGCATGTACATGATCGGCTTTCGCTCCAATGAAGCCGTGCCCTATGCCATCAAGTTGGGCGTGGCCCTGCAGATGACCAACATCCTGCGCGACGTGGGGGAAGACTACCGCAACGGTCGCCTCTATCTTCCCCGGGAAGAGTTGGCGCTTTACGGCATTCGCGAAGCCGATATCTCCGCCGGTCGCGTGACGGACGCCTGGCGCTTGTTCATGAAATTCCAGATCGAACGCACGCGTACCTTGTACGAGGAATCCTGGCCGGGCGTGAAAATGCTCGAGCGCCAGGGCCAACTGGCGATTGGGGCCGCCTCCGTGTTTTACCAGGGGATTTTGAATGCCATCGAAGCCAATGACTATGATGTCTTCACCCTGCGCGCCAGCTTAAGCGCCTGGGAGAAAATTGCCCGCATCCCCGCGGTGTGGTGGAAGGTGAAGGTTTTTTAACGACAAAGAATTTTAGGCTCTACCATTTTTGGTGGGAAAAACAGTGAACAGGCTAAATAACCTGCGGTCATTCTCCCGGGCAGGTTGGCTTACCATCGGGAATTCCATACTGCGCCCGCTCGGCCTCGGTGAAATCGCGCAGCAGGCGGGAGCAAAGATAGTCCATTGTGTCGTGATAGTCCACATCCCACAGCCGTGCCGTGCCGTCGTCGCTGACGGAGGCGATGAATTTTCCATCGGGCGAAAAGATTGCGCTTTCCACACCGGCGCTGTGACCGGCCATACGCCGCAGTTCTTTACCGGTTTCCACATCCCAGAGTCGAACCGTGCCATCAGGGCTCCCGCTCAGGAGAGTTTTGCCATCCGGTGAAAACTCCGCACCCCATACATCTTCGATATGCCCAAGGAATTGACGAATCTCCTGCCCGGTTTGCACATTCCACAAGCGCACAGTGTTGTCATTGCTGGCTGTGGCAATGGTGTTGCCATCCGGCGAGAATGATACATCTAGTACCCAATCTTCATGTCCGGTAAACTCACGCGCCAGCGCGCCTGTCTTGGCATCCCACAATCGCACCACTGGCTCATCTGTTGCTACGAGAATGTACTTTCCATCTGGTGAGAAAGCGGCCTGAAAGACAGGATGGCCCTCCGTGTTGATCTTCAACACAGGTCCTGCGTTTTGCCGCAGGTCCCAGACCCACACGGTTTCAAGCATATCCTCATCCCCCACGCCGGCTGTCAATATGGACCCGCCATCCGGTGAAAACGCTACATCGTAAATCTGGAAACTGGAGGGGTGGATGAACTGGCGTTCGGGTTGTCCAGTCTCTACGTCCCACAGTGTGGCAATGCCAGTGATATTGCCGCTGAGGAGATAGCGACCATCGGTGGAAAATTCGGCACCCCCAACGTTTCCAGCCTCTGGGAAGTTACGTAAAAGCTGACCGGTACCAGTCTGCCAGAGACGCAAACCATCCCCCCACCTGTTGCCAATCGTTGCCCATCAGGCGAAAAGGAAGCGGCGAAGACGGCATCGGTGTGGCCGGTGAACACAGGTAGGTGAGGTTGGGGTTGAACTCTCCACATGCGCGCTAAGCCTGTGTCACTACCGGTCAGTACGTACTTGCCATCCGGTGAAAAGACGGCCAGCCATGCCCAATCCGTGAGCGAGATACTGCGAAACTCCTCTCCTGTTTGCCGGTCGTACAATCGCACGAACTGATCCTGACTGGATATTAGAATCGTATTCCCGTCCGGCGAGAAAGCAACGCTCATCACCGTGTTTTTGGCCTTGAAGGTGTGAAGTTCATCCCCGGTAGTGGTATCCATGAGATGAGTTGTGCCATCCAGATCACCAACGAGGACATAGTGACTATCGGGCGAAACCATGACCGAATTATATGCGGTGAAGTTGGTCACATTGATGGAGTAGGGGAATTCCGAGACCTTCGTGACAGTGTCTCCAAGTTTCCACAGTTTGATGGTGTGCCCCCACTTAAACCATAGGCGAGAGACAGCGTACTGGCCATCGGGAGAGATACCCAACAAAACGAGATCCTGTTCAGAAGGCAGGAGGAATTTGCGGACCAGTTGGCTGGCCTGCCAGTCCCAGATTTGCACGGTATTGTCTTCGCAACCGATCGTCAGGTATTTTCCGTCTGCC
The DNA here is from genome assembly GCA_034435215.1 of Anaerolineales bacterium. GTDB lineage: Bacteria > Chloroflexota > Anaerolineae > Anaerolineales > Villigracilaceae > JAABUE01. Next base: position 6,266 of record DAOTXM010000316.1, read on the forward strand.
GAAAACATGCTTCTATTGCAAAGAGCAGGTTGTGTAAATTGAAACACCTGCCGACCGGACTGCACATCCCACATCTGCCCTTTGAATGAGTCGCCTCCCTGATTGGTAAACACATAGCGGCTATCGGGCGAAAAGGTCAATTGATAGACAAAGCCGGGCCAAATCTTCTGGCCATTTGAGCCATGTACGAATTGTTTGATCTCCTTTCCGGTCTTGGCATCCCATATGTGCACGATATTTTCAAGGTCGCCACTCCCCGCACCGGCTATATATCTGCCATCCGGTGAGGCAGCCAGTGATCGGAAACTAGTCTTGTAACTGGTGAAGATTTGCAGCGGATAATCCAACCCCGCCGCGCTGGAGAGAACCGCATCAGCCTGCGGTGAATATTGCATGTTCAAGGCGCGAATGCTGAGCAGGGCAATCAACTCAGGGTCGGCGTTGGATTTCAACAGGACGTTCGCTTCGGCAGCAAACCGTTGCGCCTCGGCGCGGGTGAAATTTTCTTCGGCAATGGCTTGTTGGGTCGCGCGGGCGGCTGATTCAGCCTGCGCCGTCGCAGCAATGGACGCATTGATGGAAGCCAGGGTACTATTCTGGTTGGCAAAGATGCCGGCAACGATGGCGGCCATCACAGCCAGCGCCAGAACAGCAAAGAGATAAACAGCCCGCTTGTGCAGTTGCTTGATGGAGCGCGCTTGCTCCTGGGCGCGGGCTTTTTCGGTTTCAGCCAGTTTTTGTGCGGCTTCGAGTTCACGCTGGCGCTGGGCTTCGAGCTCCAGCACATCGTGTTCTTCCTGTTCGACGGATGCATTGAGAAACGCACGCTCCGATGCGTTCAAGCGTTCCTCGTTCGCCAGCGCCCACTCACGCGCCTGCGCGAGGCGCGCGCCGCGATACAGTGCGCCAGCGTCGCGCCCCAATGCTTCCCATTCGCGAGCGGAATCGGTGAGATGACGATGGAGCTTCAAGCCCTCGCGATCCTGGGTCAACCACTCGTGCAATCTCTGCCATTCGCGGATCAAGGCTTCATGCGCAACCTCGGCGCTATCCTCGCTTAATGTGATCAAGCGCGCCTCTGCCAGCGTGTTCAGCACCGCGCGCAATTGAGTCGCTTCTTCGGATTGGCGCACCAGTTCATTCAGCGTGGCGCGCCGACGCGTATCTTCTGTGCCTTCGCCTAATTCGGTGAGACGCAGGAAGACATCGTGGGCGAGCTCCTGTTGTTTCTGATTGAGTTGATCGGTGAAGACACTCTCGGCGGTCTCAGCAATTGCGCCGTGCACACCGCCCGAAGCATGATAACCATCGAGGGTGAATACGCGCCCACGGCGATGTTCCCAGGTGGCCAGCAACGCATGCGAGAGCAATGGCAGCGCCCCAGGTTCAGGTTCCTGCGACCCGTGCACGCCGATGTCTTGTAATAGCACATCTACAAGACCGGGTTCAAATTCCCAACCGCCGCGTTTGGCGGGTTCTTCGATGGCACTCCGCAGTTCTTCGGTGGTCATTTGCCCGATGTATTCCTGCTCCGCGGCAACAGCCTGACGTAACAGCGGGTATTGCGCGAGGTGAGGGTAGAAGTCTGCCCGCAAGGCAATGACGACAGTGATTTTTCCCTCACCCTTTCGCCCCTCTCCCAGCGGGAGAGGGGTGGGGGTAAGGGTAGTCAGTGAAAGCAGCTTCTCAATAAATGCAGCACGTTCCGCCTCATCATGACACAGGGTAAAAACCTCTTCAAATTGATCTACCAGAAGCAGCTTATGTTTGAAATTCAAATTGGGGCGTAAGGGTTTGAGTTGCGCGTCCAATACTTTTAATGGATTGGACGTTGGCGTGAAAATACGGGTATCCCAACCTGCACGTTTGAGCGTCACAGCCAAACCTGCCCGCACGAGCGAGGATTTTCCGCTTCCCGATGCCCCTACCACAGCCAGGAAGCGTGTGGACGTGTCCATGGCCAGATCGGTTACACGTTCCAGAAGGTGTGCGGTCAGTGTTTCACGCCCAAAGAAGAGGTCTGTATCTGACTCGTCAAAAAACAATAACCCTTTGTAGGGAGGGATTCCTGGTGCAGGTGCATCTTCCTGCCGCGCAGACTCGGCCAATTCAAGCAAGCGCTTGGCAATTTGGGGCTCTCCTTCCAAATGGAGGGCGGGAATGAAAAGCGCCTTGAGGGCGGCGAGATCGGGCAGACGCTGATTCTTTTCAAGGCGGCTGATCTGGGCCTCACTGTAACCAACCGCGATGGAGAGTTCGAGCTGGGTGAGGCGTTCGCGGCGGCGCAAGTATTTCAGCAGGTCGCCAAAGGATGTGAATGACTCGGGGATGAAAGGTTGAGGGGACATATCCTAACCAATGTCGTTTACATTGTATAACCATGGATTAGCAAATTCAAGGCCTTTTCCCTTTTTGGCAAGAAATGTCATATTTGCGGCGGGCGGAATCTGTAAGATATAAGTGTATTCAACCTATTGAAAAGGAGTATTGTCATGAAAACAAATACAAAAACTCAACGCCTGCTGGCGATTCTCATGGTGATTGCACTCACTGTTTCCCTGATCTCCTGCGCTCCAGCGCAACCTACCGACCCTATCGCAATCATGCAAGCATCCAACGAGCGCTTCAACGCGGGCGACCTGGATGGTTTTATGAAGTTCTTCGCCGAGGATGCCATCGTGTCAGATCCAACCGGTAGAACGGTTGGTTCTCAGGCTATTCGCGAGGTCATGCAAGAAGTTGTAAAACAGGGGATTCGTTTCGAACTCAGCGATCTAAGCGCAGATGGCAATGTCGTGACTTATACTTGCGATGTATTCATAGGCGATAAGAAAATCGACATGGTCAAGGGTCTGGATGTGATCGTGGACGGTCTGATCATTTTCGAGGGCACAGAGGATTCTTATCGCTCTGAGTGCAATAAAGACCCATCGCAGGCCTTTTGCCCGGGAAATTACTAACGGATGTCTGGCCGCCAGCAATCAGGGACTATTCGGCCTTGTGGACGAGGTGGGTGAGTTCCTTCAATATATAGTAGTTCACGTATCGATACGGATTAAACAATCCGTCAAGGTATACGGACCCCTCTGGCCATATGCCCTGCGAAGATGAATTTGGAACCTGCCTGAAACCTCGTGAAAAAACGAACAAGCATCCACAACATCCGGTCAAATCTGGTACTA
>DAOTXM010000317.1:0-2431 GCA_034435215.1 Anaerolineales bacterium
GCTCCACTCCCCTATTTTCGGGCTTCTCCACGCTGTTTCGTGATCTACTGAGTATAAATATAATAAACGTCGATGAAAACAAACACCCATATCAGCCCCCTGAAGGAACGAATCAGGTTTGATAGACTCTCAGGTCGATAACGGAAGCAAGTTTCCCGTCCAGGATGGAGGCGACCGGAGGCGTATTGATCGCATCCGTAAACGTCTGGCGCATCCCCCGCATTTTACGCATCGCGTATTTGGTTAACCGGTCCGCATCCTGGTTATGACGCCGGGGCACCCATTGCCAGTTCAAATCCACAAAGCGCTTTGCCAGACGCGACGCGCGTCTGTTCAGCTTTCGAGTGGGAACGGAACTGATCCCGGCCAGGCCACGCATCTGGTCGATGACGCATTTTGCATCCCCCCGGATTACCACCGCTTCTTTCCGAACCCCAAAATCGGCCAGTGCTTCCAGGCCTTCGATCAGGGCGATGTACTCCGCAATATTGGAGGCGGCATACTTATCCAGCGCAAAAACACCAAAGCCCCGGGCGATCAATAGTTCCCCCTTATAGATCAGCCAGCCGTAGCTAATGAATCCCGCGCGTGTATTTCTGAACCTGGCTATGGTTTCTTCTCGAAAAAGCCCGTCGAATTTCAGTATGTACATTGTGGCCAGGCTAACTGGCAGAAAGCCTCTCGCAATCTAATCTCGATACCCTTGGATCGTGTTCCAGGAAACGAACTGGAACATTGCTCCCTGTACCCAATTTGCGATATAGTCTCTTTGAAATCGTTTCCCAGGCTTCCATATCTTCATGAAAACGGTAGCTCACATAATATAAAACCCGTCTTTCAAACGTATCTTCCCATTTATTTGTTATCACGCCATCGGTCAAGCGGCCGTTTCTTTCGAGCTTGTCAGCAACAAAAAAGTTCTGTAACGCTACGCGCAAAGAAAGAACCGATCCACCCAGCAAGATCAATCCAAAGATGACAGCCGCGGCGTAACTCATTCGTGTCTCATTCTGCAAAAGTTGTGATTCGGAATAATTCGAAAGGTCAGACATGAATAAGATCGTTATCACAATCGATGCAACCAGCACGAAGATGGAAAACAGCAGGTACGACAGGGCCTTCCTGTAGGAATGGGTTGCCATAATTTTGGGGATTTGTAGATTTTCTTCCATGTTTTCTTTCAGAACTAAAATGCGTCTGCCTGCTCCCACTTTGGACGGCGGCGACTACCCTTACGCACCTGCTCCAAAACATGCATGGGAGTATGCAAGACGCGTTTACACAGATTGGCAATTCTTAGCCCGGATGTGGCCCCATTCTGGATGGGCATCAGGCTACGCAATTCATCTTTGTCTAGGTAAGTGTGAACCTCTTTACCCAGCGCAACGGCGACAAAAGTACAAGTGGATTGTTGCGTAATCACTACAGATGCATTGGCGATCATGTGATCCACATTACCATGTTCTAAAACAAGCGAGCCCGGTGCATATTTTGCTAATTCAAACCGGGCTCGCTTGGGATTTTCAGTTGGGTGGAGCTTGAAAATCAGTGGACGTCCTGCTGCGATTTGTACACAACGACGGATAAACGCAATTCGATTGTCAATACGAAAAGTTTCACGGTAAGGCGTTGTAGCTACCAATACATAATCTTTATAGGGGAAGTTGTTGTCTAAACTCTCCTGAAAGTTGTCGAAGTTGGGTATCCCGGTTACAGCGATTTTTTCAGGCTTGACGCCTTTTCGGATGAAAAGGTCCCGATAGCCATGGGAAGCAACACAGAAAAGATCGTAAGCATGGGAAAGACCATTTGTGGATGTATTGGCAATATAGCGAGGTAAATTCAGCCATTTAACGAGGTGGAATAATAAGCCTTCCGGTTCAGTAATCCCCTCCTGCACCAGTACAAGCCGTTTCCCTCGGATATTGCGTTGGATGATTAGGTCACTGGCAGTCACTACAAGATCGTACTCATGTGCCTGCCCACGGTAATCAATTGCAAGGTTGTGTTCCGCCAGGTATGCATCCGTATCGCGACGATGGCGTCCGCCCAGAACAGTGAAGTCCAACCAACCCTGGTGAGCAGCGAAATTTTCTATTCCATCTGCATAGTATGGAGTGAAGTAGCAATTATATTCGCCCATATTCTGGGCGATCTTATGCATCATTTTGGTTTGGTTAAGTGATCCGCCAACGAACAATATATTCTCGGCCATACGATTCCCTGTGAATTGATCTGTGCATATTCTAGCAAGCGGGTATTAAGCCCGGCATAACAACTTGTTAAGGTTTGTTAAACAGAACTATATGCAGGTTAACAAACCGTTTACCCGAGATTAATCCATCGATAATTACGACAAGGTAAAATTTGGGCTCTCCCGTAATTAACGGGATGGAGGCCCGAAATTTAGGGTGTGAGCGGGCGTACGCAC
>DAOTXM010000318.1:0-18226 GCA_034435215.1 Anaerolineales bacterium
ACCGTGAATAATGCATAAGCAAAAAATGGACGTTTCCTCGCTGAGCGGAGTGAGGAGCGCTAGCGACGAACGTAGTCGAAGCGCAAATTTTCCGCAAAAGCTGCCCTTCGACTACGCTTTCGCTCCGCTCAGAGAGGAAGCCATCTTTATCCATAATTCACGTTATTAACGTTCGCAAAATAGGATTTGGGGTGCCGCACCCCTCATCCCCCTTCTTGCAACGGGAATTTTCTATGAGAAGCTACGATTACACCCACCGCAAAGGCATCGAAGAAATTTCCTGGGAGCGCTTCGCGGAACTTAGCCGGACGCTGAGCGAGCAACTGGCCGGGAAGAATATCGACATCGTGATCGGCATTGCCCGCGCGGGATTGTTCCCGGCAACCATCGTTGCCTGTGCGCTGCGGCGTGAACTGTACCCCGTCCGGGTGACGCGCCGGGTCAACGATATTGTGCAGTACGAGAGTCCCATCTGGCGTGTGGACGTCCCCGCAACGGTGGCAGGCCAGAGGGTGGCCGTGATCGATGAGATCGCCGATTCGGGCGAGACCCTGGCCATCGTTGCAGCCCGGGCCCTGGAACGCGGCGCGCGTCAGGTCTGGACCTTGAGCCTGGTCTCCCATTCGTGGGCTGATCCGCAACCCGATTTCACCTCCCTGACCAGCGACGCCCTGCTTATCTTTCCCTGGGACAAGCAGGTGTTCACAGGCGACGGCTGGCAACTACATCCCGAACTCGCAGCGGCTATCCGCGCCCAGGAGAACACAGGTACGGCAACCGGTCCTTCTGGTTCCAATGGATGAAAGCCGCACTAAAAACCGATGTTAGAATAAGCCTATGACCACTAAACGCGCACCCAGCCGGATCATCCCCAAGGCTTTCCCAGGCATCACGCCCGATGAAGTTCAGGAGTTGATCTCACACAGCCAGGTATCCAGTTACCCGGCCGGGACCGTGCTTTGCCGCGAAGATGAAATCGAGAACACCTTCTATATGATCCTGGAGGGGGAAGTCGAAGTCACCAAGAGCATCAACAAAGCCGAGGATCGTCTGCTCCAGACGCTCAGCGCGGGAGACTTTTTCGGTGAGATGGCGTTGATCCACAATGCACCCCGCGCTGCCACTGTGACTGCTAAAACCGACCTGGTCGTCCTGGAACTCGACAAGGTCTCCTTCGATACCGTGCTCAAACGCAGCAGCAGTATTGCGCTGGCCATGGTTCACGAGATCAGCAACCGCCTGCGAGAGAACGACGAAATGGCTATCGAAGACTTGCGCGTACGGGCACGCGAACTGGCGCAGGCCTACCAGAAATTAGCCGAGCAGGAAGTAGCCCGGCGGGAATTCCTGACCAATATTGCTCATGAACTTCGCAATCCGTTGATGGCCGCCAGCGGCTATCTGCAAATCCTGCAACAGGGCAGTATGCTCAACCAGGAACAATTGACCCAGGCATTGGACGCGGTCGCGAGAAACATCCACCAAATCGTGACACTGGTCAATGACATCCTTTTCCTGCAAGAGTTGGACCTGGTGCTGCCCGACTTCCAGGCCGTCGACATGGGCGAGGTGGCTTCCTTCGTGCTGGAGCGCTACAAACCACAGGCCACACAGCGCGGTATTCATCTCAGTCTGACAGAAGACCGCGACCTGCCCCCTGTCTCTGGGGATGCCAGGTCATTGGAGCGTGCGCTAACTGCACTGGTGGACAACGCCATCAAATTCAGCCCGAAAGGCGGGGATGTGGAAATCCGGCTGAAAAAAGGCAACCGGCAGGTCCTCGTCACGGTGGAGGATCACGGGATCGGGATTTCGCCGCAAACTCGACCGCACATCTTCGACCGTTTTTACCACCTGGAGAAAGAAAATGATGATCTGTTCAGTGGTATTGGCCTGGGACTGGCCATCACGCGCCAGGTCATCCAGCAACACAAGGGCACGCTCGATGTCGAAAGTGAACATGGAAAAGGCAGCACCTTCACGATGCGCCTGCCGGAGTGGACTATCGGTTGAGTCAGATATCTATGCCCCAAACCTGAGGGTCAATTTTTCGTCCTCATAATACGAGCGCGCCGAGAACGGGGCATCCCCGCGCTTCATCGTGTGGATGCGGCCCAACAGGACTGGTAAATCCTCCACAGTCGGCAACCTGTCCAGCGCTTCAAACGGGACCCATTCGGCTGTTCCCTCTTCGGATGCCATCGGCGCACCTTTAACGCATTCCCCGCTAAAGACATACAGGCAGATGCCTGGGTTCTGACCGCTGTCCACGATCACAATACCGCACAGCCACAAATCCGCTTCGAGGCCAGTCTCCTCCAGTAGTTCGCGCCGCGCCGCCGACAGGACGTCCTCCCCCTGCTCCACATGCCCGCCGAGGCCGTTGTACTTGCCTGCCCACAGGCGTTTGGTCGCTGCGCCTTTCAACAGCAAATAAGCATCGCCGCATCGCAAGAAAATCGCCGTACGCGGGATGAGCATATAACGATCGAAGTTGACACCCTGGTCTGAGACTGGCATAGAGACTCCCATTCAATTGTTCGTACAAGAAAACAATTTAGTACGACGCCCCTCGCTCAATATTATACCTTCGTGAATTCCCTCTTGCCCTTTTCCTATTTTTCCTCTACACTGGGAACAGAACAGCATGCATTCGTAACTTAAGGTGTCAACGTTTTAGCATTACAGCGCAAAGTTCCAAGAAAATCCCGAAAAAATGGTTGTGCGTGGAAGCGCACACCCCCACGCACAACCATTTTTTCGGTTATTCCTGGCAATGAATATGCATCAGCAATGCAACCTTGCGCTGTAATACTAGTCACCGCGGTGTTGGAAAGGAAAATCACATGAAAAACAAAGACTTCAGGAATACACTCGGCATTTCTGCGCTGATCTTTGTGGTCAGCCTGGCAGCTTTGATCCTGGCAGCCACTTTCTGGGAGGGGCATAGTCTGGAATCCATTGCATCCGCAGCGGCCGCTGCAGCTGTATTTGGCGCGGCATACTTCGCCTATCAAGAATTAAAAGAGGTGGCCAATACACGCTACATGGACATTGCCGACCGATTGTTCGGCGAACTCAATTCCCCGGAAAATATTGCCGCGCGCAGGCGGATATTCCAGAACTTGAAAGAAGACCCAGCTGAAGGCTTGAAAAATTTGAGCCAGGAAGACCAGAATGCCATGAAGAGTGTGCTCAATTCCCTCGACCGCGTGGCTTTCCTGACCCAATCCGGTTGGATCCCTGATGAACTGGTCCTGCCCTGGATGCACCCCATGATCGCCAAATCCTGGGAAAAGCTGGAGCCGTATGTGATGTATGAACGGAAACGCCGTAACGAGCCGTATTATTACGCCCATGCCGGCCGATTGGCAGAGCGCTGCAAACAATGGCGCGCAGAACACCTGACGCCAGAGGAACTTAAAACCAAATGGGTGGATCACGCATTGTAAACGAATTCCCTTCTCCCCCGGCCTGAGATTGCAATATAATCATACAAAAGATCACGAAGTGGCTGGCAGAGTTCCTTTCAACGCGTGAAATAGTGACTTACGCAGTTCGTGCAAAAGAACCGAAAATAGGGGGTGCGAGCTCCGCTCATACCCCCTATTTTCGGACCTCTCTTACTCAACTGCGTAACTCCTGATAGTGATATTGTGTTGCACAACGTAATTGGGTGAAGGAGGGCACAGATGAATGCAAAAATATATTTGGTGGGACTGGTTGGCGGGGTTTTATGTGCGCTGGCATTGTGGTTTCCCCTGGCCGAATATTTGCCTTCGACGATGCTAAAAGATTGGGAAGTTGTAAACGCCGGGCTGGCATGGGGGCTCGTGCTTTTGGCCAGTTTGATCGTACTGGCTACCGGAGCGGTCTCTGCCCGCCTGAGCGGGACAAACAATCGCCGTGAGGCGGCCCTCGGCGGCGCAATTGCCGGTTGGACGGCCACCCTGATCGGCTACATTCTGGTGGGCGGCGCGGCGGCTGGCGCCTGGGGCGCGCGCCCTATCCTGGAATTTGGCCTGAAACCGGCCGCAACGGACGCTCAATTCATCCAGTTGCTGGTGGACAGTGTGACCGGCGTCTACTGGTGGACGATGCTGGGGTTGTGGGGCAGCCTGCTGCTTGGCCTGGGGCTGGGCGCGCTGGGCGGGTGGCTGGCAGGTCCGGGCGGGGAATCCGATCCGGATATGACGCTGGTATACCAGGTGATGGCCGTCAGCGGCATGCTGACCGGCGGGCTGGTCCTGATCATCGAGACGGCCGTTCTCACCTTGCTCAGCCAGTCCACCGCCGAGGCAGCTGCAAAAATAGATCTGACACCTGCCTATTCGACGACGGCGATCCTGACTTTTCCGGTCATTACCACCTTCCTGCTGATGCTCGTCAGTCAGTTGATATGGTGGACCTTCTACCGGCGGGGGGAAGCTGCGGGGCAGGTCATGAATATGCAAGTGCGCCTGAGCGCAGCCACACTGTTGGGCACACCCCTCCTGGCGTCGATCCTGGTGTTCTTGCTGTATCGCCAATCCATGTTCTATGCGCTCTACCTGCCTTTTTTCGTCCTCACCATCCTGGCAGGCATTTTGATTGTACGCCATGTCTGGAAACGGAGCACGTCCGGCTGGGAAAGTACGATCACATTCAAAATCGGCATGCTTTCTGCGGGATTAAGCTTCCTGGCCATGGTCGCCGGGGCCTATTTCAGCAATATTGCGGGCGCGCTGGGTAACGTCATGTTGGTGATCCCATCCATTGCAACCCTGACGCCTGGCAACGCCGGGATGCCGGGAACGACCAACATGGTGGAGCTGGTGCGGGAACACTATGATACCTATCGCAATGCCGGCCTGCTGTTGTTGCTGGTAATCCTGCCGGTCTTCACGCTGGTAGCCAGCGGGCTGGTGCTCCTGCTAATGCGATCTTTTGGCCGCCGGTCTGATAAGCAGAAATCCTAAGCAAGTCCACCTGCCATGTCGCACATATTCATCTCGTATTCCCGCAAGGACATCGACCTGGCCGGGAAGATCGTCCAGGCGCTGGCGGAAAACAACCTGGATACCTGGATCGACTGGAAGAGCATCCCCAAGGGCGAAGAGTGGGAACAGGAAATCTATCAAGGGATCGAGGCGGCTGAAGCCTTCCTGTTCCTGATCAGCCCGGATTCTGTCCTTTCGGAGATGTGCAAAAAGGAGATTGCTCACGCAGCCGTAAACGGCAAACGCATCCTGCCAATTTACATACGCAAAACGAATGACGGTGATATTCCTGAAATCATTCGAAAACATAACTGGATCTTCTGCCGCATGGGCCAGGACGATTTCGATCGGGCAATCAGTGAAATTCGCGAGACCATCCATACCGATTATGAGTGGCTCAAATTTCACACCGAGTTACAGGTCAAGGCGCTCAAGTGGCAAGGACAAAACCAGGAAAAAAGCCTGTTATTACGCGGGAAGGAGTTGGAAACTGCCGAAAGTATGCTGGGGTTGAAAGCCGGCCTGGAGCCCCACCCGGTGGATTTGCAGCGTGAATACCTGTTAAGAAGCAGGCAGGCGGTCAACCGCCAGCGCAGGCAGGTCACAATCGGCCTGGGACTGGGTCTGGTCATGATGGCGGCCCTTGCTGCTTTTGCCTGGGGACAACGCAATAATGCTATTTCAGAATCCAATGCCAAAGAGATAGCATTGGTCAATGAAAAAATTGCACGAGGAACAGCTCAAGCAGAAAAAGCGATCGCAGAGGAGAATGCAAAAATCGCTCGCGCCGGTGAGTTGGCCGCACAGGCTGCATCGGCCCGTACGAGCCATCTCGACGTGTCTCTATTGTTGGGCGTAGAGGCGTTTAGAACCTATGACAATCTACAGACACGCAGTGCGCTGCTTTATAACGTGCAGGCTGGTCCTCACCTGGCCCAATATCTTACTGGACATACGAAATCAGTGGACTGTGTAGCCTTCAGCCCGGATGGGAAAATTCTGGCTTCTGGCAGCGACGACCATACCATCATTTTGTGGGATGTAGCAACGGGCAAACCGATAGGTCAACCGCTTGACAAGCACACTGGCTCTGTGTTCAGCGTAGCCTTCAGCCCAGATGGCAAGATCTTGGCATCTGGCAGTGGTGGGGGTTTGATCATTTTGTGGGATGTGGCTACAGGCAAGCCAATAGGTGAACCCCTGAACACTCAACATGGAATGGTGAATAGCGTAGCCTTCAGCCCAGACGGGAAAATTTTAGCTTCAGGAGATGATTTTGGAACAATAATTTTGTGGGATGTAGCAGAGAAAAAACCGATTCGCCAACCACTCAGTGATTGGTACATTACGCATATCAATAGTGTAGCATTCAACCCAATGGGGAACATTCTAGCCTCGGGTAATGATGATGGCTCACTCACATTGTGGGATGTGGCGACGGGCATGCCGATAAGTCAGCCACTTAAAAAGCATACCGGTCCCGTCTTCAGCGTTGCCTTCAGCCCAGATGGGCAGATATTGGCATCGGGTAGTTTTGACGAAACAATCATCCTCTGGGATGTGAACAACGGGCAACCTATTGGGCCGCCACTCACAGGACACAATGGTTATGTATGGAGCGTTGCTTTCAGCCCTGACGGGCAAGTATTAGTTTCAGCTAGTACAGATAGCACAATTATGCTCTGGAATGTAGCTAATGGCCAACCTTTAGGCCAATCATTAAATGCTCATGGCGATTCTGTTTGGGCCATTGCCTTCAGCCCAGATGGTGAGACTTTTGCTTCGGGCAGTAATGACAAATCGATTATTCTTTGGAAGGTGAACAAAATCCAACCTGTCGATCAGCGATTAATAGGCAATAATGATTATGGCAATGGCATGGCTTTCAGCCCGGATGGGAAGATTTTAGCGTATGGTAGTTCAGATCGCAAAATCATTTTGTGGAATATGCTGACCGACAAGCTAATAAGTCAACCCCTTGATAATCGCGAGCAATGGATCAAGAGTTTAGCCTTCAGCCCTCAAGATGGCGGTAAAACACTGGCCTCCAGCAGTGAGGATGGCAGCGTTATTTTGTGGGATGTTGCTACGAGGATGCCAACGTACCTGCCCCTTACCGTCCATACTGGCCTTGGGGATAGTATGGCTTTTAGCCCAGATGGGAAGATTCTGGCATTGGGTAGCAATGATGGTACGATTATTTTGGAGAATGTAAAGACACACGAATTGGGTTGCCAACCCATTCCTGTTTCCGATTATGAGGTATATGGCATTGACTTCAGCCCCGATGGGAAGATTTTGGCAGCAGGCAATGTTGAAAGCTCAGTCACCCTGTGGGATGTATCGACGTGTATGTCAATAAGTCAACCACTTGAAATGCCTACAGGTCCTGTTTACAGCGTTGCCTTCAGTCCAGATGGGCGGATTTTAGCATCGGGTAGCTATGACGAAACGATCATCCTGTGGGATGTGACCAATGGGCAGCCTCTCGGCCAGCCTCTTACAGGCCATAATGGTTATGTATGGAGCCTTGCTTTCAGCCCTGACGGGAAGGTACTAGCTTCAGTGAGTGCTGATGGAACCATCTTGCTCTGGAACGTATCGAGCGGCATGCCAATAGGCGAGCCACTCGGCAATGAAACTGGTGCCTTGGAAAAGGTTGCATTTGATCCCTTAGGGGACGGGAAGCTTCTAATTTCAGCCGGGTGGGGCTCTGGGATAACTTTGTGGAACCTAGATCCGGAATCTTGGGTGGCGCGCTCCTGCCAGCGCGCTGGCCGCAACTTTACCCGCGCTGAGTGGGCACAATATTTCCCTGCCGAGGAATATCGCGCTACCTGTCCGCAGTGGCCGCTGGAGCCAGAGCTTACGCCAACACCGTAATAATAAACGAAACCGGCCTCGGAATTGATTGCATCCGAGGTCGGTTGGTTTTTATACGCAACCTTGCGAAGGGTCTGTCCTGAAGGCGGAGCCTGAATGATCGAACCTTCGCAAGGTTAGTTTGAAGTTACCTACTACCCCACCAGCCTCCTGACCGCCTCCAACTGACCGGCGCTGCCGAGCTTCTCGTTCTTGCCAGCGATGAACTTGGCATACTCGGCCATGAAGACCTTTCCCGGGGGGCGCAGGTCGAAGTTCTCGGGTTTGTCGCGGAAGAACTCGCGGTGCACGCGCGTCCAGACCAGGCGGCCGTCGGTGTCGATATTGATCTTGGTCACGCCCAGTTGGGCGGCGCGTTTGAACTGGTCGGCGTCCACGCCCTTTGCGCCTTTCAGGTTGCCACCGGCCTTGTTGATACGCTCCACTTCATCTTGGGGCACCGAACTGGAACCGTGCATGACCAGCGGAAAACCAGGCAGGCGTTTCTGGATCTCCTCCAGCACATCGAAGTGCAGGCCCTGCGAACCGGTGAACTTGAAGGCGCCGTGGCTGGTGCCGATCGCGCAGGCCAGCGAGTCGCAGCCGCTGCGCTCGACGAATTCCTTGGCCTGGTCGGGATCGGTCAGTTTGGCGTCCGCTTCTGCGACGCTGACGTGTTCCTCCACCCCGCCCAGTTGCCCCAGTTCGGCTTCGACCACGATCCCTTTGGCGTGCGCCGCATCCACCACGCGCTTGGTGATGGCAATGTTCTCATCGAACGGCGCGTGGCTGGCATCGATCATGACCGAGCTGTAGAACCCACTGTTGATGCAATCGTAGCAGGTCTCTTCGTCGCCGTGGTCCAGATGCACCGCAAAAATGGCCTCTGGAAAGATTTCATCGGCGGCGCGGATCATGGCCTCCAACATATGCTTGTCCGTGTAGGAACGCGCGCCTTTGCTGATCTGAATGATGAAAGGCGCCTGGCTGTCCAGGTTGCCCCGGAACAGTCCCATGCACTGCTCCAGGTTGTTGATGTTATAGGCGCCGATGGCGTACTTGCCGTAGGCGGCTTCGAACAGTTTTTTGGTTGTGACGATCATGGTTCACTCCAGTGGAAAGATACGTAGTGCTCACGAGCGTTGAGAGAATACCCAAAAACAGGGGGGGGACGAGCGTATGCCCGTCACCCCCCTGTTTTTGGGCTCCTTCAAGCTATTTCGTGATTTATCGAATTATAACACCAGCAACCCGGTTGCACTTGACCCTAAGAGAGGCTATAATCGACCCAGTAAACGATAGGGTCATGAAACGCTCATTGCAAGATGAGACTCGAGCGCCTTTCAAAGCGTATATTATGGCAGGAGGCACACATGAGTGATTTGTTTGAGAAAGTAACCGGCCAGATGGATTTCGTAAAACAGCTGGCCTCGAAAATCCCCGGTTTCAACGGCTACGTCGAGCGCCAGAACCGCCGGGCGGCGGACAAGTTGTTGCGTGAATCGGTGGCGGAGCGCTTCGAAGAGCTGTGGAAGCGCACCTCGAATATCCAGACCGACATGGTCAACGCCGGCATGATTGCGCTGCTGGATGACATGGAGCAGGCGGCCATCAAATTGCGCACCTTTGCGGATAAAATCCGCACTGCGTCCTATGGGTATGCAGGCTTTTTCGATGCGGTCAAGATCAAGGAAGCCGAGCTGGCACAACTGTATCAGTTCGACCTGGCCTTCTTCGATGTGGCCGACCAGATCGGCCGGGGGTTGGATAACATCGAAGCCAGCATGGGGGACGAAGACGGCTTGAAAGCCGCCATCCGTAACCTGATCGGCCTGTCGCGCGAAGCCGTCACCACCTTCGACCGCCGCTATGAAATGATCAACGGCGCTGGTCAATAAACGATCCATTTGACACCATGTCATTGCGAGCCGTTCTGAGCGGAGCCGATGGTCGAGCAGGCCGGTGTTCGTCCGACCGTATCGAGACCCGGCGAAGTCGATGAATGGCGAAGCGATCTTATTGCCGAAACAGAAGATTGCTTCGGGGCACCCCCCTCGCAATGACATTTTATAAAAGGAACGCCTATGTGGCATGAGTACTACAATGTAACCACCACAGCCGAGGCAATCCGCCTGTTGGGCGAGAAGGGGGAACGCGCCCGCATCGTGGCCGGTGGCACCGACCTGATCCTGGAACTCGAGCGCGGTGTGCGCCGAGACATTCACACCCTGGTCGACATCACCCGTGTCCCGAACCTCGACCGGATCACGCTGGACGAGGATGATGTCATCCATCTGAGACCGATGGTCACGCACAACCATTGCGCGGCCTCCAAGCTCATCCGCGAGCGCGCATTTCCGCTGGCGCGCGCCGCCTGGGAAGTGGGCGCGCCGCAGATCCGTAACCGCGCCACCGTGGCCGGCAACCTCATCACCGCTTCGCCCGCCAACGATACCATCACGCCCTTGATGGCGCTGGGCGCCTGGGTCGTGCTGGCCTCGACCCGCGGCGAACGCAGGGTGAAACTGGACGACTTCTACACCGGTGTGCGCAGGACGGTCATGCAGCCGGACGAGCTCCTGGTGGATATTGCCTTCCCGGCGATGAAGAAAGACCAAAAAGGGACCTTTATCAAGCTGGCTCTGCGGCGGGCGCAGGCCATCTCCGTGATCAACGTTGCGGTCGTGCTTGCGTTCGAAGCTGCCAGCGTGAAATCGGCATCTATCACGCTGGGAGCAGTCGCGCCCACCATCATCCATGCGGAAGAAGCGCAGCGATACCTGGCGGGCAAGACCCTGACCGAAGCCGTCATTGCCGATGCGGCCCGGTTGACAATGGAAGCTTCCCGCCCGATCGATGACATCCGCGGTTCGGCAGCGTACCGGCGCGAGATGGTGCGCGTTTGCACGGCGCGCGGGTTAAGGTCCTTGCTCGAGGGTGAGACGCAGGCCGGGATCCCGTCTGAACCGGTGTTGTTGTGGGGAAAAGAGCAGCCAGCTATCAGCGATCAGCAATCAGCGCAAGCATTTCCGGATAATCCAATCGAGACGACCATCAACGGGAAAAAATACACCTTCACCAGCGGTCATGACAAGACCCTGCTGCGCCTGCTGCGCGAGGAAGGCGAATTGACCGGCACCAAGGAGGGTTGCGCGGAGGGCGAATGCGGCGCCTGCACGGTCTTCCTGGACGGCAAAGCGGTAATGGCCTGCCTGGTGCCCGCCCCGCGTGCGCACGGCGCTGAGATCGTCACCATCGAGGGCCTGGCCAAAGCCGGGCAGCTCCATCCGGTACAACAAGCGTTTATCAACCATGGCGCCGTCCAATGCGGATACTGCACACCGGGCTTTCTGATGTCGGCCGCCAAATTGCTGGAGGAAAACCCGCACCCAACCAGGAACGAGATCGAACAGGCCATCACGGGTAATCTGTGCCGTTGCACGGGCTACTATAAGATCGTCCAAGCCATCGAAGACGCCAGCAAACTTCAGGCGTAGCGGGAGGAACCATGGGAAAATATCAATCCGGCGTAAAACGCCCAGAGCCAATCGCCAGAGGGCCACAACCGATCTGGCGCGGCATTGGCTGTTTGTTGATCTTTCTGGTACCGCTGCTTTCCTATGCCGCCGCCGAGGTTTCGATGCCCTTCTTCCTGAGCCTGGGGCTGGTGCCGCGCGAATTGTTGTTCACACCGAAAACACCGGATTGGCTCTATTATGTACCGGTGCTCGCGCAAGCCTTCCAGTTTCTTTTTGGGCGCTACGCGATTCTTGCAATCCTGGCGCTCACTTTCATATACATTATTTTCATCGGTGGATTTCTTTCCGTCCTATACGCGTTCATATACCAGCTTGCCGCTCCCTCGCGGTACGGTCCAATGGACGCACCGCCGATCAGAACCAAAGTCAAAAAGTACAAACGTTAGAGCCTATGATTACAAAAGTTGTCGGTCAATCCCATCCGCGCATCGACGCCCTCGGCAAGGTGACAGGCAAAACGCCATATCCAGGCGATCTGTCCATGCCGGGCATGCTGCACATGAAAATCCTGTTCGCCGGCCGCCCCCACGCGCGCGTCAAACACATCGACCTGGAGCGCGCTCTGGCAGTGCCGGGCGTGGCCGCCATCTACACGGCCAAAGACGTCCCGGTCAACGAATATGGCCTGCAGTGGCGTGACCAGCCCGTACTGTGCGGGCCGGGCTCCTCCAAGCCAGGCACGGACGTGGTCCGCTTCGTGGGCGACCAGGTGGCTGTCATCGTTGCAGAGACGGAAGCCCAGGCGGCTGTTGCGCGCGACCTGGTCGAGGTCGAATACGAAGACCTGCCTGTAGTCACTGACGCCGAGGAAGCGATGAAGCCCGGCGCGCCGCGTGTGCATGAAGAGATTGGCGATTCCAATATTTGCGTCCACTACAAAATCCGCAAAGGCGATATCGAAGCGGGTTTTGCGCAGGCGGATGTGATCGTCGAGGGTGAATATCGCACGCCCGTGCAGGAACATGCCTATCTGCAACCCGAAGCCGGGCTGGCTTACATCGATGAGCATGGGCTGATCACCGTCGAGGCCGGTGGCCAGTGGACGCATACCGACCGTGAGCAGATCGCGCATGCGCTCGGCCTGCCGGATGAAAGCGTGCGCATCGTGTACCCGGCCATCGGCGGCGCGTTCGGCGGGCGCGAAGATATGTCGGTGCAAATCGTGCTGGCCTTGGCAGCCTGGAAGCTCCAGCGCCCGGTGCGCATCATCTGGAGCCGCCAGGAATCCATCATCGGGCACGGCAAGCGGCATGCATCCGTGTTGCGCGCCAGATGGGGCGCGACCAAAGAGGGGGTGCTGACCGCAGCCGAGATCGAGATGATCGCCGATGGTGGCGCCTACATGTACACCACCAACAAGGTTCTGGGCAACTCCACCATTACCTCATCAGGCCCGTACTTCATCCCCAACATCAAGACCGATGTCTACGGCGTGTATACCAACAACGTGCCCGGCGCGGCTTTTCGCGGCTTTGGCGCACCGCAAGCGCTGTACATGGCCGAACTGCAAATGGACAAACTGGCTGAAAAACTTGACATGGACCCGGTCGAACTCCGCCTCAAGAACGCCCTGCGCGACGGGCTCACGCTCGGGGTCGGTACGCCTGCACCTGGACCGGTCAGCGTGCCGGAGGTGATCCAGGCGGCCGCTGAGAAGTTCGGCTGGTCGAATTATCAGAAGCAAAAGGATGGCCATCTCGTGCGCGGGCGCGGCTTTGCGGCCGGGTTCAAGAACGTCGGTTTTTCGTTCGGTTACCAGGAAAACTGCTGGGCGCGCGTGGAATTGCACGGGAAAAGCGAGATCGAGCAGGTGGTGCTCTTGCACGCCAGCGCGGAAGTTGGCCAGGGCACGCACACGGTCATGGCTCAAATGGCTGCGGAAGCCGTGGGCGTCCCCTTCGAAAAGGTCACCCTGATCACATCCGACTCGGCCATTATGGGCAATCCTGGTTCGGTCTCCGCCTCGCGCATGACCTTTATGTCCGGCAACGCCATCCGGGGCGCGGCTGAAATCGCGCTGCAAAAATGGAACGCAGAGGAACGCCCGGCGATTGGCGAGTTCAAATACCTGGCCCCGCCCACCACGCCCTTCGACAAGGAGACCGGCCACTCCATGCCCAATTTCGCTTATGCCTATTCCGCCCAGGCCGCGGAAGTGGAAGTGGATACCGAGACCGGACATGTGCGCGTGCTGCGCATCGTCGCCGCCGATGACCTCGGCAAGGCCATCAACCCCGACCTGGTGGTGGGACAGATCGAAGGCGGGGTCGTGCAGGCGCAGGGCTATGCCATGTTGGAGGATTACAAGACCAAAGACGGCCGTGTGCTGACCGACCAGCTCAGCACCTATCTAATTCCCACCATCCGGGACATCCCAGAGAAAGTGGAAGCGGTCATCGTCGAGGTTCCCGACCCGAACGGACCCTGGGGCGCGCGCGGCGTGGGCGAATTGCCCTTCCTGCCCACCGCACCCGCCATCTCCGCGGCGGTGCACGATGCCACCGGCGTGTGGTACGACGAGTTTCCACTGACACCGGAGCGTATCCTGCGCGGGTTGGGAAAGATATAGAAATTCGCCCAGAGCGGACGCTGAGCGAAGCGAAGCGGTAGTCGATGGGCTTCTCAATAAATCGCCCTTCGACTGCGCTGCGCTCCGCTCACATCGTCCCGATGTCCTTCGGGAGGGAGAAAAATGCCCTGGACTTTTCCCTATTTCGGTGAAACGGAAGAATTGGACGAAACCGCCCGCACCAGCGCACCGGGCAGTTTCGTTCGCCTTTCGGACGGCTATACCCATTATGAATTAGGCAGCCCGCCTCTCCCCACAGGAGAGGGGATAGGGGCGAGGGTTCCTGTCGTCCTGGTGCACGGGTTCTCTGTCCCGTACTTCATCTGGGATCCCACCTTCGACTTCCTGACTGGCTCCGGTTTCTGCGTTTTACGCTATGACCTGTTCGGGCGCGGGTATTCGGACCGACCGCGCGCCCGTTACGATATCGACATGTTTTGCAAGCAATTGCGAGAACTGCTGGATATACTTGGATTCGAGCTGGTCGACCTGATCGGGCTCTCCATGGGCGGGCCGATCATGGCGTCCTTTACCACGCGTTATTCCGAAACAGTGCGGAAGCTCGTGCTGGTCGACCCGGCCGGCGTACGTGCGGTGACGGTTTCGACCGTCATCCAAGGCGTGTTCGCGCCCGGGTTCGGCGAGCTGGCCTTCGGTCTGGCTGGACGCGGACTCCTGATGCGGGGCGTCCGCTCCGATTTCCACGATCCTGGGCAGGTAAAGGCCTTCGCCGAAAAGTACATGGTCCAGATGAAATATAAGGGTTTCATGCGCGCCATCCTGGCAACCATACGCAACGGTATGCTGGGCGATTTTTCGTCCACGTATCGCAGGATCGGCGAATTGGGCCTGCCCACTTTGCTGCTGTGGGGGCGGCAGGACAAAACTGTCCCTTTCGCCCACAGCGACGATCTATGCGCGGCTATCCCGCAGGCTGAGCTGCATGCCTTCGAGCACTGCGGACACATTCCGCATCTTGAAAAGCCGGAGGAAGTGAACCCGCTCCTGCTGGAGTTCCTGCAATGAAAAAAAGTGAGATCCTGACCCTCTACCAGTACAACGCCTGGGCCAACGCCCGTATCTTGCAGGCCGCCTCCCAGATGACCCCCGAACAGTTCCTGGCGCCCGCCCCATTCCCCCATGGCAGCCTGCGCGGCACGCTTGTCCATACCCTGTTTGCTGAATGGATCTGGCGCCAGCGCTGGGAAGGCTCCTCACCGACCGAGTGGCTGCTGCCGAAGGATTTTCCCACCTTCGAAGCAGTACAGGCCCGCTGGGATGTGGAAGGGCGGGCTTTGCTGGCCTTTGTCGAGAAGCTCGACGAGGCAGACCTGGATAAGGTCATCCACTACCAGCGCACCGGGGGCGAGCCGCGCGAAAATCTTCTATGGCATTTGATGGTACACCTGGTCAACCACGGGACACAACACCGCGGCGAAGCTGCCACCATCCTGACCGGCTGCGGGTATTCCCCCGGCGATATCGATTTCATCGTCTATCTGCGTGAAGTACAATAATGAACGTATGAGTAACCGCTGGAAAAAATATCTCCTCGACAACAGGCACAACCTTGCCGTCTTTGTGTTGATCAATACGGCCTGCCTGGTGTGCATTGCGCTCGTTTTGGCGCGCGTGGCTTACAGTTCTTCCGGTCGCCATCTCGGCCTGATCTGGAATCTGTTTCTGGCATGGATCCCGTTCATCCTTTCCTACATTACCCATGCTCTTTCATGGAGGCGGAACTGGCTATACTTGATCTTGCCGGTTACTGCGTTTTTGTGGTTGATCTTCTACCCCAATGCACCCTACATGCTCACCGATCTCCAGGACCTGGCGAGGAGTCCCGGCGGAGCACCCTTGTGGTATGACGTGATCATCGTCGTCTGGTGCTCGTGGACGGGCATGCTGCTGGGCGTCATCTCGTTGTATCTGATGCATGACATCGTCCTGCGCACATTCGGGCGGGTGACAGGCTGGATCTTCGTCTTTGTGATCTCCGGCTTGAGCAGCTTCGGCATCTACATCGGCCGTTTCGTGCGCCTGAATTCATGGGATATCCTGCAAAATCCCACGGAGACCGCCATGGAGATCCTGGGGATCGTGATCGACCCAAGCATGCGGCTCGCAGCCTTTACGTTCCTGTATACCTTTTTCTTCCTGTTTATCTTTCTCCTGCTGTATTCCTTCAGTCACATGCTGCACGAACATAGTTCAAAGACTCAGGAGACCCCTGAATAGAACTACAACCAGATGCCATGAAATCCCTGATACGACAATTCGCCCATCAGAAATACCGCCTGGCCATCTTCGGTCTGCTGGCCGGTGCTTCCGTGATCTGCGTCGCCCTGCTGCGCTTCCGCGCCTCCCTGGCAGGCTCCGTGCACTATGGCTTCCTGGTCTGGAACCTGTTCCTGGCCTGGATTCCCTTCATCATCGCCTATATCATCTACATCACCTCCATTCGCAGGCGCTGGCTGTACCTGATCGTACCGGCCAGCGCCCTGTTGTGGCTGCTGTTCTTCCCCAACGCTCCCTACATCCTGACCGACCTGCAACACCTGAGCAACGCCGGCGCCGATATCCCGGTCTGGTACGACGTGCTCCTGCTGATCTGGTTCGTCTTCACCGGCCTGTTCCTTGGCATGGTTTCGCTGTTCCTGATGCAGGAGGTCGTGCGGCGCGAATTCGGTTCCTGGTTCGGCTGGGGCTTCGTACTGGTCGTGGCTGGCCTGACCAGCATGGGCGTCTACATGGGACGCTTCCTGCGTTGGAACTCCTGGGATGTGCTCCACAATTTTGGCGACATGGCGCTGTTCACCCTGTACTTTATCATACATCCCACCATACGTTCTTTGATCTTTGCCAGCCTGTTCACGTCTTTTTTCCTGTTCGTCTACCTGATCCTGTACGCGCTCGGCCACCTGTTGCAGGAACAGGGACAAATGCAACCTCCCAGACAACCCCCTCTAAACAGTGAAACCGCAAAGTAACCGGCCAGCCTGTATTCTCGTCCGCGGCGGCGGCGACCTGGCCTCCGGTGTGGCCTTGCGGCTGTACCGGGCAGGCTTGCAGATCATCATCAGCGAACTGGAGCAGCCCCTGGCCGTGCGGCGCACGGTTTCGTTTGCCGAAGCGGTCTACGCGGGAGAGGTGACGGTCGAGGGGGTAACGGCCAGGCTGGTCGATCGAGAGCCCCCTGCGGGGCTGATGCAAGTCCGGGCTGTGTTGGAGGCGGGGGACATTCCGGTCATCGTCGACCCGGACGCATCCATCCTGACGGAAACTCCCATCCCCATCGGGGGCGACGCCCGGCTGATCACGGAGCCCCCTGCCCCCCTGCCTGGGGACGTCGCGCTGCATATCGGACTGGGTCCCGGCTTCCACGCCGGACGGAACTGCCACGCCCTGGTCGAAACCCGCCGCAGCCACACCCTGGGACGGGTACTCTGGGAAGGGCAGCCCCAGCCTGATAGCGGCCAGCCTGAAGGCGACCCGCGCCGCGTGCTGCGTGCCCCGGCGGATGGGCAATTGATCGCCCGCGCGCAGATCGGTGAACATCTGGAGGCAGGCGATTTGGTCGCAGAGATCCAGCCTCCAACCGAAAATCACCAATCGAAAATCAAGAATCGCAAATCGCAAATCCTAAGTCCCTTCAAAGGCGTGCTGCGCGGACTGATCCATCCCGGCCTGCACGTGACTGCCGGGCTCAAGATCGGCGACGTGGACCCGCGCGACGATCCGCAGTTGTGTCAGCTTGTTTCGGATAAGGCCCTGGCCATCGGCGGCGGTGTGCTGGAGGCGATTCTAGCGAGGCAGGAGATGCGCAAGATATTGTGGGAGTGAAGGCAGGGAACAACTGCTGGTGATGTGCCGTCTGGACTATGAGGCACAAGTGCGGCTCCGCCCATCTCGACTTCGGCGCAAAAAACGCGCCTCCGCTCACCTCGACTGCGGCGCAAAAAACGCGCCTCCGCTCGGTGAGGTGATTAAGTATGAAACATCATTTGTCCATCCAAATTCTGAGCAGTCTGTTGGTATTGGGATGGGTCGCATCTGCATGCCGTCCCGTTTCCCCGACGCCGGTCGCCCCGGAGATCGTCGTGGTGGTAACCCTGTCGGCACAAGCCTCGCCCTCGCCGACCGCCACCCCTGATCTTTCCGGCCAGTTGCACTGTGCGGTGGATAGCGATTGCGTCCTGGCCTATCGCACCGACCAGTGCTGCGCGTGCAGCGCGATCTACAACCGCCAGACCGTGGACGAGGATCGCGGATTGCGC
>DAOTXM010000319.1:0-2832 GCA_034435215.1 Anaerolineales bacterium
TATGACCGGCAGGAATTTCGAATTCATTTTTTTACTCCCAGTACACAACAGGAACCGAACGGTTCCTGTTGTGTACTGAGTCGAGGAATTCGAGCTCTCTCGTGTGGGCGGGAACTCTTTTTTATAACTTGTATTACAGTACAAAGTTCCAAGAAATCCCGAAAAAATGGTTATGCGTGGGGGCGCGCGCCCCCACGCATAACCATTTTTTCGGTTATCCCTGGTGGAGATTGCGTATCAGCGCTGTAACCTTGCGCTGTAATACTTGGCAATTGTGACATTGTCGAAACAGGAAATCCGTCTCATGTAACCGTAAAAGATTTTCCATCTGCATGGCAAATCAATTGGATCACATTCTTGCCTGACGCCGCGGCCAACGTGACCGTGCCGCCCGGTTCCACCCAATGCCCGGCCATATAGAAATTATGGAGGCCGGGTAGCGTTTTCGGGACGCCCTGGATCATCATCGGCATGGTTTCCCTGGTCAGCAACCAGCCGCAGGTGGCACCCATCCAGTTGCCAGTGTAGCGTTCATAGCTCAGCGGCGTGGCCTCATCGATGAACTCGATATCGTCCCGGATGCCCGGATACCATTTTTCGAGATATTCGATGATGATGTCCGAGACCTGGCGTTGTTCCGTATCGTACAGCTTTCGCCCGTAGATGCGTTGCCAGTACGAATAATTCGTGCGCACGATCAACTCGATCACCGACTTCCCGGCTGGCGCCAGAGAAGGATCGAAGCAATAATGTTTGACGCCGATCTCATGACGTTCTTCTCCCACCAGCAGTACCGGTTTCTCGAGCAGGTAGGTCACCCAATGCGGTTCGGATGACAGGTCACGCTTCACACCCAGGGAGACCTGTACCATCTGGTGGGTGGGCAGATGCCCGTCGTACATGCGGCGCAGCTTGCGATTTGTGAATTTGCCGTCGAGCATATCGAAGATCGTCCCGCGTCCATCCGCCGCAGAGATGACGCAGTCAGCCTGATGAATTTCATCGTTATAAAGACGCACGCCAACAGCACGCCCGTTCTCGGTCAGGATTTTCTCGACCTGTCCCTTGTAGTAAATTTCTCCTCCAAGGTCAAGATAACGCTTCTCGATGGCGCGTGCAAAGGCCAGGGAGCCACCAGCCGGGAAACCGGCGTTGCCGGTATGCATGTAGGCCAGCAACATCATACCCATCATGACCGGCGCTTCCTCCCACGAAAACATTTGGGGGACGGCACGTCGTAGGAAGGGGTCTTTGAACTTCCGGCCAAACTCAGCGCAGGAGAGCATGCCCCATTTGGCCAGCGCCGGGACGAAGGGCATCATCTTCATCCCAAATTCGCGCCAATCCATTGCATTCATGAGCGGTTTTGGGACTTTGTACATGGCGGACATATCGAAGCGGGCAAACTGGCGCACCCCCTGGGCAAAGGAACGGATCAGGGGCGCATCCGCAGGCGAAAGGTCCAGCAGGTGCGCTTCGAGACGGTCCGGCTCGGCATAGACGATCAGGGTCTTGTCCCCATTCGTGACGCGCTGGTACTCGTCGTGGTCGATCATTTTGCGATCCTGAACCGCTCCAAGTTCTGCCCACATCTGGTGGAATGGCTGCCCCTCTCCTGAGCCGAACAGGTAATGAATGCAACCGTCGAAGATGTAATCTTTACGCTCCCATGACGTGCACAGACCGCCGGGCAGGTCGTGCAATTCGAAGATGCGGGTTTTGTAACCGTTCATCTGGGCATAGTAGCCCGCTGAAAGTCCGGCGATGCCGGCGCCGATGATGATGATGGACTTTGATGGCACGACTTATGCCTCCTTGCGCGGAAAAGTGGACTTTTTCACCAGGTACCCTACTTTGAAATGTAACTTTGTCATACTACTGTGTTTTCTGCAACCAGGCGGAGAGCACCGCATGATATTCGAGCGGGCGCTCCAGAAAAGGAAAATGTCTGGCGCCGTGAATCAAGGCTAATTCTGCGTTGGGCGCCAGGGAAGCGATCAGGCGCGATTGGTCCGGAGGCACTGTTGGGTCACGGTCACCGGCAATGGCCAGGAGCGGTACCCGGATCCGGGGGAGGAGTCGAGAAATATCGATATCTGGCATCACTGCGAAGTATTTCACCATGGCGTCCAGGTCAAGATGCTGGTAATTATATAAGGAATGTTCGACAGCGTCTGCTTTGTTTGGATTGGAATACAATGCATACATATCCGCTGCATAAACCCGCATTGCCAATTTTAACAATTGCGGACTGGCACCTGCCAGTTTAAAGTTAAACTTGAAGGCCGTTCTCCCGAGAAAACCCATACGAACCAGACGCTGATAAAGCCCCAGCAGGCCAATCCAGCGGCCATGCGCGAACCCGGCAATACTCACAACCCTTTGCGCCAGTTCCGGGTAATGGGCGGCAATATTCAGGATGGCAAACCCTCCCATGGAGTGACCTAACAGGGTGACGGGACGCTCACCGACCAGC
Organism: Anaerolineales bacterium; assembly: GCA_034435215.1. Classification (GTDB taxonomy): domain Bacteria; phylum Chloroflexota; class Anaerolineae; order Anaerolineales; family Villigracilaceae; genus JAABUE01. The sequence continues at coordinate 2,477 of DAOTXM010000319.1, forward strand.
TGGCGGATAGCCTCTGCCATAAGGCGCGCCAGCAACTCAGCCGTCAATTGCTCCCGCTGAAAATTGGACGGGAAAGCCCCCGGGAAATGACCGGGCAGGCTGAGCGCGTAGCAAGGTCCTTGCTCGAGCACGCCGGCTAAGGGGTTGACCTGCCAGGTGGCAATGCTGCCTGTAATTCCGTGCACCAGGATGACCGGCTTGCCGGCTGTGCCCGGGTTGAGCGGCACTGCTGCCAGGGTGTGGCCTTCAATGCGGAATGTACGATGTTCTGCCATGCCTTGGTTTTACTTCGAAAAGAGGAGATCTACCTTATGACGGGATGGGGGTCCGAAATTTGGGTTGTGAACGCGCATACG
>DAOTXM010000320.1:0-12195 GCA_034435215.1 Anaerolineales bacterium
TGATAGACTCATGCATGGTAATGGGCCTCCTGTTTGGATTCTCGGAATTTCCTTTACAGGTAGTCCCATTACTCTTTTTTGGCTAGCCCTTTTCGGGCTCTCTCTCGCCTCTATTTCGGGCGAAATTTAGGTAAATAGCCTATATCCCTAACTTTTAAACCAATAATTATTTTACACCTGATTTTCTCCGATTTAGATTACATTTACCTTGCTAATATTTGTGCAATGACTTTATCATATCGAAGAATTAATTCCCTTATCTATACAGCAGTAAAAGCGCGGGGAGGGACAAGCAATTGGCCTGCGCAAAGGTCGGTAGTTAGGAGGTAAATTCATAAAAAGGTATTGTCCGATCCCGACAGGAAGTGCAGGTGGCAGCCACACCTTGTAACTGTCACCATTTCCTACCCCTACGCCATCAACGGATGGCCTCTCACTTCGGTGCGCTCGGTCACACGCCCGGGCAGGTCGCGGGCGGAAGCGGTCACGCGTATATCTTTTACGGTAGTCTTCGAAGGTGGCTGTCACCTGGTGCCTGCGTTGTCCGTCAGGCGACATCTGTTCGCTTTACCCCGCAATGCTTATTGGTCGCGGTCTGCGGGAAATTCGCGTCCGAATTCCTATAAGCCTTTGCTCGATTCCCTACAAGCCTTTGCCCAATTCCCTATAAGCTTTTGCCTCGTTCCCTATAAGCCTTTGCCCGATTCCCTGCAAGCCTTTGCCTCGTTCCCTATAAGCTTTTTGCCTCCTGGCTTATAGGGAATCGCCTGGTGGCGATACCCAGGTCGGTTGAAAATTGCGTTTTTTCGAGAAGGAATACCCAATTTTCAACCTGCATAAGCCTTTTGTGAACAGGTCTCGTCGAAGGGGCGATTCTTACATAACTGATAAGTATGGCTTATAGCGAATCGAAAGAAATTACATAACCGTAAAGCACAACTTGGAGATTATTCCCTATAATAGCGCCACTGTCGACTAACTGGAAGGATACCACCTATTCGATAGAGCACTCCTTACCGGTAAGACAAATCCACTTTTTAGAAGGAGGACCATATTTATGGCCCCAAGAATCAAGGCAATCAATGCCTATCGTCCCAGGATCGACCAGGGAAACACCGTGCAAAAACCTGAACTGCTGCGCGCCGTCTCACGCGCCACCAGCCTGGTGGAAGGCAGCGTGGATATGGCGATCAAGGAGACCCGCGATCATATCATCGAGATCTGCCGCTCCGGGCGCGCCGTCAAGGTGGAAGGCCTGGGCACGTTCGCTCCCACCATCGACCTGGAAGGCACGCTGAAGATCGCCTTCCGGCCTGATCCCGCCTTTGCCAACGGCTTGAACATCCCCGGTGTCTTCTCCGGCACGATCATCAACCGCGAGAACATCGGCAAGACCAGCGACGAACTGGTGGCCATGTGGAACGAGGCCAACCCGGAAGACCAGGTCGGCTTTTCGGAAAATTGATACGGTGTGAAAGCGCTCCGCCCGCCGCAAGACCGGCGGGCGTTTTTTTTATTAATCTAATATTACAGCGCAAGGTTGCATTACTGATACATATTCATAACCAGGAATAACCGATTCCGTGAAGTACTGGTTCTATGCTCTTGCCTATAGTGTCTGCCATACGTTCTGTTTCCAGGTTTGGATGTCGTTGTGCGGGTGTACCACCCGGGCTATATACCCTATCGTTGCAGCACTTGGAATGTCCCGGCGCGACAGATCGATGATGGTCTGCACCAGGAGGGCCAGGTTCCTTTTCCCCGGCCAGTCGAAGATGAAGGTGGCCAGTTTCTCTGTCTTCACTTCCCACACCAGTCGATCCGTCTTTGCTCGGAACTTTTTCACATGGAACCAGTACCCGCCTCCTGCAAAGAAGATCTCCGCCGCGATGCCTTCCAGGATCTGGATGTAGGCGCTGGCTTGTTTGGCAGGGATGCGCGCGACCCTCTTTACGCCGGGCTTGGGTTTCGGGCGCAAGGATGGGAGTCTTTTCTTTTTGATGACGTACAGTTGGTAGATGCGCGAAAGCTGTCCCTTGACATACCGGTCGATGTCGACGCCTTGCACGATGACCTTCGTCCGGCCCAGGCGGTAATGGGGTTCCTGGGCATGCCAGTGGAATTCCCTGGTGCTGTCGTAGCGCACCAGGATTTGATGGGTAAAGACCTTCAAGTCGTCTTTCACCTGGTTGAAGATCCGGTCGGTTTTGAAGGTGAACTTTGTGGGCGGGATGACCTGGTCTCTGCCCTCCAGCGGGATGGTGATGTTCTTCGAGCCGAAGCGCACCTCTTTCAGGAGGATGGGCTGGATCCGGCCAGTCTCCCCTTGTGGCCTCAAACCGGAGACGATCATCCGCCCGGCTTCCGGATCGTCCGGCGCGATGCCCCAATGCGCCAGCAGCCGCGCAAGACGCTTGAGACTGCGGGTCTTATAAGCATTGAACGCGTGGATGATCTCCCGGCAGCACTGCTGTTTGAAAGCCTGGGAGTCCGCGATTCGAAGGTAGCCAGTTGTGACCTTTTCTTCCGTTCGCCCGGCCACCAGGCTGGCGCTTTCCAGGTCCCAGCGGTAGAGCGTCTCGTGGCAGCGAGTAAACACGGCTTCGCCCGCCATCTGCCTGCGCAGCTGGTTGAACCCTGGCCGCGGGATCAGGCCGGTCAAGCGGTCTGTGGGGAGCGGGTAGCGCTGCCGCAGGTACGAGAAGGACACGCCGCTTTGGCGAAACTCCAGCCTGGCCAGCGGAAGCCTGAATTCGTCCGTGCTCCGTTGCGGGGAGCAGGCCGCCACGCTCTGGACCAGGAGCTGGTTCAGGCATTCATCGGACTCGATCCGGTAGTTCATCCCCGCCAGGATATCCCTGGCCTTTTGCAGGGTCAGGCTGCGTTCCGCCACCAGCTTTTCTATTTCCCCCCTGAATTCTTTCAGACACTGGACGGCTTGAGTCAGCTCGATCAGCGCTTCGCTGTGTGGTTCGATGGAGACCTCTTGGATGTCCCCGGTCTTTGGGGCCATACGCAGTAACATGGTTAGGTCGGCCTTGAAATGACCGGTCATCAGCTCGAGCATGCAGCCTGGCGCGGCTTCCAGGTGCATGCTTTCATAAGGAATGAAAAACCTGACCTTCTTCCACGGCACGGTCACGCCGGTGTTCTCGAAGTGCAATTGCGACAAGGGAACCCGGTGCGAGATCTTGGTTGGCATCCTCTCCCTCTCCTTTCCAGACCTGCTGGTCATAGCAAATGCCAGGTGACGATTGATTTATTTCCCCGCACTCAGTATAGGATAAATTGCACAGCAATTCAAGCATCAATCGTACCCACCTCACCGAGCGGAGGCGCGCCTTATGCGCCGCAGTCGAGGTGAGCGGAGTCACCTCACCGAGCGGAGGCGCGCCTTATGCGCCGTAGTCGAGGTGAGCACGGCCCACCTCACCGAGCGGAGGCGCGCTCCTTGCGCCGCTTTATCTCACCTCACCGAGCGGAGGCGCGCCCTTTGCGCCGTAGTCGAGGTGACCAAAATCGATCGTATCGCAGGAAAAAGCCCTCACCCTGCCCTCTCCCGGCGGGAGAGGGGGAAGTCGCCCTGCTGAAAAGTGCCATCTTCGGGGGGATGGAAAGGTGACTGGTACAGGCTGGACGGCTATTGGAAAGCTTTTATCCAGGAAAAACAAGCTGCTAAAGGCAATTTGCGCATAAATTAGCTGCGATTGCCCTGCGGGCGCTTCTGTGAATTGTCATTCATAGAGATGATTATGCTATACTACTATCAATAGCCGTACAGCGCAACATTCCAAGAAAATCCCGAAAGAATGGGCACGACCATTTTATCGGTTATCCCTGGCAGTGAATGCGTCTCCGCAAAGCGACCGTACGCTGTAATGCCAGAGACCAAGGAGAGACTATGATCGACCCTGTTCAACTTCCCTTGCTTTTGAAAGCCATAGATTTCGTTTTCGAAGAGGGACATAAAATCCTGGAAGAGCGTCGTGAACGAAGAAAAAAGATGGATGCTGCTGCTCCTGAAAGTAAGGACATAGAACCAGCCAACGAACCTGCGGCCCCAGAACCTGAACCCCCAAAGCCTGAAGATGAAAAAGAAATCAAACAGGATTTACTGACCTCCAAAATAGATGAACTCTTATGGCAAAACCACCAATTGGAGATCCAGCACCTGGTCAAACTGCTGGAGACCTATTCCCGTAATTATCATCTTGCCAAGGAGCAATATGCAAAGTGGGGGGACGCGCTTGTGCCTCCCATCATCGTCCACAACATGCAGGAGGCGGAAAATTCAACGGTCGAAACCATCAAACAACTCGAACTTGTTCTGTCGAAGGTTTACAAAAAAGACATCAACCTGATCAAGTAGAACATAGAGTGTACTTATGAACAAAGCAGAAATAATTCATCTAGAACGAATGATCGAATTACATAAACAAAACCTGTTTGCTCTGGAGGAGATGCTGGCCAAATATGGCGCCGATAAGCCTTTGCACCTCATTAACAGTGTTACGATGGAAAAAGAGGCAATCGCCCGCTACAGCAAACAGATCGAGGGGGTTACATCGAGAACGAAGGAAGAGGAAAAATCAAAGGTCCTGGCAAACCTGCCAAGGCGGCCCTATTTTGTGGGGAGGGAGAATGAATTAAGGGCAGTCATGCAATCTTTACAACCGAATAGTAGAACCTTTATTATAGGCATAGAAGGCATTGGAGGCGTGGGAAAATCCGCCCTTGCCATCGAGGTCTGCCATCGTTGCGTGGAAGAGGAGCTCTTTGAATCTGTGATTTGGATTTCGGCCAAGGAATCCGTCCTGACGCTGCATGGGATCGAACCGATCATCCCGGAGGCCAAATCCTTGTCGGATATCCTCATTGCAATCGGTACAAGTTTGGGGAATCCCACAATTGGGAACCTTTCGATCCAGGATCAAATAAGAAGAGCCTATAACCTCCTGGCGGGACGAACTACGCTGCTTGTCCTGGATAATTTTGAATCCCTTTCGAAGAATGAGCAGTCGGATATTCTCGACTTTCTACGAAGGTCGCCCATCACCCTCAAGATCATCGTTACCTCGAGAGAGAGGGTTGCCGAAGGGCAAATCATTCGTCTACAGGGATTGTCTTTCCTAGAAAGCAATGCCCTGTTGGAGTGGGATGCCCAGCAAAAGAACATCCATCTTACCGAAGACCAGAATAAATACCTGGTGGACTTGACTGGCGGACTTCCCCTGGCACTGCTCTGGGTCCAGGGGCAGATCGCTGTTCTGGGTTATTCGGTCACGCAGGTTCTGGACAAATTAAGCCTGGATGTCAATATACCGATACTGCAATACTGCTTTAATCACAGTTGGAATCTATTGCGGCACAGTCACGAGAAGAGACTGCTATTCGTTCTCGCGTTACATCCCGATGCGGTTTCACGCGAAGCCCTGAAGGAAATTACCGAGGTCGAGGATGACGATAGTTTCGACATTGCAATCAGTGATCTGCTACAGTTGACGTTGATCGAACATGAGCCGGACAAAGATTACTTCGACATCCTGCCATTGACGCGCCGATATATCCGTACTCAGTTTGCCACCGACCGCGCTTTCATCAAGCGGGCTGAGTTGAAGACCGCCCAATATTATACGAATCTTGTAGCGAAGAAAAGTGGTTATAAGGAATGGCGTGGATATGACGAATTATTGTTGGATCGCAACAATATACTGGGCGTAGCGCAGTGGTGCTACAAATCCCTGCAAAAGAAACAGATACGCTCCAATTCCCTGTCGAAGAATAGCAGAAGCATCGCAGAAATGCTGGTCCAGATAGGCGCCCAGTTTGGCAGTGTGCTATGGCAGCGGGCATACTGGTATGATCGGCTGACACTGGCGCACGCGGCTTTAAATGCGGCAAAACTGTTGTCTGACTGGAAATCCGTAAGCACATTTGCCAGGAATATCTCCTGGATCTATTTCTATCAGGGTGACTATTTGAGGGCATTGCAATGGGCCGAGGAAGCTTTATCGGCAACGAAAATGACGGAAGATGAGCTCCTGATCGCTGCGGCAAACAGATCTCTGGGGACGGTCGAGATGTGTCTTGGGAATTTTGACCATTCCGAGAAACTATTACGGGACGTTATCGAAACAAGCGCAAAATTTTCCAAGGATGACTATGGAATATATAGTAAAGGATTTGCGCAATATGGCCTGGGCGAGCTTGAGTACGAGCGCGGAAACATCAAGAAGGCCAGGGAATGGTATCAAAAGGCGTTGGATACCTGGAAGGATCCCATCCGTAAAGACCCGGTGCGGCACATTAGTTATGCGCTCAATGGCCTGGGCTTCGTTGCTCTATCGGAAAAAAAGCTGGAGGATGCAAAGCTTTTTTTCATGGAGGCGATTCGGTCGGCGGAAGAGTTTGGAAGGGTCGATGAACTTGCACGGGCACAACTTGGATTGGCATCTGTCTATTTCGAAACAGCCATTGACTTGAAAATGGCCCTGATGCTCGTTAATGAATCGATTGAGAGTTTTCAAAACCAGGGAATGCAATACGAGATTCAGAAAAGCCAGGCGCTTCGGGAAAAGATCCTGAACGCACAGGCCAGCTTGAAATCATCTCAATAATCGCAATGAATAATGAGCTAAAGATTTTCCTGCAATCATTCAAGGAATTGGAGAATTTGTTTCGCGCGCTGCCAATCAATGAAACTCAATTTCAACTGTTGAAGGGCCTTCTCTCGGGCATCCTGAAGAATGCCAAACAGCTGGTCCTGTACGATCCGATCACTCATGCTCTTAATGCGCGCGCCAGAAAATGGCTGGTGCCTGACGAACAAATCAAAGGCATGGCAAAGATCGATATCTATGACTTGCGACAGGCGAACAAGGTCTATGGCGTCCTGGTTGTGGACAAGGAATTGCACAAATTGGCATTTCAATTGATGTCTGTTTTTCCGTTGGACCAGGGCGATTATGTTCAGAGGTCACCAGGCAGTGATGAATTCAGGATACTGTCCACTTCCAAATCCCCTCAAATGATCAAGCGTTGCTTGTCGAAGCTCTACCTGGAACAGGAATCGACCTGCCTGTTGCCTTGGGATTTTGGGGTGGGCCTGACGGAAACAGAGGCCGATAATGAACTGCAAAAGCAACGCAGGGCGTTCAGGCCGATCGTACTCAGACAAACCATCTTGGAAAGTCACTCGGAAATTCCAAGGCGCCTCGAAGAGACGAACATTTCCCAAAGTTGGAATGAGTTTAACATGCCGTATGAAAAACTTATTGATAAAATTTATACGATAGGATTGCCTGCCACATTAGAGCAGCAGGCGGTTGAGCAGATTCGGATTACGAAAAATATCGTGGAGAACATAGCAACCAAGGATGCTTTGACTGGCACCCTCAATGGTCTGGGTGCAAAATGGTACCTGGATCATACGGTCATTAAAAGCATAGCACTGACGGACATGCTTAATATGCACGAAGGAAATGCCCGTTATGGAAGTGCTGCGATCGATCAGGACCTCAAGCGGATTTCAAATGTGCTTGCCAAGCATTTTCCGAAGAATGACGGTTATTTATTGTTCCGCTCCGAACGCGCCGGCGATGAGTTCAAGATCACATCTACCAGGGATAGTGTTGCAGAGCTGGAAAATAGAATTCGTACAGTTTGGAAAATGGATTTGCATCACGGATTACTCGCATGGAATTACGGTGTAGGCAGAAATGATAGCGAAGCCCATGTTGATCTGTATAGAAATAGAGTCAAGGAAACAGAAATCATGGAAGCATCAAAAATAAGCGGTACATCGACTTTTATCATCGTCCGGCCGGAAAGCGAGGATTACCCCGGCCTGTATAAGCTTTCAGAAGAAAAAGCCCGTGTCGTTGGCGGGACGCCGATCATGGATTTGCACTTGACCGTCCAAGCCATCCGGAATGTGGACGATTTTGCTGCTTTGAGAAAACGGCTGGAAGAATATGCTAAGACATTGCGCCCGTTCGAAATCAAAGGTGGAAATATTGCCAGGATGAATGTAAACAATCAAAAGGGGAGGTTGTGGTTATTGGCGGAAAAAAACACATTCCTTGAAAACATGTATAACGATCTCGGCCAGATCGCAAGCGATATGGGGTATGATAGTTACCCCTATAAATCCCAAAACTGGCTGCCGCATTTAAAGATTGTGGATCTACCAGAACACACAACCACCCAGATAAAAGATCCGACATTTGGAACCGGCAGTGAAATCACGTTTAAGGTAAGACAATTCGAGTGGACAGTACAGACAGGCCCGGAAAGATGGGAAATGCTGGATCAATTTCCATTTTCCCAAGAATCATCTTCTTGATATTGGTCATCCTAACTCCGACAAGCCGAAACCAAACAGGAGATACAAGATGAGCAGGATAAAAACATTGAAACCATCCTGGCTATCCTGTCCATCCTGTAAATTCTTGCACACAAAGCAGGGATTTAACTCGTAAGGTACTAATGACAACCATCCTCATTGTTGATGCCCGCCCGCCCGACCGGCAACTCTATACCACCTTGTTGGGTTCTGTTGGGTATCGCGTGTTGGAAGCTGGCGATGGTTCTGAAGCATTGGAGATCGCACGCACCGAGCTTCCCGATCTGGTGATCACCGATATTATCATGCCCAACATGGATGGATTTACCCTCACGCGCCGTCTGCGCGCAGAGCCGCTACTGGCAAGCGTGCCGGTTATTTTTCAAACGGTTCACTATCTTGAATCGGAAGTACGCAAACTGGCAACTGCCAGCGGCATTCAGCATATCCTTGGGAAGCCTGCCGAGCCTCAACAAATCTTGCAGGCAGTGCATCAGACTCTCAAGCGGCCGGTCGAGCCTGCCAGGTTGCCTCAAACCGGGCAACTCCAACGCGAGCATCTTCAATTGCTGGCAGACAAGCTCTATGAAAAAAACCTGGAGCTGGAAAAAACCAACGAACGCTTGCGCAATCTCTCACTGACCGATGAGCTGACCGGTCTAAATAACCGGCGCGGTTTTATGATCCTGGCCAATGGGCTGCTGAAATTTTGCCGGCGTGCCAACCATCCGCTAAGTTTGCTATATATCGACATGGACTGCTTGAAAGTTATCAATGATACCTTCGGTCACGCGCAAGGGGATACCGCTTTGACTCACTTTGCCCACATCTTGACCAAGACGTTTCGCGACTCAGATGTCATCGCGCGTATGGGCGGAGACGAGTTTGCAGTCTTGACCATTGACGCAACGGAAAACAACCTCAATACCATTCAAGCGCGCTTGCAAAGCAATGTGGATACTCATAACCTTGAATCAGCTCGCGGTTATGCTCTGTCTTTCAGTATGGGGATTATCCGGGTCGACTTGACTTCCACCTTCACGGTAGAGACCTTGCTCGCCCAGGCTGATGAAGCCATGTATGCCCATAAAAAGAGGAAAAAAAGGAAAACGTAACCCGCCAAGGTGGAATTGGGCAACCGCGCTGCGACTGCCCGCTACTTCCGGGATGGTTTGGGGCGGAACGCCTTCCATAGCTGGACCGCCAGGCCGGCCAGCAGCAGCCCGATCCCGGCTGCCTTGCGCGGACCCTCCTGCCCCTGGCTGGCCTGAGCCATGCTGGCGGGCGCGGGCGGCTCGATTTCCTTGGGAAGGTAGGACTTCCCATCTTCCGTCAACTTGACCCGGTAATTGTGCAGGTAGCGCCACACCTTGCGGTATTGCAGTTTCGCCGGCAGGCGCTCAGGGTGCTGCTCCCCGGTCAGCCGGCCCACTTCGGCCAGCACGTCCGGGAAGAGCACCTTTTCATGGTAGAGATCGAAGACTGCTTTGAAGGTCTCGCCGAACTGCGCGTGCAGGTGCAGGGAGACGCGGTAGGTGACGTAGCCGAGCAGGAGAAAGGCGATCCCCAATCCCACCAGCAGCCTGGTTTCCGGCAGGAACTCGATGGCGGTGACCCGCAGGGCTTTCAGCGCCGCATAGACCAGTCCCGCCAGGCCGGTGACGTAGAATGCGAAGGAGGCATACGTGGTGCTGTCGGCCATGGCCTGCAGGCTGTCGATCTCCTCGCGCGAGTCTTTGTCCAGGACCAGCCACAGGCGCGGCCAGTAGAAGACGCTGTCCATGCCGTAGATGCGGTTCGAATAGTCTTCGAAGGCGCTCAACAGGTTTCCCAGGCGCGTCGGGTACTCGGCAGTGAACTGGCCGCTGGCTTCGTCGATGGGGAAGCGCCGCAATTCGACCGAAGCTTCCCGTTTGACTTGGAGGCTCGCGCCCTGCTCGGCGTCGGTCAGGAGGCGCGCCAGCCGGGATTTTTCCCTGCCCAGCATCCAGTTCCGCAGGAAGCCGGGCCAGTAACGCCGGCCTTCGTAGAGCATGTAGATGTGCATGTCGATGACGATGACCAGCCAGCCCCACACGAGCGCGGAAGCGACGTAGCCGATCTGCGCCTGGCCGGTCACCCCCAGGTTCTTGAGAATGGTCTGCAGGACGGGTTCGAAGGCGGTAGCCAGGATGAAACCCGGCAGCAGCAGGCGGAAGACGAACTTCAGGCTGAGATCAAAGGGCAGCTTCATGGCTACTCGTCGATCCCGGGGCCCGGGCCGTGGGTGCCACCTTCCAAATCGGATTTCAGCGCATCGTCGTCGATCCTGAATCGGTTAAGGATATCTCCGATGTCCGCGGAAAGGATCATATCTTTTGGAGCGATTTCGCCGATCCCGCCGCCCGAACCGTGTGTCCCGCTCAGGTAGGAAACGGCGTCACTGGCTTTGTTCTCGCCGGTCTGGACGACCACCAGGATGTGGCCGCTGCGCATGGCCTGCAGGCATTTTTGTCTGAACTCCGGGGAGATACCGGCTGCCTCCAGCCACTTGCCCAGATCGCCTGCCTCGCCAACTTCCTCAGCAAGCGGTCCGGCAGCCAGGGCCTGCCCCAGGCCGGGGATGGTCAGGTTCCGGACGCCCTGCAACTGGATTTCAGGCTGCTGGCCCAAGCCAACCTGTTTGGGCTCCAGCACGATGCTGACCTGGTTGCGCTTGAAGCCGCCTTTGAGCAATTCGTCTACCACCTGGTTGGCGGCCGAGAAATCCTCGAAGAGTTTGCCGATTGTAATTCTCTGCATGGCTGCTCCTTTCCCATGACAACTTTCGGGCTTTTCCAAGCTATTTCGTGATCTACTGATTATAGACAAAACTAGTCCAAAATTCAAGCCGCGCCAGGTAGATCGACCGGGGTTTTTGTACCGATTCCCCCTTTCCTCAGTTCCCTTTTTACTGCTTGCTGTTCATTGCCCACTTTTCGCTCCTTCCTCCTCACGGCACCCCCTGCGGGTTTTCTGCGTCCAGCTTGCACTGCTCGATATCCTGCGACATGAATTCGCAGATCTGCCGGGCCTGCGCCAGGTCCACTTTGGCAACCGACATGGCTACGTTGTGGAAACAGACGTCCTTTTGCCAGCGGTCGTTGTCGTCGAGAAGGACGATCTCGTTGCAGAGCGCCAGCGCGGAATCGACATCGGCGCGGCCGATGGCAAACGCGGTTTCGTTGAGACATTGACTGAGCAGGGCCGTCAGGTGGGCGCGGCAAAAACGGGCGGAGGCCTGCGGATCGACCGGCATGCTCGCGCGCGCCACCTGCAGGAGACAATCCTCGGAGGAGGGGATGCCCCGGATCGTCATGTCCGTTTGACTGCTGCAGATCGTCGCTGCCTGCTCTTCGTTGCCGGATTGGTAAGCGATGGTGGCCGCGTTGGCGTGGCACCACTGTTTCTGGTTCGCCTCCAGGTCTGCACAGGCCGCCCAGATTTCCTGCCAGGTTTGCGCCGCGCGGCAAAGGTTCGCAGCGCACACCAGCCCGAAGGGCGGCATGGGACAGGGCGCGCACATCACCAGCGGGCAGACCTTTTGCGGGGAACGCGGTTTCGGATACTGGTACCCCGGCGGCTCATTCTCCAGGCGCAATCCGCGATCCTCGTCCACGGTCTGGCGGTTGTAGATCGCGCTGCATGCGCAGCACTGGTCGGTGCGATAGGCCAGGATGCAGTCGCTTTCCACCGCACAGCGCAACTGACCGGAAAGATCAGGGGTGGCAGTCGGCGAGGGCGAGGCTTGTGCCGACAGGGTTACCACCACGACGATTTCCGGGGCGACCGGCGTCGGGGAAGCGGGACGGCATCCAGATGCGACCCATCCC
>DAOTXM010000321.1:0-2476 GCA_034435215.1 Anaerolineales bacterium
CCCCCCCCAACCAATTTTCGCGGGTTGTCCCTGACATGTTTTGCGTGCACACCAATTTAGTTCTTTAGGATTTGCCGTGAAAGGGGCCGGATTTGGGGGTAATCCGGGTATCTACCACGGAAATTCCCAGAGAGCCGGCATTTTTCAACGTCGGAAATCTAGATAAACTCTGTGAGCCTTCAAATAACGCTGCTTACTCAACCGTGGATTGTAATGACACCCTTAACACTAAAAGCGTCCCTGCATGAGCAGAGACGCTTTTTTTCTTTTTACCCCGTACTATTACATGTTACGCATGACGGATTATTTGATCTCCACCGTATAGCTCCCCACTTCGCGCGTGAACCTGGTCGTACCACTCACCACCAGTGTGACATTGTCCACGTCGCCGCCAATCGAAAGCGGGATTTCGGCGGTCTGGTCATCGCTTATCTCGATCATTTCCACAGTGGTGGTCTGACCCTGTTTGATCAAAGCCAGGCGGAAGGTTTGCGGGAGCGTGTTCTGCACGCGGACAAATCCCTCCGCGACCCAGCCGCCGTCGTCATTTTCGAAGTCGGCAAAGTAATTGACCGCTTCCACCGAGATATCATCGATCAACATCCCCTCGCCGTTGACGGCGGCGTCGGTCACGTATTCGAAGCGCACATAGATCTTCTTCCCGGCATATTGTGACAGGTCAATTTGCTCTTGCATCCAGCCGCTCGTGACGCCGTTGTAACCCCAGCCATACGAGTTGCCGGAAGGGTCTTCCCCTGTACCGGAAGGAGTGGTGATGATCTGCCAGCGTTGGCCGTCCTCGGAGACTTCAAAATACAGGTAGTCGTAATCCTCTTCCAGGTCGTACCAGGTGTAGAAGGAGAAATTGATCGGGCCAGAAGCTTTGCTAAAATCGAACTCGCGCGTCAGGGTCATGTTCGATTCGTCGCCCTTGTTGGACCAGAAAGCGTAGGAACCGGAATAAGGATCCTCGGGCAGCAAGCGAGCGACCGTCGAGCCTTCGAAACGCAAGGTGTAATCACCTGAACAGTTGAGCTGGATGTAATCCACACCGTACTGTTTGACCGTCCGCCCCATTACTTCCGTTGGGCAATCATAGACGGATTCAGTCGGGTAGGTCTGAGGCGCGCGGTCATAATTTCTATAAATATATCGCCCATCGCCAACGCTGCCATCCAACAGGTAATTGGTCGCGGCCCAATCCACGAACAGATCGTCAGCCCCGATCGGTTGGCCTGTAAGCGGATCGGTAGCATTGATCTGCTTCAACACATTGTCCACGCTGTCGAGACCATTTTCCGGATCCTTAACCAGGGCTTTGGTGGCATCCTCGCCGAAGCGGTCGAGGAAGTAAGCCAGGTACAGGAAACCTGCTCCATAGTGGGGTGATGTGGCGCTTGGATCATTAGGCCAATCGTTCAGTTGAAGGTCGGGGTCGGTGCTGTACAACCAGTCAAAACCGCCAATATCATAGCCGTTCAGAAAGGCTGCAAGTTCCGAGAAACCTTCGTTCAGGTAGGAGGTCTCGTTGCGATCCTGATACCAGTGGATCATGTGCTGGAACTCGTGTGCCAGCACGCCATAGGTGAATTCACTGCCCAAATCGGTGTTATCGGCATTGAACAGGAACATCTCGTGCGCATTGGAATATTCGTGCGCCAGCGGGTGCGTTTCGTCCGCAGAAGAAAAGTAACCTGCAATCGATGGACCCAGCCCGCGTGCATAGAGGATGTAGATGTGCTCATCCCCATCGATACCGGGACTCCACTCACTGCCGAAAAATTCCCGATTGGTAGGATACATTTTTTCCTCGAACGCGTCCGCCAGGGACTTCAACTCGCCCTCGTTATATCTGACACCGTCCTCGACCCAGAAGTAAACATGGGGGGTCACGTAGCGCAAGGTTGCATTCACCTGGAAATTCGTGTTGGTTTCCACGTTCGTGACCCAGAAAGTATCCTGCTCCCCGATCTGGCGTGGGCCAGCAGGCGGGTCCATGGTCTCCGGAATGTCACACTTGCCTTCCAGACGACAGGCCAGTTCGGTTGGATTGTTTTCAGGAACAATAGTTGTTTTCAAAACTAGAAGAGTTTCTGTTGAAACGTCTTGTGAACGATCTATAGAAATGGGTGCCTCTTGCTGAGATGAATATTCCTTGTACATTTCGTAGGCTACCACACCGATTGCCCCCAAAATTAGCACGCAACAGCACAGCACAAGTAGCACGATTGCAATAATAATGCCAGCTTTGCTTTTACTTTTTTCTACGGGTTGTTCTTCCATGAAGGTTCCTCCAGTTAAAGTCCGTCAATCTTACTCGATTTCACTGAGAATAGAATTAAGAGAGAGCGTTCGGTAATTGTTAGAAATCATAGTTGAGCCAAGACGCTAGAGCGGCGGCGGAGTAAATCTGGACGCTGGTAACGTTGAGCAGCCAGAGCCACTGCCAAAGCGGCGATGTAAGTGAGCAAGACCA
>DAOTXM010000322.1:0-4447 GCA_034435215.1 Anaerolineales bacterium
AAGCTGGAGTTTCATTACACACCCAAACATGGCAGTTGGTTGAATATGGCTGAAATCGAATTCTCCGTGGTTGACCGGCAATGTCTGGATCGCTGGCTCCAGGACATTGAAACCGTCCAGTCCCAGATCGCTGTCTGGGAATTGCCGCGCAATGAGCAAAACATTGAAATCGATTGACAGTTCACTACCGAGAAGGCTCGCCTAACACTGAAACGACTCTACCCGCCAATATCATAATGGTAAAGTACCAGTTTGCACGCAAAACATGTCAGGGACAAGACAACCCGCGAAAATGGGTGGGCGTACGAAGCACGCCCACCCATTTTCGTGGTACCTTCTGACAACCTTTGCGTGCACACGGGGCGCATTGTAATTTAAAATCGGTTATACTCCCGCACGCAATGACCTCCCACATTCGTAATTTCTGCATCATCGCGCACGTCGACCATGGCAAATCCACGCTGGCTGACCGCCTGCTGCAACTCACAGGCACGATTTCCGAGCGTGAGATGACCGAGCAGGTGTTGGATACCATGGACCTGGAACGCGAAAAGGGCGTGACGATCAAAGCCTCCGCCGTGCGCATGGCTTACAAGGCCAAAGATGGGAATGAATACGAGTTGAACCTGATCGATACCCCCGGGCATGTGGACTTCGGTTACGAGGTCAGTCGCGCATTGTATGCCTGCGAGGGTGCCGTCCTGGTGGTGGATGCCACCCAGGGCATCGAAGCCCAAACCCTGGCCAACCTGTACTCGGCCATCGACGCCGATCTCGAGATCATCCCGGTCATCAACAAGATCGACCTGCCTTCGGCTCGTCCCGATGAGGTGGCCGAAGATGTTGGCAGCCTGCTGGGGGTCGAGCCGGAAACGGTACTCCAGATTTCGGCCAAGGCCGGGCTGAACGTCGAATCCGTGTTGGAAGCGATTGTCGCCAAGGTTCCTCCGCCTCCTGATGAAAACGAAGCGCCGCTGCGGGCGTTGATCTTCGACTCGCACTATGATTCCTATAAGGGAGTGATAGCTTACGTCCGCGTCATCGAAGGCAATATCAAAACTGGCGAAACGCTGCGGATGATGTCCACCAAAGTGGATATGAAACCGGTCGAGATCGGGATCTTTTCACCGGGGATGAAACCGGTCAAGAGCCTGTCAGCCGGGGAGGTGGGATATATCGCGACTGGCCTCAAGACGGTTCACGATTGCCGCGTGGGGGACACCATCACGCATCCATCCGCACCAGCTCCGGACCCTCTGCCTGGGTACCGCCACCCCAAGCCGATGGTCTTTGCCGGGATCTATCCCGTGGAAGCCGACGATTATAGCGATCTGCGCGACGCGCTCGACAAATTGCAACTCAACGACGCCTCCCTGACCTTCCAGCCGGAGACCTCGCAGGCGTTGGGATTTGGCTTCCGCGCCGGGTTCCTGGGCCTGTTCCACATGGAGATCATCCAGGAACGCATCGAACGGGAATACGAATTGAATGTACTCTTTACTGCGCCCTCAGTGGAATATGAAGTATTATTGATCGACAACTCCACTGTGCTGATCGACTCGCCGGCTGAACTGCCCGATCCAAGCAAGATCGTCGAGATCCGCGAGCCGTGGATGAATATCGAGATCATCACGCCCACCGACTACTACGGCCCGATCATGGACCTGGTCATCAAACGGCGTGGCGAGTTCAAGGGACAGGAATATCCCGCCCCACATCGGGTACAGTTGAATTACGTCATACCGCTTTCCGAATTGATCGTGGATTTCTTCGATGAGTTGAAGTCGCGCACCAAAGGCTACGCCTCGCTGGATTACCAGTTTGCTGAATACCGTCCGGATAAGCTGCAAAAGCTGGAAATCCTGGTGAATGGCGAGCCGGTGGACGCGCTGGCTTCCATCGTGCATGAAAAGGATGCCTACCACAAGGGCCAGCGCTTCATCACCAAACTCAAAGGGATCATCCCGCGCCAGTTGTTTGATGTGGCCATCCAGGCTTCCGCCGGAGGACGCGTGATCTCGCGCGCCAATGTCAAGGCCACGCGCAAGGATGTGCTGGCGAAATGTTACGGCGGCGACATCACCCGCAAGAAGAAATTGCTCGAAAAACAGAAGAAGGGCAAGAAACGCCTGAAGATGGTCGGCAATGTGGAAATCCCACAGGATGCCTTCATGGCGGTATTAAAACTAGACGAGGAGTAGATATTTACGTTTTAGGGAATGCGTAAAACGTAATTCTTGCAAACCATGAAAGACACAAAACGTTGGTTACCCGGTGCATTGGTCAGCATCTTGCTGATTGCAGTCTTTTTGTATTTTGTGGATTTTCGCCAGATGGCGGAGGCTTTTCGTTCCGCAAATTATTTGATCTTGCTGCTGGCATTGTCCCTGTCATTTGTCTGGATGGCCGTACGGGCGATCGTCTGGCGTACGTTGCTGCGAGATCAGGCCTCTTACCGTGATGTTTTTCTGACGGTTGGCGAAGGCTATCTGATGAACAACTTCCTGCCCTTCCGGCTGGGAGAGATCGGACGCGCGTTTCTACTCAGCCGTAAATCGAGCTTGAAGTTCATGGAGATCATCCCTACCATCGTGATCGAGCGCGCTGTGGACCTGGCATATTCAGCAGCGATTTTGTTGATTTCATTGCCGTTTGTGGTCCGCGCGGAAGGTGCTGCGCAGATCGGCGTGCTGGTCGGCATTGTCGTGATTCTCGGTTTGTTGGTGTTATACCTGTTGGCTCGTAATCGCCAGTGGGCGCTCGACCTTTTCAATAGAGTCAGCCAACGCTGGCCGGTGTTGCAAAGGCTTGGCGGTGGCTTCATCGCAGCCTTCCTGGAAGGCCTGGTTGTGCTCACGGATGGCTGGTTGTTCGCCCGTTTCCTGTTCTGGATGACAATTAACTGGATGGTTGCCATTGTTTCATACATCCTGATCATCCGCGCGTTTTTCCCCCAGGCGCAATTCATCTGGGCTTTCTTCGGTCTGGGCATGGCGGCTTTTGGCAACGCCATTCCGTCGCTACCGGGGGCGATCGGCACCTTCGAAGGCGCGTTCGGCGGCGCGCTGACCCTGCTGACCGGCGATCAGTCCACTGCATTTGCAGCAGCACTGGCCGGGCGCTTGTATTTGTATATTGCCTCGCTTACTATCGGATTTATCGGCCTGGCCAGCGAAGGGCAGACACTTTCAGGGATTTACCGGCAGTTGCGGGAATTCAGGGCGAAAGAGACTTCCTGATGCCCAGGCATTATCTTGTCACGGGCGGGGCCGGGTTCATTGGAGCGAACTATGTCCATCGCCTGCTGCAACGCGGCGAGCAGGTGACCATCTACGATAACCTCAGCCGGGCGGGCGCTTCGAAGAACCTGGCCTGGTTGGAAGCAACGTTCGGGGAAAACAGGTGCAGGCTGATCGTCGGGGATGTTGCGGATGCCGTCCTTTTAACGGACGCAGCCAGGGATGCAGATGTGATCGTCCATCTGGCGGGACAGGTCGCGGTCACGACATCCGTCACGAATCCGAGGGAGGATTTCGAAGCCAATGCGCTGGGAACGTTCAACGCGCTGGAAGCGGCGCGCGCCTCGGGCCGGGACCCGGTGTTCGTGTACGCTTCGACGAACAAGGTCTACGGCGGGATGGAGGGGGTGGCCCTGTCTGAAGAGCCCACGCGCTGGCGCTATGCCGATCTAGAGCACGGTTGTCCCGAATCTCAGCCGCTGGATTTCCACAGTCCCTATGGGAATTCAAAGGGTTGCGGCGATCAATATACCAGAGACTATCATCGCATTTATGGGCTGCGCTCTGTGGTTTTCCGGCAATCCTGCATCTATGGACCGCGCCAGTTCGGGATCGAGGACCAGGGCTGGGTGGCATGGATGATCATCGCCGCTGTAACAGGCAGGCAGATTACGATCTATGGCGACGGCAAGCAGGTGCGCGATGTGTTACATGTGGACGATTTGTTGGACGCATACGATGCAGCAATCGAGAAGATCGATGTAGCGGCCGGGCAGGTCTACAACATTGGTGGTGGACCGGACAACGTCATGTCGGTTTGGGTAGAGTTCGGGCCGATGCTGGAGGAACTGCTCAGAAAGAAAATCCCCGTGGCGCGTGGCGGTTGGCGGCCCGGCGACCAGAGAGTATTTTACGCAGATATTCGCAAGGCAGAGCGCGAGCTGGGCTGGAAGCCGAAGATCAGCGTGGAGCAGGGGGTGGAGATGTTGTTCAAGTGGGTAACTGAAAATAGGGGTCTGTTCTCAGATTAACTGTCACTGTTTTGTTTCGTCCACACGCACATTCTCGATTAAGTAGAGAGCGTTCGGTAATTGTTAGAAATCATAGTTGAGCCAAGACGCTAGAGCGGCGGCGGAGTAAATCTGGACGCTGGTAACGTTGAGCAGCCAGAGCCACTGCCAAAGCGGCGATGTAAGTGAGCAAGACCA
>DAOTXM010000323.1:0-3390 GCA_034435215.1 Anaerolineales bacterium
AAATAATATCCTAAACCGGGGGGGCGGCGCGGGCGCGCACCCGCTCCGCGCCCCCGTTTTTGGGCTTCTCCCAGATGCTTCGTGATGCACTGATCCTGTTACTTCTCAACATGCGGTCGAAAGCGCTCGGCCAGGTCCCGTAATTGCGAAAAGCCGATCGGCTTGAGCAATACCAATTCTGCCTGGTCCCGTAAATGCGCAGCCATGTTGGCATCGGCAGTCGCCAGGAAAACACGTGTGTCCTTCAAACGCTCCTCCGAGCGGATTTGCTTCAACAAAATATCTCCGCTTACATTGGGAATGTGTAAATCCAGGATGATCAGCGCAGGGACAAGCGCTGCAAGGCGTTGTTGGGCCACGGCGCCATCCAATGCCACCTCCACTTCATAGCCTGCCAACTCCAACGCACTTCGAAAAATTGTCACCGTATCGATATTGTCCTCAACGATATAAGCCAAAGGATTCTTGTCCATGTGAATTTCCTTTATTCTGTCGTTCAATTGCTTTCGGCTGCTGGCTCCACGAGCGGCAGGGTGACTGTAAAGGTACTGCCCTTGCCAGGTTCGCTTTCGACCCTGATTGTACCCTTCATACTGGACGTCAGGCGCTTCACAATCGATAATCCCAAACCGATGCCACCGTATTCCCGAGAGACGCTTTCATCCACCTGGCGGAAAGGTTCGAAGATGCTCTCCCGGTATTCCTTTGGAATGCCGATTCCCGTATCGGCCACGCGCATCGCCCAATGGCCCGCGTCAGGTTTGAGCAGGGTAACCGATACAGAACCTGTCTTTGTGAATTTGACCGCATTATTGATCAGGTGGAAAAGGATTTGCTCGACTCGCGATGGAATGCCCCAAAGTGTTTCCGGGAGATCAGGCGCAATGTGCGCTTCGAACTGTAAACCCTTCTCCTCCGCATCCTGACGCAATTCAGGAAGGATTTTCTTCATCAACTTTGCCGGAGAAAAGCCGACCATTTGCATCGGGAGCATTTCTTTATCGAGTTGGGATTGTTCCAGCATTTCGGAAAAGATCGTTTCAAGATATTTGGAATTGACCTGGATCCTTTCCAATATATTTTTCTGTTCGTCCGTCATCGAGCCAAACGCTTCGAGACGCAACATCTCCGCCATGCCCACGATCACACCCAGTGGAGTCCGCAACTCATGGCTCACCCGGGCCAGCAAATGGGACTTGAATTCGCTGGCCTCCTGCGCCCAGACCGCAAGTTGTTCGCTTTCGACCAGTTTGAATGCCAGTTCGCGTTCTTTCTGTTTTGCACGCTCATCAGCAAGTTTCAGACGCTTCAACACCAAAGCCAGCAAACCAATCATGCCGATCAAGGTGACAGAAAATTCCCTCCACAAGGTAGTCAGCGTTGTGTGGTCCGCCTTTGGGGGAAGAAACCCTACGCTATCAGCATAAACCAGCCATCCAGTAAACGCAATCGTGACCAGACCAAATATCAGGGCCGTTCGACTGCCGAGCAATAGACCGACGATAAGGACGATCCCGAAATAGGCGCTCATGGTCGAACCCTGAAATCCCCCGGCCATATATGTGCCAAGGGAAACCAGGACGAGCAAAATCGAAGAAAAGAGCACGCTTGCCAGTCGCACATGACCGAGACGCAGGAGAGCCAACATGCCGGCCGTTGTCAGGATCAGAAGCAACTCGATTAGAATCTGTTCCAGTGTGGGGGCGATAAGAAAAGCCAGGACTGTGAACGCCACTGTCACGCACAGAACGAGGAGCAGGATCGTGTTCAGCAAATCCGCCGTGCGAGTTTTTTCCTCGTCATCGGGAAAAACTGGTGGAGAGAGATACTTACGAAAACGCGCCCACATTTCGATTAGCTCCATAATCTTACGGCGCAAGGTTGCATTGCTGATGCGCTTTCACTACCAGAGATAGTTATAATAACTATCATCTTATCATATCTGCAAAAGCGAATGCAAACATATCAATTTCCGTAAATCACGACACGACAGGAGAAGCCCGAAAACAGGGTATTTTTTCAACATTCAAGAAGTACTGCATTCAGTCAGGTCACCAACATGAAGGATATGTAATCGTACCCGGTAAGGATAGCCATTAATGTAAAAATCCAGTATAAAAGGAAAACAAACCCATAAATCACGAGAATCCCATGACCAATTCATCTTTGAAAACCAAAGCAGAAAGCTACCTGAACCGCCTGTGCATCGACATCCTTACCCGTCGCGTCGGCACGCAGGGCAACCAGGAGGCGAACGAATTCCTGGCAGAAATATTCGTGTCTTTTGGCTTCGAGGTCGAACGCCAGCCCTTCGATTGCATCGACTGGGTTCAGGGGGGCGCCAGTCTCTCCCTGAACGGGGAGCAGTTCGAAGTCCACGCCGGACCGTTCACACCGGGCTGCCAGGCGCAGGCGCAGCTGGTCGTCGCATCCAGCGTGGAAGAACTGCAGGCGGTGAATGTCCGGGATAAAATCCTGCTACTGCGTGGCGAGATCGCCCGCGAACAGCTCATGCCCAAGAACTTCCCCTTTTACAACCCGGACGAACACCAGCGCATCGTGCGTTTGCTGGAGACGAAAGCACCGCGCGCCGTCCTGGCGGCCACCGGGCGCAACCCGGAAACGGCCGGGGCGGTTTATCCATTTCCGCTGATCGAGGACGGCGATTTCGACCTCCCCTCCGCTTACCTGACTGAAGAAGAGGGCGCGCGGCTCGCCTCGTACGCGGACGAAATGGCTGCCCTCGTCATCGAAGCCGAACGCCGGCCTTCGAGCGGATTCAACCTGGTCGCCCGCAAAGGTCGCCCCGACCGGCGCGTCGTCTTCAGCGCGCACATCGACGCCAAGGACAACACGCCCGGCGCATTGGACAACGCCGCGGGCGTAGTCGTGCTGCTCCTGCTGGCCGAACTGCTGGAAGATTACCATGGGGCGACTGGCATCGAACTGGTCCCCTTCAACGGCGAAGACCATTACTCCGCTGCCGGGGAAATCTGTTACCTGAAAGCCAACCAAGGCAAGTTGAACCAAATTGCGCTCAATATCAACATGGACGCGCTCGGCTCGCACAAAGGGAATACACTTTTCTCATTATACGAATGCCCGGACGCGTTGACGAGTATGATACAAACAACGTTTGCCACGCACACGGGCTTCGTGCAAGGTGCGCCCTGGTTCCAGGGAGACCATATGGTCTTTGGCATGAACGGTGTTCCAGCCATGGCCTTGACTTCAGAGAACTTCGTGGAAATCCTGACCGAGATCGCCCATACCCCCAAAGACACCCCAGAACTGGTGGATCCCGAGAAATTGGTGGAAATTGCAATTACGCTACAAGAACTGTTGGTAATGTTCTAACCGACAATTTCACAGACGAAAAAGGGCACCCGA
>DAOTXM010000324.1:0-11840 GCA_034435215.1 Anaerolineales bacterium
GCACGGCATTCTGACGAATGTAAAGCAGGTTTTCCAGGTCTTCGCGCGTGAAAAAGCCGAAGACCTCGCGCTTGGAGGCGTAGCCCACGTCCACAAAATAAATTTCCCGCCCGTTGGCTAAAAAGCCGAACGGACGGAAACTCTGGTGTTTTTCGATTTCGGTCACATAATGAGTAAGTTGCGCTTCCGCCAGGCGGACATCCACCGCCGTCTTCTTGGCTTCCACCACGGCCAACACTTCTCCGTTCTCGCGGTACAGGCAGTAATCCGTCACCCCATTCCACGGCTCGGCATCGTAGCCGTCCACCGGGATTTCGATTTTGACTTTGCTGTGGTCGCGCAAATACCAACCCGCTTTTTCCAATTGCGGGTCAATCATTTGCTTGCGGGTTTGGTCTTCGGAAATTTTGCGGGACATGAGATGATTCTATCAAACTTCAGACGTTTGAAACAACATCCCCCTGCCGATGTGGCGCAAGTCTCCGGCTTGCGAGGCAAATCAGAGATTTGCCCTACGGCTTGTCCCTGCCATTCGTCCATGACATTCCTCCTCCCCTTGTCAGGCTTTTCCCCACAGCCCGCCGTGAAAAGGCGGGTTTTTCCTGCTACAAGGCGGCGGGTGCTTCCTGTTGGGCGGCAACGCGGCGCGTGCCTACTGGCACGTCGGCTTGCTCCCCGTGCAATTCCCGGTCTTCGCCATCGCTTCGGGCGCGGCATTGATGTTGGTATTGGTCGGCTGGTTCATGCCCAATCTGGAAGAAAAGCAGCGCGGCGACCTGCTCTGGCTGCTGGCAATCATCACCATTACGACCAGCGTCGCCAAATTGTATTTCCTCTTTGCAGACTTGACCCAATCGCTCTACGGCGGCGCAACGGATAACGTGATCGCGGTGAACTACATGCTGACGGGTCCGCACGCCTTCATGTTCTGGGGCGTGCAAATTGTGTTGGGCCTGGCTATCCCTGTCATTGTGCTGGCGCAGCCCAAACTGGCGAAGAAAGGATTCGTTGTGGGACTGATGGGCTTGTTCCTGCTCATCGGCTACGCCGCCGCCCGCATCCTGATCGTTATGCCGGGGCAGGTAGCGGAAATGATGCCCGGTCAGGCGGAAGCCTTTAGCGGCCCCAAACTGAGCCTTGCCTACAATCCCAGTCTGATGGAGTGGTCGGTCACCTCCGCCGTGATGGGCTTTGCCATCCTCGGCATCCTGATCGGCATGGACTATCTGCTCGGTTATCTGGCGCGCTTTTTGGAGGCAAAGAAATGAAAACCCAAGAGACCAAACCCACCCTTTCGCGCCGCGACTTTCTCAAACTCTCCGGCGCAACCGGCGCGGCGCTCCCAGGTGCGGTTGACCAGGTCAATCAGCCCTTTGAGTTCCTTCTCCGCGCCCTCGCGGTCTTCGGCGTTGCTGGTGGCAATTTCATACGCGTGGAAGGCGATGTTGTGCCCGCCCTTCTTCCACGTCAGCGCGTTGGCGGATAGATGATAAACCGCGCCGCGCAGAGTCGCATTGAGATACGGCAGGACTTCCAAGATGTCCACCGTCAGACGCGCCACTGCCGAAAAGCGTTCTGCGCCTGGCTCGCAGGGTGGGGTGAAAACTTCGACATCATATTTTTCGATTAACATGGGCGCCTCCCAATTCCATTTTAAGGATTAACTGTCATCGCTTCAACCTGACGTTCAGCCTGATTCAGATCGAACGGCTAATGCCACTCCCTGCCCGCAGATCTCGCACTCGAACTGAATGTTTGGGATAGCTTGAAAGAATGCCAATGTGATCATTTCACCCCTCGCTGTTTGAAACGTGCAGGCTATTCTTTTTTCGAATAAGTTTGGTAAAAAATCTAGAATAACAGTTTGTGACAATTTGCACTTATTAATCAGATTCTCATTTTCTATAATGGACATAGCCCAAACTATTGGAGTTTTCATGAAAGGAGAATGCGAAATGAGGAAATATTTACCTGCTTTACTTGTGCTGGCTGGCATCCTGACCCTATTAGCTGCCTGTCAGCCCGCCGCTCCGCAGACCGTTGAAGTGACGCGTGTGGTGGAAGTGACCAAGGAAGTGAAAGTGGAAGTGCCGGTGGATAAGATTGTCGAAGTGACGCCGGTGCCAGCTTGGCAGGTCGCCAATATCAACCTGGCGAACTCACTCCACGCCACCACCCAGGGCATGCGTTATTATTACCAAAAGGAACAGGGTGGGTTTGAAGCTCAAACCGGCGTTTCTTACGAAGACTTGGGTTGTAAGAACTGCCATGTGCCGGTCGAAAACGGCCAGGCAAAATGTGACACCTGCCATGTCACAGAGGCGGTGAATGCCCCACCGCAATTCAAGTGCACTGGCTGTCATGGCCGCCAGAACTTTGAAATTGTTGCCAAACGCCCGGATGGCACGAAGGGCATGAACGATGTCCACTATGCCAAAGGGATGCAGTGCATCAACTGTCATTCTGCCGAGGCCGTGCATGGCGATGGTACCGCTTATAACTCCCTGCTGGAAAGCCCTGCGGCGGCAAAATGCACCGATTGCCATCAGGCTACAGAAAACGAAGAGTGGAAGAAGGTGCAGTCTCATGAGGTGCATGGCGAGAACATGGATTGCGCTGCCTGCCATGTGCAACAGGTCAACTCGTGCTTCAACTGCCATTTCGACACCGAAGTCAACGAGAAATTCAAGGTCGAGTACCGCAAGTACTACGATTGGAAATTCCTGATGCTCAACGACGAAGGCAAGATTACCACCGCCACCATTATGCCGATGGTTTACAAGGATCAGGAATCCTTTGCTGTGCTTGCGCCTTACTACGGTCACACCATCCAGCGCCCCAACCCTGAAACAATCTGTAATGACTGCCACAAGAACCCCAATGTAGCCGCCTACAACGAGACCGGAAAAATCCAGATCAGCAAATGGAACGAGACCGCCAACTCACTAGAATTTGCAATTGGGGTGATCCCCGTCCCGCCCGATTACGCCCAGGCTTTCATCATTGACTTCGTCACCCGCGCCGGCGCGGCCTGGAATGAGACAAAAAGCAATTGGATGTTCATGGAAACCGGTCCGGATGTGTGGCAAATCCTATTTGGCAAGCCGCTCGAAAAAATGCCCCCCCAGTTTCCGTAAGTCAGATACTGCTTGAATGAAAATCGGGAAGCGTTCAGCGCTTCCCGATTTTTTCATAAAATAAATCGGCGTTATCCGGGTCGTGGACGAACCCCCAGAACAATTCCGCCGGACGAGACGGCGTACGCAGAGCATTGCGCAACATGCAGATTTTACGTTCGATGTTCATCCCACGGACGGGGATTTCACGGACAAAGCCGGCGCTCAATGCCAATATGGCAGCCACACGCGGCACAAAAGCCACCCCCATTCCGGAAGCAACCGTGTGGACAATCGCCTCGGCATTGCCAAGTTCAAGCAAAATATTTAAGTCATCCAGGGAAATTTCATACGCAGCAAGCGCCGAAGCCAAAGCGCGGCGGGTTCCAGAGGCTGGTTCACGCAGCAACATAGGTTCGCGGAGCAAATCTTCGGGTTCAATTGCCGCGAGCTGTCCCCAGTGGTGATTGACTGGAGCAATCAAGATAATCTCATCAAGGATGAATTTCTGGCACTCCAGTCCTTCACTCTGGTTCTCAAAACTTACAATCCCGAAATCAATTTCATGATTGAGCAGTTCCTGGCTGATTTGAGAGGGTGTGGATGGTTTTACTTTGACCACCACATCAGGAAAGCGGGTCCGGAAACGCGCCGCCAACAGGGGGATCAGATACTTGCCCGAAGCCGTCGCACAGGCGATGGCCAAAGCGCCTGTTACATGCTCATTCAATGAGTGTGCAATTTCGTGGAATTTATTGCATTCCCGCAAGAGTTGCTGCGCCCAGGGCAGGAGCGATTGCCCAACCTGGCTAAGTTTCAACCTGCCGCCGCTGACTCGCGTGAACAAATTTACCCCCAATTCATTTTCCAACTCCTTGATGTGCTTGCTTACAGTGGGCTGTGTGGTATGCAGGCGTTTGGCGGTTTCAGAAAAGCTTAGAGTTTGCGCAGCATCGGCAAAGGTTTTTAAGTGGTCAAGCTCCATTTCCAACTCCTATTATCTCGTTCTTCAAACATTTTATCATCTTGAGGTTAGGCGTAGCCTTGAAAGATTGGCTCCCTGCCCGCAGGCTTCGCACTCGAACTGGATGGTAGTGTGTTGGATGCCAAACTTCGCCAACCGCGCTTTGAGTTCTGTCATGACGCCGTTGCCGTCAGTCAATTTTTGATCCGCGGTGACGATATGCGCGCTCAGGGCAACATGCCCAGAGCAGATGCTCCATATATGCAGGTCATGCACGCCCAGAACGCCAGGTACGCTCGCCATGCTCTGTCCGATTTTCTCCATCGAAAGGTGTTCGGGGACGCCTTCGACGAGAATGTGCAGGGAGCCTTTTAGCACGCGCCAGGAACTGACAATGATGAGAACGCCGATGAAAACGCTCATCAGAGGGTCGAGCCAGGTCCAGCCCGTCCACCAAATGAGACCCGCTGCGACGATGACGCCGACTGAGGAAATTGCGTCGCCCAAAACATGCAGATAGGCGCTGCGGACATTCAGGTCTTCGGCTTCTTCGTGGGCCTCTGCGCCTTCTTTGCCTTCATGGTCGTGGTCGTGGCCATGTCCGCCGAGGACAAACGCCACAATGAGATTGACGACCAGGCCGATGGCGGCAATAACCAACATTTCCATGCTTTTGATGGCTTGCGGGTTAAACCAACGTTGCCAGGATTCGCTGAAGATTTCGATGGCAATCGCCCCGAGGGTCACGCCGTTGATGAGCGCGGCGACCACTTCCAGGCGATGAAAGCCGTAGGTGTGGCGGTCATCCGCCGGCAGGGCGGAGAGACGCAGGGCGAGGTAGCTCAGCCCGAGGGCAAAGATGTCCATAAAGACGTGCGCCGCGTCTGAGAGCAGAGCGAGACTGCCCGTCCAGAATCCGCCGATCACTTCGGCAATCAGGATGGCAAACGTGAATACCATCGAGAGGATGAAACGGTTTTCGAGGGTTTTGCTAGGATGTGGGTTCATATTATTTTTCGATCACCAGTTCGCCTTGCAGCGCCAGCCCGTTGACGATCGTATTTGTCACCGTGCCCCACTTGAAGCACAGGTTGGCGAGTTCTTGCAACTTTTCGGGGGGTTCGGGACTTTTAAGAATCAACTTGTAGCGGATCTCTGTCAATGCGGGCGGTTCGTCCCGACGCGTCGCATCGAACTCGATGCGGGCCTGGTCGATTTGCAGGCGCATTTTCTCGCCGATAGCGTTGACGTTGGTCAGCATGCACGCGCCCAGCGCAGCGAGCAAGGTCTCGGCGGCGTTGAAGCCCGCTTCCCCCGCGCCTTTTTTGACGTTGAGGGTAAGTTGATGTCCGCGCGTAGTGATGCGGGCATGGGATTCGTCCAGACGTTCAGCGGTGACATGGTAGGTTCTAGATGTTGGGTTCATGGCCTGCCATCTACAATTTATGGTTGACGAATGGATGAAGAACGACCGCGCACAAAGCGATAAAACGTACTGGCGGTCAGCATTTGCAAAATAAACCCCAGGGCAACCGGTAACCCAACCAGCGGATGGGCTTTGTAGCTGGATAAAGCCAAGCCCACCGCGATGGGCAGGTTCTTCATGCCCGACGAGAAGGTGACCGCGATGCGCTGTTCCCAGCCGAAGGCGTAGCGACCCAACCAGTGCGGGACGAGGAAGCCAATCGGGAAAATAAGGATGACTGCGCCAACCAGCGCCGGGACCACATCCCAGCGGGTCAGGATGAGCGGCATGTTCACATTACAGGTGGCAAACATCAACAGCACAGCCGTCAGGGCGGAGAGCGCCGGCAGGAGCGGCAGGTATGGTTTGGGATTCCAGAAGCGGTCTGCCAGCCAGCGCAGGACAACGCCCAACACCAGCGGGACGAGCAGAATGTTCGTCAATTGCTGGAACATAGCCCAGGGGTTCACTTTGACGCCTGAACCGGCCAGCAGGAACATCAGCGGCGGGATCAGGAAGGGCGCCAGGAGCATGGTCAGGGCGTTGATGGTCATGCCCAATGGCACGTCCCCTTTGAGCAGCGCCGTCCAGACCGCCGCCATCCCGGCGCATGGCACCACCCCTACCAGGATGATGCCCGTCGCCAGGTCCGCATCCGCAACCAACAGGCGCGCCAGCCCCCAACAAACCAGCGGCATGAAGATGAAATTCAACGCCAATCCGGCCAGCACCGCCCCGGGTTGACGCGCCACCAAAAGAAACTGGCGGGGCGTGATGGTCAGGCTGATGAAAAGGATCATCAAAAAGGTCAACGCCTGCGAATAGGACTGTAGCGCCTTGCCAGGCAATGTTGTGACAACGCCCAGCGCCAGACCCAGCGCTACCGCGATCAGGATGATGATCTGGTAGTGTTTACGAATATACTCGGCAAAATCATTCATCTTGACCTGCTTCATTCAGAGCCGTCAAGGCACGCACGACTTCATGCGCTTTCGGCGGATTTTGTGAGGCAATCAATTCGTCTCCGATGTAAAGCCGCGGCAAACTGAGCGGGTTGAAGCGGGAAAGGGCTTCCGTGTCGCCAATTTCTTCTACTTGAATGACAAGCTTGAGCCGTTCTGCTTCTTCGATGACGCTTGCGCGCATTCTTTGATAACGGCGACAGGCCGGCGAGCCGACCAGCTTGACAGGTACTGTCTGTCCGAAATTAGCGTTCATAACCGGAGCAGGGGATACACATGTGTTTGGTCCCGACCACCCGCAGGTAAGCCAGCGCCGTCATTTCTCCACAGCTCTCACAAGGCTGAAAGCCCATCACTTCAGGCAACCAGTTACCATCGTATTCGAAGACCTCGCCAATGGTGATCACATCCTCTTCTGGAGCATCCCAGACCAGGTTGACCAGCTCCATCTGCTCTTCTTCGGGGATTTCATTGGCCATAATCCCGGCGGCGCGCTTTTGCATAAAAGCCGACTCGGCAATTTGCTTGCGCAGGGTCGGTTTGTAGCTGATCCGCACGGCGTGGTTGGAATCTTTTTCGATCAGGGTAACCGCCAACTTTCCCAAGGGTTTTTTGGCCAGATTGCCTTTGCCGTACGTGCATCCGGTTGTGTACTGAACGCCGTCCCCAAAACACATGCCGGCATGTTCCTCGCCGGTCTCGACAATAGCAAACAACTGGGTTCCGCCAGAGCGGGGCACGCCCAGTGTACGCAAAGCAGCCAACCCGGCGCGGACGCCGACCACGCTCGCCCAGCATTTGTGCCCGTGGAACTCCAGGGCTTTCATGAGAAGTTCTTTGTCGTTCATTTTTTAGCTCCCTTTTGGTTAAATTTTCTCAGCGCAGGGCTGGCAGACAATTTGTCCATGTTTGACGCGCGCATAGCGCTCGACGGTCACTTCGCCGCATTCGGCGCAGATGATGGTGTCGAAGGCGTGCGGGGCCATCGGCGGCAGTTTCATCTCCTTGACGGGCTCGACCTTGAACAGCACTTCGGTTTTCTCGGCGAGCACCTGATCAATCAGCGGCTCGACCAGTTTTTCATCCACCTGCGAAGCGGGAACTCCGTTCTTTCGGTATTTGATAAATTCCGATTCCTGACTCCGGCGCATGGCTTCGGGCGTAGCGACCACGCGTACGCTTCGTCCGGTCTTGTTGTCGATCAGGGTCAGGGCAAATTTACCGTAACCCAGGCTGCGGATGTTGCCCTTGCCGAAAGTACAACCAGTGACAACCTGTACGCCATCCGCAAAGCAGGTGGAACAGTGATTGCGGTCAATCTCGACCAGGGCGGTCAACTGGCCGTCGGGAGCGTGCGCCACGCCCAAGGCTTTCATCGCGGCTTCGGCGGCGCGTAATCCAAGCGGCATGGCGGGGCATTTATGCCCGTGCAGGGCGAGACCAATCTTGTAAACTTCATCGTTGCGATTCATATTGAAAAATCTCCTTATGCTTCCTCTCTCCTAGAGGGAGAGGAGTCAGGTGTGAGGGCGAGTACGGGTTATCGCTCAATCAAAACGGTTTTTTCGTACCCAGAGCAGGGAATGCAAACAGGCTGACCATCCTTCATGCGCACGTAGCGGTCGAAGACGTATTCGCCGCAAATGCTACACTTGGTCTTGTTGAAGGAGCCTTTGACGGGCGTATACTTGAATTCAGGTTTGGCTTCCACCTTGAAGATGGCGTCATCGGGCTGGTCATAGACCCAATGGATGACTTCGCGCCGCACTTCGAGCGGGATTTGCGAAGGTTCGATGCCCTTCTTGCGGTAGACAAAGAACTCGAATTTACCCATCGCGTCCACGAAATCGGGCAGGAGCGAATAGCGCACTGCGCCTTTTTGCGGATGGTAGAAAGTTGCTGCCAGTTTACCGTAGAAGGTCTTGGCGATCATCACCTTACCATAGGTTGCGCCCGTGGCGGCTTGCAGTCCATCCATCAGGCAGGTTTGCGGGTGGCCTTCGCCCAACTCTGGGAAGATGAAGAAGCCATGGTCGGCTTCCTTTTCTGCGCCGAGAAACTCCAGCGCGAGTTTGCCCATGCGGTAGCCAATCGGCATGAAGGGACATTCGTGAGCGTGAAATTCAAACGCCCATTCGGGAGGGATATACTTTGTGGTCATGTGAAATTCCTTTCATTACTCCCCTCTCCCTGAGGGAGAGGGGTTGGGGGTAAGGGTTACTTCAACAAATCCCAAATCATTTTTGCGGCAATCAGCCAGAGCAGAACGCCGATGATCTTCTTGAGTTGCGCGCTCGATACTTTGGTCTTCATCAACTGCGAGCCGACAATGGAGCCGAGCGCTGCCATCAGCGCGGTGATGCCCACGAAAACGGGGTCCAGCCCACCCATCGTGGCGTGACCGAGAAATCCTGATAGCGAAGAAAAAACGACGACGAGAGAAGTTGTCCCCGCGGCGACTTTCGCATCCAGACCGATCCAGTTCAGGACGGGCAGGATGAAGTTCCCGCCGCCCACGCCGAGCAGTCCGCCCAGGAAACCCGCCACAGACCCAACGCCTGCTCCCGCGCCGATTTCCGTTCCACGGCTGAGAGCCTGTGCGCGTTTTTTTGCGTGGTAGAACAACATCATAAATCCGGCAAAGACCAGGAAAGCGGCGAAGAGCGTCAATAGGATGGTTTTATCCACATACGGCGTCAGGCGCGCACCGAGTAGCGAAAGGATGACAGCGGCGATCAGCACCGGCAGGCCAACGCGCCAGTTGATAAGCTTCCCACGCCAGTAATTGAACGCCGCAAACATCAGGCTGACCACGTTGAGCAGCAGCGCGGTGGGGGTGGCTTCGGCCAGCGGCACGCCCAGGTAGTAGAACAGTGGCACGAACAGGAAGGCTGCGCCGATGCCTGCCATTGCCAGCAGACCGGAAAAGATGAAGACGAGAATTGCGCTGACGATGTACACCGTGAGACTCATGCTGCATTCCCTTCGCGCAAAGCCCGCTCGATTTTGCTCGCACCGCGATGGCCCAGCATGGCAATTTTTTCGTTCACCTCCAGCACCGGGGTGGACATCACGCCGTAGGACAGGATGCGCTGAATATCCTGCACATATTCCACGTCCACGCCCTGCCAGCTGATGCGGGCAACAATGCGGTTCACATCGTTGAGCATACTCTGGCAGGAGGCACAGCCGGTTCCGAGAATTTTTACGTTCATGGTATTGCCCGTCTTACGCAATCAGGTTGAACAGATAGCCGGTTAGGATGATTGCCACGCCGATAACGCCGATGAAGATAGCAATCAACTGCGGCTTTAGCACACGGCGCAGAATGATGGCTTCGGGCAGGCTCAAGCCGACCACCGACATCATAAAAGCCAGCACCGCGCCGAGCGAAGCGCCCTTATCCAGCAAAGCGGAGACGATGGGAATAACGCCCGCCGCATTGGAGTACAGCGGGATACCCACCAGCACCGAAACGGGGACGCTCCACCAGGCGCTCTCGCCCATGATGCCCGTCAGCGCGTTTTGAGGAACGTAGCCGTGAATGAACGCCCCAATACCAATGCCAATGATGACAAACCAGAAGACCTTTCCGACAATTTCCCTGGTGCTATCCACCGCTCGGCTGATGCGCTCCGACCAGGTCAGTTTTTCTTCAATAACTTCTGTATTTGCCTGCGGCCTGATGTTATACACAAAGTCTTCCACATAGCGCTCTAGTTTCATGCGTCCCAAAATCAGCCCACTGATCACGCCAATCGTCATACCCGAAAGCAGGTACAGCCCGGCAATCCTCCAACCGAACAAGCCGGTCAACAGCACAAAAGCAACTTCATTCATCAGCGGGGAAGTGATGAGGAACGAGAAGGTAATACCCAGCGGAATGCCCGCCTGCACAAAGCCAATAAAGAGCGGCACGGAGGAGCAGGAGCAGAACGGTGTAATCGCGCCAAAGGCAGCCGCCATCAGGTTGCCGAGGCCTTCGCCGCGTTTTTCCACCATCGCGCGCACTTTTTGGGTGTCAATGAAGGTTTGAAAGAGGGTGATGACAAAAATCATGCCGCCCAACAGTAAAAACAGTTTCGGCACATCGTAGAAAAAGAACGCCAGCGATTCGCCCAGATGTGATCCCTGAGGCTGCGCCAGCAAGCCGTAAGCAATCCAGTTTGCCAGTGGCTGGATAATGTTGTAAGCAGCAAACCAGGCAATTGCCGCTAATCCTGCGAGAACAAAGACGTGTATGTCGCCGGGAAGTTTCCTGATAGGTTTTTGGACAGTGTTTTCCATATTGGATTGGATGCTCCTTTATTCAAAAAACTGAATGAGTTTTTGCCTGAAAAAAGCGCCTACTTGACCGGCGCTTCGATCTCCGTAGTGCAATGGGGACAGGTACAGGTATCAAGCGAGGCCATCGGCAATTCGATCCGTGCGCCGCGCCCGCTGACCCGATAGACTGCGTCGATCACTGCGTAGATTTCGGGTTTGACCACGCGGTAAAAGATATTCCAACCATCGCGGCGGTCTGCCACCAGCCCGGCTTCGCGCAATACCATCAACTGCTGTGAAATGTACGCCTGCCGCCAGCCGAACAAGGCTTCCAGATGGCAGACGCATGCCTCGCCCTGGCGCAGAGTTTCCAGGATCGCCAGCCGCGCTGGATGGCTGAGGGCCTTCAAGTATTTGATTTCGTTCTGATACTCATCCATTGATTCACCTATATTCATTTTTATGAATGCGATTGTACGCCTGAGGTATAAAACAACAAGGGGCAGATGTCATAAATTATCAATGACATTCATCTTTTTGAATATAAATTGAAAAACAATAAGCCGGGGTGATTCCCGGCTTGTCAGGGCGTTTTACTTCATGGAAGCGAAGCTGGTAAAGAGCCTCATCCCCCACAACAGCCCGGCCCGGCGTTTGGGCCGCATCCAGGCAGCGCCAGGGAAGCGCCATCACCTGTTTGGCGCAGGAGCAGGCCCGAGGTCAGGAGTTGATGCGTTTCCTTGCTTTTGCAACGCGGACACTCGGGTTTCAATCCGGCCTCTTTTTCCTTGAATGTGGCGCGCACTTCGAAAACCATTTGGCAGTCCTGGCATTGGTAATCGTATAGCGGCATAAAGATAGCCTCCTTTAACAGGCCGAATGGTTGGCGAAAGAGGCAAAGTTGATGCCCAGCAGTCCGCTGATTTCGCTATTAAGGCTCTCCCGTTTCTAACGGGAAACAGGGTCAAAGGCTACCAAAACATGTAAGCGGAATGAGTTGAAATTGTGGTAGCCATACCCACGGCGATTGAGCATTTTGATCTTGAGGTTGACACCTTCTGCGAAGC
>DAOTXM010000325.1:0-7124 GCA_034435215.1 Anaerolineales bacterium
GACCGAGTCGATAGGCCGCCTGCGCGCTGGAGGAGGCATCGAACGCCATGCCCATCTGGGCTGGCGTGACCACCCAAACCCGGCCTCCATCCCGCAGGACGATCTTGCCAGTATATGGATATGACAATGTCTGGCTCAACTTGAGAGTCGCTTCTGCGGGGGAAAGGCCCGAAAGATCCACACCGGCAACGGACACGCCCGGGAAGATACGACCGGCATACATCAGCTGGAAGCCGATCGTCCAGAGCAGGACAGCCCCCAGGAAGAGGGTCAGTCCGCTGATCAGGGCCGCCAGAATTTGTGGCACCAACAGGTTGCGCCGCGAAGATGGATAAGAGACGGTAGCCATGAGAAAATTATACCCTTTCGAGGTGAATCAAAGCTTAAAACGAAATTCCCGTGTGCATGCAAAGGTTGTCAGAAAGTACCGCGAAAAGGTTGTCCCTGACATGTTTTGCGTGCACACAAATTCCCAAAAGGGGATAGCAATTGATAGATTAAAGACGCGCAGGAACGTTATTTGTTCCGCCGAAATTTAAGCCGGGGGATGAGCATCGGGGTTGTTGCTTTATAGGCTGCATAAGCCGCCCCGAATTCACGCACTAACTTGCGTTCTTCGAAGAACGCCCCGACAACAATGTATAGCGTAGCCGCAAGGATCACAATCAGAGCATTCTGGCTCATCACCGGTGTCAACCAGATGAAGAGCAACCCTGCCGTATAGAGCGGATGCCGCACCCAGCGATATAGTCCATGCGTGACCATTTTGGAAGGCGGTTCTTTTCCTTCCACAAGTTGTCTAAGGCCAATGAACGATAATGTATCCGTTTGCAGGACCCCGACCACCAACAATACCAATGCCGCGATCTGACCAGTCAGCGACAGGTAGATCCAGGGTGACGGGATTTGGTACAACACGCGATCCGGCAGGATAAACATCAACCACAAAACTGGAGCAAAACTGATAACAGAGAAAATGTTATAGACAAAACGATAAAAGCGCTCCCCGGCATCCCCCGTCATGCGACGAATCCAATGCTTGGCTTCTAAGGAAGCCAGAATCGAATGGGCTGCTCCCCAGATCAAAACCGCTAAAGTGAGCCAGAAAATGTTCAATATCTCATTCCTGTCCAAATGCTGGAACCTCGACCATCTCCCTCCCGGAATCGACCAGGTAATATGGCATCCAGGCCACCCCAAACAACTCGATATAGATGTCCGTTTTCTTGGGCGCGATTGTCACTTCGCTGGTATCGTTGACTGCATTCCCCCAACGATCGTTTACCTCATCAACCATCTGCTGGCGCTCCTGCTCCAATGCCTGGATTTCTTTTTTATACTGCGCCAACGCATCCAGCGATTCTTCCACTTCCGCCTTGGCCTGCTCGGTCATGCGGCGTTTGGCCAGCGAGGAGGACAACCGGCGTGTGCTTTTTCTGCCCCCAAACAATCCCAGGACATTTTCAGCGTGCGTGCCCATTTCTTCCATTTTGCGGTGCGACAATTCAGCCTCATCTTCATGCAATTCGCGCTCTTCGCGCAGCAATTTATCTTCCAGCAGCTTGATCTTTCGGTCTAACTGCGCTGCCCTCTTCTCGATCTCCGCATCACGCGCTTCCCGGGCGGTTTCAGCACAGGCTTTCATGAACTCGGCCTGGGAAACATCTGGTCCGGCATATACTTTGAGTGTCTCATTTGCCCTGGCCGTCACGGTGACAGTGCGATAGGCCCAGTCGGCAAAATCACGCTGCAAAGCTGCCATCTGTTTGGAATCGTTCAAAGGCAGGTCCAGGGGCGAAAAACGTGCCTGCGGCGCAGGAGTATATTCTATGTCTTTTACAGGAAAGTTACCGAAGAAATGTTCTTCCCAACGCACCACACCGCGCCGGTCCGGATTCGCTACCAGTGCAGCGCGCTGGACTTCCGTTTCCACGCCGTATTTGCGGTCGAGAAACCGCACGTTGGCTGCTGCCAGTAAGGCTGGGCGATACAGTACGCCATCCAACCGCGCGTCGGGCAGGGACTGTCCAGCCGCGCGTATCGCTTCGGTCAGGCTGAGATTGGTCGGCAGGAAATATTCGGACACGCCAGTCGGGACAGGGGCGCGTGTTTCATAGCCCAATTCGGATGGAGCAGGCTTTGACGGAACCGGTTGAGGGACGGGAATCGCTTTAACAACGGGAGCAGGCTCGGGAGAATCCGGAGCGCCCGGGACCCCAGATCTGGTCGCCGTTTGTAGAGTCACATCCGGCACGTCAGGCGTTACCTGCAACATATCCGCACCGACGAGGGTATTCAATGCCGGGATTTGGTTGCGAGACAGGGGACCAACCAGAAAATTCATCGCCCAGCGGGTTTGGAACAGGGCGGGTTGTCTGGCATGGACGTTATGCTGGATGAAGACTCGTTTCCCCAATGTGGAAATCAACTTATCGATCTCGCCCCGCGAGACATCACCTGCCGCGCTCTCCAGTCCATCCAACAGACGCTCTTTATCGCGCTCGGTTTGCAGCTTTCCGATGAACCAGGTACCGGCGTTGGAAAGCGCCTTGTAATCCAGATCGACCGGATTCTGGGTAGCCAGCAGGAGACCCAGGCCGAACGCGCGCGCCTGTTTGAGCAGACGCAGCAACGGCTGTTTGGAAGGCGGATTGAATTGCGGAGGCAAATACCCGAAGAGTTCGTCCATGTAAAGGATGGCACGCAGGGAAGTGGCGCCAACCTGGGTGCGCATCCAACTTTCGATCGCTGACAAAAGAAGCGTCACGAAAAACATACGCTCGGAATCAGACAGGTGCGCCAGGTAAAAAATACTATGACGCGGGCGTCCATCCGGCATGAGCAGTAAGGATTGAATGTCCAATTCGTGACCCTCACGCCAACTCTGGAATGAGGGGGATACCAGAATATTGTTCAACTGGATCGCCAGTTCCATACGATCTTTTTTGGGGAAGAAGGTATTGACAGGGAAGGCACCTAATTTATCGAAGGGTGGATTCTGGGTTTGCAGGATCAATTCGGTCAAATCGACATGTTTCGCTTGATTCCAGGTCTCCTCGATGATCTTTGCAAGCAGGATGTGTTCGCGCGAACGCAAGGGGTCGATGTCTTTTATACCGACCAGCCCCAACAGGGCGGTCACGGTGGTGGATATCTTATCGACCAGGATTTCCCTGCTGGCTAGCTCCTCCACAGACGGCAACGCCAGCGAAGACAACGCCTTCACCAACAGGCCGGCATCCGAACCAGGTGTGTAGACCGCAAACTGGACGGCGTTCTTGAGCGCCAGCAAACGATCAGCACCGATGCCCCACTGTTGAAGGCCGTTACGCCAGGAGAGCGCGGCTTCGTTAGCCGCCTGGTCAAGCGATTTGCCGGCGCGACGCGCCATTTCCGGGTCGATCCAGGGCTGGAAATCCTGGGGAGCCAGGTGCGGGAAATGCAGCAGGAGGTTGGTCAGATCACCCTTGGGGTCAATCACGATCGCAGGGACACCCTGCAGCGCGGCTTCTTCCAGCAGCGTGACGCACAAGCCAGTCTTGCCCGAACCGGTCATACCCGTGACAACCGCATGCGTGGTCAAATCGGCTGGATCGTAAAAAAACGTTTTCTCTGCTGTTTGCTTGCGAATGGGATCGTAATATCGACCAAGGTACATTCCATTATTCGCCATCAGGGAACTCCTGTGCATTATTCTACTATCCCAATGTAGAACGAACGTGCTAAGGGCTTAATGTACTCCAATTCGGTCAAATTGACAACTTAAATATTTTGGACAGGCGAAGCACCTGTCCAAAAGGTTAATCATCATCTCCGTCTCCCCCGCCACCGCCCGAACCACTATCATCGTCGCCTTCACCTGAATTGCTATTATCATCGCCACTGTCATCATCGTTATCACCACTACCGGAATCGTTGTTATTACTGTCATCATTGCCATCATTTTCATCATCAGGAAAATTGTTCATATTTTCGTTCTCGTTGCCGTTTTCGTTACCATTACCATTTTGATTATCTTCTAAGATCTCTATTATTACTTCATTGTCATCATCATTAATGTTGTTTTCCGGAGCAACATTTTCATTCTCAGTATTTTCAGGAACTTCAACCTCAGTAGGACCAACAGGCGGAGGATATGTAGCCGTCTCCAATATCTCTATTCGCTTGGCTTCTACTACACCCTCGGAGGCGGTTCGTCCTTCTACCATTACCATTGTACCTATAGTTACAGGTTCAGCAGGCAGCTCACTATCAGGTGTGATTCGTACAGGAATATCGGCTACCATCCATTGATCCCCATTTTGTTCTGTGACCATTCCTGCAAACGAGATCATCTCGTGTCGGCCTTGGTTCAATAACTCAGAAATTTCTTCCAAACGTTTTTGCTCGAATTCACTATGTAGTCTCTTACGACTTTCAGAATTAAAAACAAAAAGGAAACGCAAATCTTCCCAGGATCTTTTAACTGGATATAGATTATCACCCGGCAATGCTTCGGTAGAGGCGCGCACTAGTCCTGTGCCACTCAATACGAAGATGATCATCAAAGCTAAAGAAATCGCCAGACGAGGAAACGAGAATATTGACCTCCGGGAGCTTTGTGCGGATTCACGCATCTCGGAGGCATACTGCAAAACGCGCGCACGGCCGCGTCGCATGGCCGCTTCCGGGATAGAAGGTGCAGTCAAAGTGCGCGCCTGGAGCGATGTCTCCAACATAGGGCGCAGTTGTTCCGCCATCAGAGGATAGCGCTTCAAAGCGGACTCGATGTCTGCTC
The DNA here is from genome assembly GCA_034435215.1 of Anaerolineales bacterium. Taxonomy (GTDB): domain Bacteria; phylum Chloroflexota; class Anaerolineae; order Anaerolineales; family Villigracilaceae; genus JAABUE01. Next base: position 4,778 of record DAOTXM010000325.1, read on the forward strand.
CCGTTTCAACAGCTTGTAAACAAACTTCAAGGGCATCATATAAATTCTTTTCATTCATAAGGCACCTCCCCAATATGGCGCTGGAGCGCAGCCAGCGCACGGAATTGGAGGGCTTTCACAGCATTGATTTTCTTTCGCATCAAAGCAGCCGTTTCTTCCAGGGAATATCCATTTCCAAAGCGCAAAGCCAGTACATTTTGCTGCTCGGGGGTGAGTTGAGCATACGCCCGACGTACGGATTCAGTTTGCTGGCGGTGGTCGATTTCATCGGTCAGGGATGATGCAAGATCAGGCATGGAGTCAGATAACGATTCTGTCGGTCGTCGATATGCGCTCCGCAGGTGGTCTGCTACTACATTGGATGCGGTTGACAACAACCAGCCTCTGAGGTTGGTTTGCGGACCCCGGTTTCCCCTAACAGCTTCCAACAGGCGCACAAAGACTTCGCTGGCGATATCTTCCGCTACCTGCTCATTGTTGAGCCGGTAAAACACATAACGGTAGATATCCGGGAAATAACGGTCGTAGACAACACCAACAACCTGCGGATCGAGCAAACGCAGGCCATCCAGTTCGCGATGAGTATCAAGTAGGGACATGGGCCGAGGTATTACTCTTGAATTAACCGAAAGATCTGGCGTTATGGTTTCCATCCAAGTATAGCATTCTCTAATAAGAAACAGCTTCTCTGACCACTTCAAAGATCACAGCCTGATCGTCTCGATATACTTCTCGCAAACCGGGATCCCGTTCGGCCTGACGGAGAAAGTTTCCATGTTTCAAATCGCTATGCACATAACGCGAACCAAAATGGTTGGCAATGAACTGCGATGGTTGGGATATTTCTCCACGCGTAATCAGCACCCAGAGGTCGTATGATTCCTGATCGTAGAGTTGCATGTAGGTTGGGTCGAGTCCGACCAGATAAGTATTGTGGGTGTTATAGTAGAACAAACGGGGAAAATCGTCCCAATCGGTTTGGAAAACCCGCTCTCCTGCCGAGGTATTCGCTTCCAACCACGCGGATGCGCCTGCATACAAGTTATAGGGCTTCGAACCACGCAAGCTATCCTGCACAGCCGGCATAGACTTGAAACCGGAGAAAACAACCATAAGCGCTAGAAAAAACGCAGGCAGGTTCCTTCGTAGAAGCGCCCAGGGGTCGGGCTGCGATGGGGGAACAATAACAGATTGCTTGTCCGGGAACAGGGGCGCCCAGGCAAAGGCAGCAAAGATCAGAGCAAAGGGTGGAAAATATTCTATAAATCGGCGGGCTTGAAAGAGCATCCATCCAAATAGGAGCGCGGTGAGGAGCGCCAATCCCGTGCGCACATCCATCTTCCGGCCCGTTAAACCCAGCGCCACGACCCCGCTCCCAAACGCAACCAGGGCTGGTAGTGAGTTTTCCAGCAATTGACCTGTATCATAGGGGTACCATTCATTGCCCACGCTGACCGAAGTGGCATCGGTCAATTTTGGTAACATGTGGCGGAAGGAAAAGACGATATTGTCGGGGAAATAGGGATTGACAAGCATTCCCAACAAAATACCAACCGACACGAAAAGCAATGAACGGTATTCGAAGCGATGTTCCAACAACGCAGTGGAGACCAGGTGTAAACCAGCCAAAATAGGCAACAACGGAAAGGCATCATATAACCAGACATATAGAAAGGCTAAAATCCCCAAATGCCAGTACTTGCCTTCCAACATCCAGGTGATCCCTAAGGCCAGCACCGCCAGGGAGAGCGACTGGGCGCGGGTAATGCTCATGCGGTACAGAAAGGCATCCGAGATACCCAGAAGCGCAAGCGCCCACAACCACCCCAAAGGTACCCGCTGGCGGTGAAATAGATACCAGATTGTCAAAAACGCCAAACTGGAAAATAGCACGGCAGCCCATTTTGCTCCCAGGCGCAGGTCGCCAAATGTAAATGGGATGAGGGCGATATGGAAAAGAAAGTGGTGATCGTAAAATTCGTTTTCGTTCAAAATGCTGAGAGGCAACCAGGGAAAGTCCGGTTTCAGGCCTTCCGTGCGCATGAGGCTGGCCAGTTTGATGTGATAATATCCATCATTATCTGGCAGGTCAGGGGAGGCGAACTGTACAAAAGCCATGCCGCCCAAAAATAGCAAAAATAAGACCAGGGAGAGTAAAGTTGAAGCCCAATGTTTATACATCAGAAAATCCATAATCCATTTGAATTGCGGCTCATCTGGAAACCTTCGGGCACCAGATAAGCCGCTCTTTAGATATTTGCCATAATTTAGATATAGCTGCATTACAGCGCAAGGTTGCATTACTGATACACATTCATAACCAGGAATAACCGAAAAAATGGTTGTG
>DAOTXM010000326.1:0-3620 GCA_034435215.1 Anaerolineales bacterium
GTGCATATCACCCTGGGCTGTGCGAAAAGGCGTTTCCAAAACACTTTCGGCGGCGGTCTCAATCGCATGTTGCAGGTGCTCGATGTATACTTGCGGAGCATAAAGCGGCGTTTGCTCCCTGGGAGTCTTGCCAAGTACACTTTCCGTCGGACTTGTAAAAAGACGCTGAATAGCAGGATTGACGTAGACGCGACGGAATTCCCGGTCGTAGCGGGCGATAAAGTCGGGTGAGTTCTCCACGAGCGCCCGGAAGAGTTGTTCGCTGGCGAGGAGTTGCGCTTCCGCTTCTTTCCATTTGGAAATATCCAGGGTGACGCCGATCATGCGGATGGGTTCTCCTGCTGCATCACAGTAAACCTGACCCCGTGAGGCCGTCCAGTGGATCGTGCCATCCGGCCAGATGGTTCGTTTCATTTCATCATAATTGGTGCGTTCCTCTACTGCTCGCCTCAGGGCAGCGTCGACGCGCTCTCGATCTTCCGGGTGCAACGCCTGTAGGAACCGCTCGTAGCTCATCGTGGTATCGGGCGGCAGACCATAAAGCGCCAGGCACTGCTGCGACCACACAACTTCCCCGGTGACAATATTCCAATCCCACTGGCCCATCTTCGCAGCATCTAGTGCGAGTTGTAACCGTTCTTCGCTGGCGCGCAATGCCTCTTCCATCCGTTTGCGCTCGGTGATATCTTCGATCAGGGATGCAATGCGATACCCCTTTTCCGTTTCGATGGGGAAAATCGTTTGATGGAAGTAGCGCTTATCCTTGCTCGATAGTGGGTAGAACTCCATCTCGATTGGTGCGGCGAACAAGGGAGACTTGCCGGTACGCAGCGTTTCTAATATGCTGGATTTAATCGCTTCGCGTCGCTCCGCAGTTTTCTGCTCCGGTGCAATGAGTTGAATCATGATGCCCCAAAGAGGCTGCCCCAGGACTTGCCTGCGTTTCAATCCCGTCATTCTTTCATAAGCATGGTTCCACTCGACAATATTGCCGTCCTCATCTGCCAGCATTACACCTTCTGCTGATTGTTCGATGAGGGTACGAAACTTTTCTTCGTTTTCCTTCAATGATTGTTCGGCCTGCCTGCGCTCATCGAGCAGGTGGATACGGTCGAGTGTGACGGCCATGTGGCTGGCCAAAGCTATCAGGTATTCCCGTTCCGAGGCCGTCGGCACCCGCACGCCCTCGTCCCCAAAAGTACCCATGCCAACCGAACCCACGAGCCTGTCGAACAACAAAATGGGCACATGCACAAGCGTGCGGTTCCCCATCCTCGCTGCGATTTTTTTATCAGTTCGCTCGTCAATCTGGGCATCCTCAACGACCTGGATCTCTTTTGTTTCCAGAAACTCCTCCATCATTCGATCCCCCTCGATAGTAATTGTAGCTGTTCCCTCTTTTGACATGACCATGTCTGACTTTGGGCCTTTGGCATGCAAGACTTTGGCCTGTTTTTTATCCGGAGTAAAGAGATAAGCCCACAAGTTTTGATAGCCAATGATTTCCCTGACTTCATCCTGCGCCGCGTTCAGAACATCGGCGTATGTTTGAGCCTGTTCCAGTTTTCGAGACAGGCGCAGCAAGGATTGAGAATGCCGTTCCCGCTCCTTCAATGCATTCTCCGCCTGCTTGCGTTCGGTAAGATCGACAAACGTGACAAGATGTTTTTCGCCAACGGACGAAAGACGAAATTCGACGTAACGCTGCGAACCATCCTTGCACGTAACCGTTGCCTCCATCGGTTCAATCTGGCCCTTATCCCTGATGGCCTGTTCGACTTTTTCCTTCCATTGCGTTTTGATTTCCTCCCGATATTTTTCGTCCGGGTATGCGAGCGGCCACCAATGTTCGACATCCGGAATATCTTCGATAGAATAGCCAAACAACTCGGCAAATTTCGCGTTGACGAATTCGACGCGTTCATCCACTCCATGCGATACAACCATCGCCACTGGAGAGCTTTCGATCAGTTGTTTGATCTGCCGTTCACTTTCCTGGAGCGCCTCTTCCGCCTGCCGCCTCGTCTGGACTTCCTCCATTAATCGCACATTGGTAGCCGCCAAATCCTTTGTGCGATCCTCCACCTTGCGCTCCAACTCAGCCTGCGACTTTTGTAGCAAGTCCCGTTGCAGGCGGTTTTCCAGCGAAAGCGCTATGTAATTGGCGAGGTTGCTGATAAAAGGCTTGTAGACATCGAATACATCAAGATCGCTGACCCGGAAAATGAAAAAGCCGAAGTGATGGTGGAGGGAAGTCACGGCGTTCAGGTACATACCCTGTTGCTCACCCAGCCTGCACTTGAAATCGAGATCCGGCAGAAATGGAGATATCTGCTCCTGTCCTGCGGCTCTTTTCCAGGATGCCCGACACGCCTCACAAATTCCACTGTCCATGTCCCCTCTATGAACAGTCACGCCCTCGAGACACACCCGGCAGGACGACACGCCGGGGATGGTGTTCAGGATTTCGGCGAAGAAACCGGCGATACGAGTTGTATCTGGCAGGACAAAATCGATGTTTTGCGCCGCCAGGATCTGACCCAGAACGCGCGGATCGACTCTCTGCCAATCCTTGTTTTCAGTGCGGTCCCTGTTCGTCTTCATAAGCGGCATCTCCTTACGGCGATATAAACCACCATCGACTTTTACAGTTTCGATTCGAATCCTTATAGGGATTCACCCGGCTTGATGTAAAACGGATTCCTGACAATCTGCCCCTGCGCGACCATGAACGGATGTACCTGCAGCACCTTGAACAACATCGCCCCGTCAAAACGACGGGCATCGTACTGGCACATTCCTATGTACGGGAAAGTCTCGCGGATTGTATTGAGTCCCATTTCATATTCCAGGAACCGATCAGAGCCGGGAATGCCTCTCAGCACCCAGGTCATTTCACCGCTGACGCGCGAACCAGTGTAACCGGCCGCCTTGGCCATTGCATAGCGGGATATCGCACTGTCGATCACGACCTGTGGCACAAATTTTCCGCTTGGGCAGTAAGCGTTCTCGGCTTTTACTATTTTGAACGGTTCGCCCTCCTCGGCCTTGGATGGTTCTATCCCTGTCTCCAGCAGCCAGGCGTGGACTTCCTCTGGAGAAGTCTCATCTGCAAAATAACGGACGATCTCCCCCTGTTTCAACCCGGCGGCTAGATATTGTGAAACGATCTTTCGTCGTTGCTCCTCACTGTCATAGATCAAGCATATGTGATGGCATTCCGGAATGATCTCTGTTGTAAATCCAAAATCCATTCCTTGTGCTTGGATATTCATTCTGGGCCTCCTTTTCCAAAACAAGTCATGCTGTAACTGAAATCTGGATATCGGACGCGCAAAATCAGCCTGCCACTGGAATGCCGCAGCAACACTCCGCTGCTCGTTTTTCGTGCATCCTTACCCTAGACTCTTGACCTGCCCGACCCACCTGAAGACTTCCCTGCCCCTGATGACGAGATAACCCTCCCCTCGCGCGGTCCTTCTGGTTGCTCGCTCGCATGGCAGCCTCCCGGCGGAAGACAGATCTCGACCCAATTCAGTGATATATCTTATTTTGACATATTCTTGGCGTATTGACTACTATTTCTTAATAAACTGGAAAGAAAGCGTTTGGAATTGTTT
>DAOTXM010000327.1:0-2781 GCA_034435215.1 Anaerolineales bacterium
GGCGTACGCCACCCGCGCACACCATTTTTGCCGCCTCTTTAAAAAATACAGGCTGAGTAGTTAACTGGGAACTTTTTGAAAATATCATCGTCTATGTTATGTTAATATCACATCAAGGAGATAAAACCATGCGTAACAAAACTTTATTCGTTTCAGCTGTCGTGCTTTTGGCACTGGCTCTGGGCGCTTGCAGCCCCACGATTGTGGCGAATCCAGCCCCCCCGGTTCGTACCATGAACGTGAACGGCTCCGGACAGGTATTCCTGAATCCTGATATTGCCTATATCTATATTGGCGTGCATACTGAAATGGAAACCGCCGCCGAGGCAGTCACCGCCAACAACGATCAAACCCAGCAGGTGATCGATGCGCTCAAAAAAGCCGGTGTCGCGGAAAAGGACATTCGCACCACCAATTTCAGCATCTGGCCCAACCAGCAATACAGCCCGGATGGCAAGCAGATTGGCGTCAGGTATGTGGTCGACAACTCGGTCTATGTCACCGTCCGCAAGCTGGATAACCTGGGCGACCTGCTCGACTCCGTGGTAGCGGCTGGCGCCAACAGCATCAACAGCATCCAGTTCGATGTGGCCGACAAAACCGAGGCGCTCAAGGAAGCCCGCGCCGAGGCTGTCAAGGATGCCGAGCGGCAGGCGCAGGAACTGGCCGAAGCTGCGGGCGTGAAGCTGGGCGAGATGCAGACCATCAGTTTCTATGACTCGGCCCCCGTTCCCTACTTGAACACCTATGGCAAGGGTGGTGGCGGCGCAGTGACAGAAGCAGCCACGGTGCCGATCCAGCCCGGCCAGTTGACCCTGACGGTCACGGTCAGCATGACCTACGAGATCAAATAAACGCTCCATTCTGACCTTCGAGCCTGCTCCCATTATGGGGGCAGGCTCTTTGTTTGGTTCCACCCCTGCCCGCCTTTGGCACCCTCCCCCACCTTCCGCAAATCCCGGCGGGGGGTATAATCGCTCCGACATTTTCCCCCAAGGAGTTTTCCATGCTGAAAATCGGATACATCGGCCTCGGCCTGATGGGCAAATCCATCGCCCGTAATATCTTGAAAGCCGGATTCCCGCTGGTAGTACACAACCGTTCCCGTGCCGCAGTGGATGAACTTGCCGCTGAAGGCGCGATCCCCGCGTTTTCCCCCGCCGAAGTCGCTGCTCAGGTGGATGTGGTCTTCACCAACCTGCCCGACACCCCCGATGTGGAACGAGTTGCGCTGGGCGAGAATGGCATCATCGCAGGCGCACAGGCAGGATTGATTTTTGTGGATAACTCCACGATCAAACCGGGCGCGGCGCGTGCGATTGCAGTAACATTGGCTGAGAAGGGTGTATTAAGCCTTGATGCACCCGTCTCCGGCGGGGACATCGGCGCCAGGAACGGCACGTTGACCATCATGGTCGGCGGCGATGCGGCTGCGCTGGAAAAAGTCATGCCCGTTTTCCAAGCTATGGGCAAGACCATCACCCATGTCGGCGGCGCGGGCGCGGGACAGGTGGCTAAGGCTGCCAACCAGATCATGGTCGCCGCGCAGATGGTCGCGATGGGCGAATTGCTGATCTTCTCGAAGAAAGCAGGCGTCGATCCGCAAAAGGTGGTGGAGGCGATCAAAACCGGCGCCGCCCAGTGTTGGACACTGGATGTCAAGCCGCCGCGTTTGTTCGATGGCAACCGCCAGCCGGGTTTCAAAGCCTACATGCAAGCCAAGGATTTGAACATCGTGATGGAATCGGCGCGTGAGTATGGCATCCCGCTGCCCGCGACGGCTGAGAACACACAATTGTTCAATGCCATGCTGCAACTGGACATGGGCGAGCTGGACAACTTGGCGGTGATCGGCGTGATCGAGAAACTGGCCGGTGTGAACTTAATCTAATTTCCAGCAAACGGCGAAGGTACACGAATGATCAAAGACAAAAAACAAATCTGGCTGGCCATACAGGATTACACCTTGATCCTCCTGGGTACAGCGGTGCAGGCGGTAGGTCTGCGCCTGTTCCTTGTCCCGGCCAACCTGGTGCGCGGGGGATTGAGCGGCATCTCGCAGCTTATCAACGCTTACACGGGCTGGCCGATTGGTCTGATGGTTCTGATCGGTAATATCCCGTTATTCATTTTGGGCTGGCGTTTCCTGGGCGGACCGCGCTTCGTATCCCGGACGGTCTTTGCCGTTGTAACCTTCTCCTTTTTTGTAGACCTTATCCCGGGCCTGCCGTTCTTCCCCTTGAACGGTTTGACAAACGATATTTTCCTGAACTCGCTCTACGGCGCGATCGTCAGCGGCTTTGGCTACGGACTGGTCTACCGTGCGCGTGGCACCAGCGGCGGCACGGATATTTTGGCGCGCATCCTCAACCACTGGCGTGGCGTTTCGATGACGCAAAGTTATATGATCGTCGATTCGGCGGTCATTTTGGGTGCAGGTCTGTCTTTTGGCTGGCAGCCGGCTCTATATGCACTCATCACGCTCTATGTCAGCGGGATCGTCGCAGAGAATACGCTGGTGGGCTCTGGCACCATCCGCACCGCGTTGATCATCACCGCCCGGCCGGATGTCGTCTCCCATGAAATTCTCTCGGTCATGGCGCGCGGCGTGACGGTGCTCTCCGGCAAAGGCGCTTATACGGGGACCTCGAAGCTTGTCTTATATTGTGTGGTCACGCGCTCAGAAGTGGCGCAATTTAAGACCATCGTGCAGGAAGCCGATCCGGCGGCGTTTATGGTTATCGGGCAGGCGCATGAGGCCTTGGGAGAAGGCTTTCAGCC
>DAOTXM010000328.1:0-6229 GCA_034435215.1 Anaerolineales bacterium
TGAATTCTGTCGGCGTCAGGTCCAGGACCTCGCTGCGTACCGTCACCTCATGCCGCGCCAGGTCCGCGCAGATTTCCCCGCGGACGATGCGCTCCTCCCGTGTGCCCGGCTCTGACCAGCGCGCGCGGCGCAAAACGGCTTTGATGCGTCCCAGTAATTCTCCCACCCCAAACGGCTTGGTGAGGTAGTCGTCCGCACCAAAATCGAAAGCGCGCACCTTATCGGCCTCCTCGCCCAAAGCGGTCAAGATGATGATCGGGACAGTCGAAGACTGGCGGATCCGGCGTGTGGTTTCCAGGCCATCCAGATACGGCATCATGATATCCAGGATGACCAGGTCAACCGGTTCTCTATTGAAAACCGCCATGGCTTCCAAACCGTTCGAGGCGATCACCACCTTGTAACCGCGCACCTCCAGATTTTTTCGCACAAAATCGCGTAAGGATTTTTCGTCATCGACGACCAGCACTACTGGATTGTTCATGCTACTGCCTTCATATCTTGTGAAGTTTTGATTGCTCCGGACGAGGAAACAAAGGGGATGGAGAAGGCGATACAGGCGCCGTGTTTTTGTTTCTCCACCCAGATTTCGCCCCCATGTGCGCGCACCAGTCCCTGGCAGATTGCCAGACCAAGCCCCACGCCGCTGGAAGTTCTCGCCAGGCTGGCGTTCACTTGGTAGAAGCTTTCGAAGATGCGCTGGCTTTCGGGTTCCGGGATGCCCGGGCCATCATCGCTGACCCGGAATATGATCTGCCCCTCCCGCTTTTTGACATCGACATGGATGGTGGCCTGCTCTCCGGCATATTTGACGGCATTCTCGATCAGGTTCCTCAGGACAGTCTCCAGGCGTGACTGGTCGACGTACAAGGCGGGTATCTTCGCCTCTACCCGGACCTTGAACCTGTTGCCCGGTTGTAATTGAGCCTGGCTGGCTGCCCGTTGGATCATCTCCCTCACATCGCATTCATCGCGGGAAAGTGCGAGAGACCCGGCTTCGATGCGGGATAAATCCAGCAAATTGTTGACCAGATTTGTCAAGCGGTCTGATTCGTCCGAAATAATAGATAGGAATTCCCGTTGCGAGTCCTGGTCCCACTCCACATCGTCTGCCAGCAGGGTGGTTGCATAGCCCTTGATAGCTGCAAGCGGAGTGCGGAGTTCGTGCGAGACGGTCGAAACCAGGCTGGACTTCATGCGGTCGAGTTCGCGGTCTGCGGTGATGTCGTGCAGGATCAGGCCCCGGCCGATGGGGAGGTCGTGCCTGTCGGTGACATCGAATGCATCCAGGCGCAAATGCACACTGCGACCCAGAACAAGCAGCGTGAGTTCGACCCGCTGACTTTTTGTGTGTTCGAGCAATTTCTTGACATCTTTATAGAGAGTTTCAGGGTTGCTTGTCTTTTCGATGATGCGTGTGAGCACTCGTTCGACCGGTGCGCCGGCCAGTTCCTCCGGCGTCATTTCGGCCAGCTCGCCAATCCGTCTGTTGGCGTAGACGACCGATCCGGATAACGTGCTCAAGATCAACCCATCTTGCAGGGATTGGATCAGGGCCTCCAATCGGCGGGTCTGCTCTTGCAGGCGCGTATCGCTTCTTTCATAAAGCACGGCATTTTCGATTGCCATGGCGGCCTGATTGGCAAAATTCGTGAGCAGTTCGATTTCGTTGTGAGTAAATTCGTGTGGTTTAGGTCGGAAGACCAGCAGAGCGCTGGGAGGGGCATATTGGGTATTGAGCGGTACAGCCAAAACGGACCTGTACCCCTCCGCGCGGGCGCGCGGACGTTGCGGTGTATACGACGGGTCAGTCTCGGTATCGCTGACCTGGATGGGTTCCCGGGCTTGCAGAGCGCGCATCGTGACGGAACCCGGTTCGCTTGGCTGGATGGTCAATTGCTCGGCAAATTGGTTGGATAATCCGCGGCTGGCACGAATGCGAAAAACGCCAGCCCCTTCATCCAGGGCAATGATGGCGCTCATGCGCACATCCAACAGGCGGCCAACCTGCTCGAGGATACGGTTCAACACCGTCTGCAGGTCGAGCGAGGAAATGACAGCGGTGCTCGTCTCCAACAGGGTAGACTGCTCTTTCATGCGGTCTGCGATCAACTCTTCCATCTTCAAGATGGAGCGTGTCAGGTGGCCGATCTGGTCGCTTCTGCTGGCTTGCGCTTCGAGGACAGCCCGGTCTTCTGGCCGGATGGGTTGATTCAAACCGATCGACCTGCTGGCGGGTGCAAGCCGTTCGATGGGCCTGATCACTTGCAGATTGAGCGCGATCCAGAAGAACAACCCGATCAATGCAAATGCCACAGCCGCTACGATCACGATGCGCCGGATAAAGATTTGCGTGGAGAAGGCGGTCGCTGTTGGGCGGCTGATGATCACCCCCCAACCGGTCCCCGCGATGGGCGCATATGTGTAAAGCCTCTCCTCGGCATTTAAGTCTGTCGTCGTGAGCGTGCCGCTTTCTCCCTCCAAAACGTATGTATAGATCCCTGGCAGCAGGTCGCTTGCCGGGCGCAGGAGCAGGTTGGGATCGGGATGAGCGATGATTTGCGCACTCGAATCCAGGATGGCGAGTTGCAATCCTTCTTCAGCCTGATGTTGCGAGACGATCCCGGATATGGTCTTGCTCAAGCTCGCCAACCTGATATTCATGCCGACCAGTCCAAGGAAACGCCCGTCTGCCGACCGTATGGGCATCACGGCGGTCGCAACAGCCTGTTCGGTCGTTGGCGAGATGCGCCCTTTGGACACGAGGGGGCGAGTCGCATCGAGCGCGCGTTGAAAGTAATCTCGAAAGGAGAAGTCATTTCCGACTGTGGAACCCGGTCCAACGGGATAATGGTAAAGCATGATACCATTTGTATCCAGACGGTAGACCAGGTTGACGTCTGGGCGGGTTTTGACGAGGATACTGAATGAAGTTTCCATGGCAGCCGGGTCCGCGGCGATGACGCCGGGATATTGTGCCAGTTCCTCCACAGCAGCAAGCGCGTTGCTGATGGACAGGTCGGTTTCCTGGGCGATAGCCCGGGCTAGGGACAGGTCGTTTGCAGCGACGTCATTTCGAATGCGGTCGCCTACCACCTGATCGAAAACCCACAGGATTGCCAGGAACGGAAGGATCAGCAGTAGGTAGAGCGCCAGAAGCTGTAGACCGAGGTCGCGGTTGAAACGTAGCCAGCGTTGCATGAACTTATTTTGCAAATTCGTGGAGGACGCGCGCCATTAGAAAAGGGTCGTCAGCCACTCCAGCGAATAAAAACCGGCGTAGGAAAACAGGGCCATTTTGATGATTTGACCGATCCAGCAGGCAAACAAAAATCGACGCATGGGCATTTTAGCTATGCCCGCCGCTACACCGGCAACATCGAAGAAGGGATTCGGAATGGCGGAGAGCACCAGGATCGCCCAACCTCCATATCTCGCCACCCAGGGTTGGATGCGATCATAGATGTTCGTTCTTTCGATGACTGCCTGTCCGCTGAAGCCAGCCAGATACCCGGAAAGTTCGCCGAGCGCTCCCCCCGTACCGGCTGCCAGGGCCACTCCCAGTGGATTGAAAATGCTGCCCATGGCAAAAACGATCGCCACGCCAGGCGCAGGGAGGAAGATGGTGGCATTTGCCATCAAGGCAATCAAGAAGATACCCGGGTATCCATAGGCAGCATATTGCTCTACCCGGTCGCGGATACTGAAGATGTAAACCGTGATCCCAATTACAGCGAGCAGAGCAAGGATACGCAGGATCGTCGTCTCGGGCCTGGCCTGCTGTCTGGTTTTCCGGGCAGGACTTGTGGTTGGATCAAGCGCTTTCTTCAATGGTCACTTTCAGGATTTTCACACCAGGATATTCCGGGCGCATCGGATCGCGCGGCGGAATGGACATCAGAACATCCAATCCTTCGCGCACTTCACCAAATACACTGTGCTTATTATCCAACCAGGGTGTGGGAACGTGCGTGATGAAGAACTGGGAGCCATTTGTGTTCGGTCCGGCGTTGGCCATGGAGAGCACGCCGGGTTTGTCATGCCGCAGGCTGGGATGGAACTCATCCTCGAATTTATAGCCGGGGCCGCCCGTGCCTGTTCCGGATGGATCGCCGCCTTGCGCCATGAAATTGGCGATGACGCGATGGAAGATGACGCCTTCATAATATCCCTGGCGGGCAAGGAAAACAAAATTGTTGACGGTCTTGGGCGCTTTGGCGGCGAATAGCTCAATGACCATTTCACCCTTCTCTGTTTCCATATGCGCCTTGTAGGTTTTCTTGAGGTCGATCTCCATCATGGGAGGGGTATTCCATTTCTTTGCCATTTCTACTCCTAATTAAATTTTCATTTTCCTGACTTTTCTCGAAAGAGAAATCCGGTATCGGTCATTTTCATACGAGCAGCGACTCGATACGTGCGACGACCATGTCCAGGGCAGCGGTGTTGAAGCCACCCTCTGGGATGATCACATCGGCATAGCGCTTGGATGGTTCGACGAACTCCAGGTGCATCGGGCGGACTGTAGCCTGGTATCGTTTGATGACGCTTTCCACAGTCCGGCCGCGCTCGCTGATATCGCGTTGCAGGCGGCGGATCAGGCGGACATCCGCATCGGTGTCGACGAAGATTTTTACGTCGAACAGAGCGCGCAAGGCTGCATCGGTGAAGATCAGAATACCTTCCACGATGATCACGCCGCGCGGATTGACTTTATAGGTTTTATCTGTACGGCTGTCGGTGGAAAAATCGTAGATCGGAACATCTATAGGGTATCCGGCTTTCAATTGCTCGATATGGGAGATCAGCAAGTCTGTTTCCAGCGAATTCGGGTGGTCGAAGTTTACTTCGGCGCGCTGGGCAGGTGGCAGGCCAGTCAGGTCTTTGTAGTAAGAGTCGTGTTGGATGTAGGCGATTCGGTCCGGACCGACACGCTGCAAGATCGCCTGGGCAACAGTGGTCTTACCGGAACCGGAGCCACCTGCTATGCCGATAACGATAGGAAGGGTTTGTACCATTGCTAAATTATACCCGTTCCATTAGGTACAAAAACCCCTTCCTCATCGGAAGGGGTCAAGAGACAAGACTCTGTTGTGAGAATTTACATCCCGGCCATGTAAGCCAGACCAACCGTTCCGGGTCCAGCGTGTGTGCCGACTACCGGGCTGACCGCGGTCAGCAGGCTTTCTGTGGCATTCATTGCTTTGCTGGCCTTTTCGAGCAGTATGCGTGCTTCCTCTTCGGCAAAAGCATGCAATGTTGCCAGGCGGATGGGCGTTTTACCTTTTGTTTGTTCTATGACTAATTCCAAAACGCGATCGAGCGCCTTGCCCTTCGTGCGGATGCGTTCTACAGCTTCGACGCGTCCATTGATCACGGCCAACACGGGTTTCATATTCAATGCCGTCCCCAGGAAACGTTGCGCGCCGCCGATACGCCCGCCACGGTGCAGGAATTCCAGCGTGTCCACTGCGAAATAGACACCTGTATAATCCCTAGCTTTTTCTGCCAGCGCAATTGCTTCTTTCAGGCTTGCACCATCGGCGACTGCCCGCGCCACGGTCAACACCTGGAAACCCATGGCCATCGAGGTGGACATGGAATCCACAAAGTTTACTTTTTCACCTGCTTTATCCATCATATCCTTTGCCTGGATAGCAGACTGAATGGTGCCGGAAAGTTTTGTCGAGATGAAGATGCCCAATACATCATATCCTTTCTCGACCAGGCTTTCGAAGGTGGATTTCATTGTGGTAATTGAAACCTGGGATGTAGTAGGCATGACTTTGGCTGTTTTGAGGCGGGCATAAAATTCGTCAGGTTGGATATCGACGCCATCCTGAAAGGTTTCCTCGCCCCAAATCAGAACTTGCGGTGTAACCGTCAAGTTGTATTTTTGGACCAAATCGGACGGTATGTAGGCAGTGCTGTCCGTTACGATAGCGATCTTTGACATGTTTCCTCCCGAAGGGTGATTTAAGATATATTTGACGTTTGTCATAACACCAAATCGTTCAGAGAGTTGCAGGCAACAATTCTCACTATGGCTTTGCAGGATTGCCACACCTGCCCTGGCGGGCGGTGCCAGGGAATCCAACAAGTATGGCTTCGGATTTGTCAATCCTAGCCAGCAAAAGCACTATATTTCTTTCAAAATGAGAATTGCTGGTGTGCACGCAAACCATGTCAGGGACAACCCGCGAAAATGGGTGGGCGCGCGAAGCACGCC